>WAKG01000164.1 GCA_015523445.1 Desulfurococcales archaeon | reverse complement strand
CTTCCTAGCAGGGGCTTTGGGGGGCATCGCTGTGGTCCTACTATTCATCCTCATCGGCTCGATCTTCGGCCCCCCGGGCTTCCTAGCCGGGTTGGCTGTTGGCTCCATGCTCGCCCTCATGATGTTCCTGTTCAAGGCCCTGCTGGGTATGATAGGTGGAGCTGTCGGGGGCGCCCTTAGGGGGTCCTAGTTGCTAGCTCTCCTCTAAGTGGATTTTATACCACTCTAGCTCCAGCTTGGCCACATCTATCTTGAGAGGGTCCTTATAGACGTCGTAGTGGCCTGCCATGTACCGTACTAGCCTCTTATCCACCTTAACCTTTGATGCAACCTCTATCACGTCCCCTGTGGGCACCGTCTTATCCCTCTCGGCTACTATGAATAGTATAGGCTTCGACACCAGCTCTGCCTGGTAGCCTGGGTTATAGCCTATTATCCTATCCAGGCTGTCTATCGTGACCTTGTTCTCCATAGTCTTATACCTGCTAGCCTGCTCCATATAGTACTCCACAGCCTCCCCACTGGTTATTAGGCCCGGAGGGTTCTGGGAGGCTATCGGGATTACAGCCTTCCCATACTCGCCCCTACAGCACTCCTCCCTAGCCTCCTCTGCCAGCCAGAGTAGTGGTGAGATGCTGCCGTGATGCATCTCTAAAGTCTTATGCATGTAGACTATGGGTACCTGTGCGACTCCACACCTTACACCTCTAGGCGGGAATAATAGGAGGGATAATACATGGGCGCCGCTGAAGCTGGTGCCCCACAGGCATATCCTGTCACCATCCACCTCCTCCCTGCCCCTCATGTATCTGATCGCGCACCTGTAGTCGGCCAGCTGATCCTCTGGATATATGGCTAGCCTAGGTTCTCCCTCGCTCTCCCCCAGCCTTCTATAGTCGAATGAGAGGACCGCCACGCCCCGGGAGGCCCAGTACCCTGCATAGTCATCGGCATGAATCTCCTTAACTATACCCAAGCCTCCGGCCATGACTACCCCGGGGAAGGGCCCGTCACCGCTGGGCAGGTAGAGGAGACCGCTACAATACTCCCCGCCACAGGGGAACTTAACCTTCTCAACCTTGTACCCCATGAAGCTATCCACCCATCGCTTGTCTATGCACTACCAGGGTTCATATAATATAGTAGCCCAGGCCCTGGCCTGTTGGGTGCCAGGGGTTGGGGGAGACTTCGTCCAGGAAGATGGAGCATATAAGGATGGTGGCTGAGGCCGGGGTGGAGTCTAGGGAATCCACGCTCCTAGAGAATGTTAGGATCGTGCATAATCCCCTGCCTGAGATTGACCTGGATGACGTGGACCTCTCCACGGGCTTCTGTGGCACCAGTAAGATGCTCAAGGCACCACTCATGATCACTGGAATGACTGGCGGCCACCCTGACGTTGCTTGGATAAACAGGGAGCTCGCATCGCTGGCTGAGGAGATGGGTATCGCGTTTGGTGTAGGTAGCCAGAGGGCAGCTATAGAGGATCCAAGCCTAGAATCAACATTCTCGATAGCTAGGGAGGCGGCCCCCAACACTATTGTAGTGGCTAACCTGGGGGCACCACAGTTATCACGGGGATATGGTGTTAGGGAGGCCCGTAAGGCGGTGGAGATGATCAACGCCGACGCTCTAGCAATACACCTCAACCCGGGGCAGGAGGCATACCAGGATGAAGGTGATCCTTACTACTCGAGGGTAGTGGAGAGGATCATTGAGATCGCTGACTCGCTGGACGTACCTGTTATAGTCAAGGAGACTGGGACAGGCATACCCGGGGAGGTGGTTAGACTCCTCTACCGCTCCGGTGTGAGGTGCTTCGACGTCTCCGGCCTAGGAGGCACTAACTGGATAAAGGTTGAGGTCCTAAGGTCGAAGAAGAGGCATGGGGCCCCCCTCAGGCCTGCGGGGCCGCTGAGCGACTATTGGGGTAACCCTACAGCAGTTTCCATAGTTGAGGCTAGGCTGGCAGCGCCTGGGAGCTACATTATTGCGAGTGGGGGTGTTAGGAATGGCTTGGATGCAGGGAAGGGCATAGCCCTAGGAGCAGACATGGCAGGGGTAGCCTTGCCGGTGCTGAGGGCCCTGCTTAACGGGGGAAGGGATGCCGCCAAGAGGCTCCTCGAGTCCATAATCTACCAGTTGAGCACGATATTATTCATGACAGGGTCTAGGAGGGTTGAGGACCTGTGGCTAGCCCCCGTTGTCGTGTATGGAAGGCTCAGATGGGAGCTGGAGGCTCGGGGTATTGACGTGGATGGATATATCTCTAGGGGGAGGGTGGAGGCACTACTTTGGAGGAGGCGCTATTCAACATAAATCCCCCACAATAGACCAGGCTATTCATGGTGGAGCAGTGGGAATGAGTAACAGTCTCATGCACATGCTGGCTGGATATGCATCCATAGTGAACTCTTACCTGTGGGAGAAGCTCCGCGGAGACCCCGGGTACATATACAAGGCGGCCACCCACCTGATCAGGGCTGGCGGGAAGAGGGTTAGGCCAGCAGTAGCTCTGGCAACCGCTAGCATGCTGGGCGGCCCTACTGCGGCATCCGTGGCAGTACCCCTGGCGGGTGCTGTAGAAGCCATACACAACTTCAGCCTGATCCATGATGACATAATGGATAGGGACGACTATAGGAGGGGTGTGCCAACAGTCCACAAGGTCTGGGGAGAGCCAACCGCTATACTAGCTGGAGACCTGCTCTTCGCCTACGCGTTCATGATGGTCGGCGACTCTAAGAGTAAGGGGCTCCTCAGGGATAGTGAAGCCTACGAGGTCCTAGCCGAGGCCTGTGTTAAACTATCCGAGGGACAAGCCTATGATATGATGTATGAGAACACCTGGGATGTCGGGGTCAGCGACTACCTCAACATGGTGTACCTCAAGACCGGGGCCCTAATAGAGGCCTCGGCAAAGCTGGGGGCCATCGCAGCCGGAGCTAGCAGTAGCGTGGTCTCCGCAATGGGCGAGTACGGCAGGATGGTGGGCATATCCTTCCAAATAAGGGACGACATACTAGGCGTCTACGGCGACCCAGAGAAGACCGGGAAGCCCGTCTATAACGACCTGAGGAGGGGCAAGAAGACGATACTCCTCATATACACGGTCGAGAAGGCTGGCAGGGAGAAGGTTGAGGAGCTACTGGCAGAGGGGAGGTACGAGGAGCTTGCCAACCTGATCAGGGAGACCGGGGCCCTAAGCTACGCTGAGGACCTTGCAAGGGGGTACATGGAGAAGGCCCTATCCATACTAGATGGCCTTGATAAGGTTAGGGATGAGGGGGCTAGGGAGTTCCTCAGAAGCCTAGCCAGGTTCGTGGTTGAGAGGGAGAAGTAGATGGAGTACACCTCCATGGACTACCAGTTCCCCCGTGCCTACCTGGATGGCTACACATCTGTAGAGTGCCTGGTGCCACTTGACGGCAAGGCTAGGATAGAGAGACCCTGCAAGGGCCAGGGCCTGGGACTCGCCCCCTACGAGCAGTTATCGAGCCACATACTGGACCCGGTAGAGGCTGTTGTGAAGAGGAGATTCGCCCTCTACATACCATGGCTGGGTAAGGCTATACTTGTTGAGCCTGGGACTAGAGTCAGCCTGGTGGAAGCCTTTGGGGTACAGGTCAATCATAGGGCCCGTGAGGGCGATACAGTGAGGCCGGGGACGATCCTAGCCTACATACTAACCGGGAAGGGGGAGACCAGGACCCTCAGGGCAGGGGTTGAGGGGATTATAGTATACATAGCCTGGGGCCTCGAGGGGGAGAGGCAGAGGTACATATACGTGATAGCCCCCAGCGGCTCCATCAGGATACTGGAGGTAGATACGGGTGGACCTAGAGAAGCTGGTTAGGGGCTACGCTCTGAAGAACGCTGTCAAGCACGGAGGCAAGGCTAGGGCTGGCAGCGTAATGGGTATGATACTAGGGGAGCACCCCGAGCTGAGGAGCAGGGCTAGGGAGATAGCCAGGCTCGCATCGAGGATCGTGGAGGAGGTCAACAAGCTCCCCTTGGATAGGCAGAGGAGAATCCTGGAGGAGGAGTACCCCGAGCTACTCGAGGAGAGGGCTAAGAAGGAGGAGCGGCCTCGCCTACCACCCCTACCCGGGGCATTGGAGGGGAGGGTGAGGACAAGGTTTGCCCCTAACCCTGACTTCGTGATCCACATAGGCAACGCTAGACCCGCTATACTCAGCGACGAATACGCCAAGATCTATAAGGGAACCCTGATCCTGAGGTTCGAGGATACAGATCCCAGGACCAAGACCCCGTTGAGGGAGGCCTACGACCTGATCAAGGAGGACCTCAAGTGGCTGGGGGTCGAATGGGGAGAGGAGCACATACAGAGCCTCAGGATGGATATCTACTACGACGTGGCCAGGAGGCTAATCGAGAGGGGCTGTGCATACATAGACACCTGCGGGCAGGATGCAAGGGAGCTTCTGAGGAGGGGCAAGGCATGCCCAACTAGGTCCAATCCCCCCGAGTGGCACCTTGAGGAATTCGATAAGATGCTAGCTGGCGGGTACGGGGAGGGAGAGGCAGTTGTCAGGGTTAAGACTGACCTATCACATCCTAATCCAAGCGTTAGGGATTGGGTAGCACTTAGGATCATAGACACTAATAGGCATCCCCACCCCCTCACAGGGTCCAAGTATATTGTATGGCCCACATACAACCTGGCGGTCAGCGTAGACGATCACATCATGGAGGTAACCCACGTGCTCAGGGCCAAGGAGCATCAGGTCAACACGGAGAAGCAGCTATACGTGTACAAGTGTATGGGTTGGGAGCCCCCAGTGTTCATCCACTTCGGCCGGCTAAAGCTGGAGGGCTTCATAATGAGCAAGAGCTATATAAGGAGGCTGATAGAGGAGAATCCAGGGAAGTTCCTAGGCTACGATGACCCCCGGTTCGGCACCATATCTGGGCTTAGGAGGAGGGGCATACTGCCCGAGGCTATAAGGGAGGCGATCATAAGCCTTGGAGTCAAGCCAGGGGATGTCACGCTGAGCTGGGCCAACCTGGCGGCTATCAACAGGAAGATGCTCGATAACATGGCTGATAGGATCATGTACGTCCACGACCCGGAGAGGCTAGCCGTAGACCAGCCCCAGTGCATGGAGGCCACTATACCCAGGCACCCAGAGAGGCCACAGGATAGCAGGGTGATCAGAGTGTGCCCCGGGGACGTGGTCCTTCTGAACAGGGGGGACGCCCGGGGGGAGGTGAGGCTCATGGGCCTTGGCAACTATAGGGTGGATGGCGGTAGGCTGGTATACACCGGTGACAGCCTGGAGTATGCTAGGAGCAAGAGGCTCCCCATAGTACAGTGGGTGAAGGAGACTGACTCCGTGAGGGTTAAGCTACTAAAGCCCCAGGGCCTAGAGCTGGAGGTCGAGGAGGGCCTCGCCGAGGCCGCCCTCAGGGGCTATGGAGTGGATTCTAGGCTCCAGCTGATACGCTACGGCTTCGCTAGGATAGACTCGGTGGGGGAGGAGTATACCCTAGTCTACACCCACGACTAGCCCCTAAGATATATACCAGGCCCGCCTTCGGCCCATTAGTGGGGTCCACCGTCTTGGCGAAGACTCCGGTAAGCTGGACCGAGTATAGGATCCTGGAGGCGATGGCTAGAGCCGGGGTTAGGGGGGGCCCTATAGGAGAGGTGGCGTCCAGGATAGGGGTGCCAGAGTCAACGCTCCACAGCGTATCCAAGCTCCTGGAAGAGAAGGGGCTTGCCCGGGTGCGGGTAGAGGAGGAGGATAGGCTTGAGCTCACCGAGAGGGGCAGGGAGGCGCTGAGGGATGGCCTGCCAGAGGAGAAGCTGGTTAAGCTCCTAGAGGAGAGGGGCGGGGAGGCCAGTATAGGGG
>WAKG01000163.1 GCA_015523445.1 Desulfurococcales archaeon | reverse complement strand
TTGTTGTTCATGAAGGTGTGGAGGTCAAGCCTGTAGATGCTGGAGGTGATGTGGGGCTAGGGGGCCCTGAGAGCATCGTTGGGGAGGATTGGAGTGGCGGGGAGCAGGTGGTTGTGGAGGCTAGGGTTTACGGTGTGGATAGGGACCCGGTGTCGCTCCTCCTAGCCATGGCAGCGCTCTCCATACCCTCGTGGCTCCTCATCTCTAGGGTGCTTGAGGACTAGTATGGGCTCCCTATATATCGGGAAAACCTAATATACCCATTGCCTACCACGGATGGGGTCTAGGTGAAGTGGATGGAGTACACGACCCTTGGAACCACGGGTGTGAAGGTCTCGAGGATAGGCCTGGGAGCCTGGCAGTTCAGCCAGACCTGGGGCCTGACAGACTATGAGGCTGCAAAGGCGATCATAGCCAAGGCCCTAGAACAGGGTATCAACCTGATAGATACGGCGATGGTATATGGTAGGGGGATGAGCGAGGAGTTCGTGGGCAGGGCACTCAAGGATCTAGATGTTAAGAGGGATGAGGTGGTCATAGCCACCAAGATACCCGGCGACTTCCTGGCCTACGACGACGTCTTCAAGGCCGTGGATAGGAGCCTGAGGAGGCTCCAGGTAGACTACATAGACCTCATGCAGGTCCACTGGCCCCCATGCTGGCATAATCACCCCACGTGCGGGTACATGAAGGCCCTCGAGAGGCTGGTGAACCTAGGCAAGATCAACTACATAGGCCTGAGCGACTTCCCCGTAGAGCTTGTTGACGCAGCCAGGAGCTGCCTCTCAAGGGTGGATGTAGAGGTCCTGCAGGTTCGCTACAACCTGGCGGAGAGACAGGCAGAGGAGGAGTTTATACCCTACGCTGAGGAGAATGGGATGAGCCTGCTGGCCTGGAGCCCCCTAGCCAAGGGGGCTATACTGGGCAAGTACACCCTGGAGGAGGCCCAGAAGCTGCAGGACGTAAGGAGCGGGGATCCCCTCTACCACCCGGATAACTACCTCCAGGTCCTACAGCTCGCCGCCAAGATAAGGGACGTGGCGGAGAAGTACGGTAAGACTCCAGCCCAGGTAGCGCTGAACTGGCTAGTCATGTACAGCGATACTGTGATACCAATACCCGGGGCCAAGAGGCCGGAGCAGGTGGAGGACAATGCCGGCGCGGTGGGGTGGAGGCTGAGCTACGAGGACTGGCGCCTCCTCGATGAGGCTAGCAGGAGGCTGAGGATAACATACGTTACATGGTAGGGGCCTAGCTACGGCCTCTTAGGGCCTCCACTAGCCCCCATATAGTTCCCATATAGAACATCTGGGAGATGACCGGGTTACTGCTGGAGTATAGCTTGCTGGCGGTGCCATCCCTATCCGCCACATACTCCGCCACCCTAGCCACGTCGCTTACCCCCTCGCCCAGCGCCTGCTCGACCAGGCCCATCCACCTCTTTATCTGGTCTAGGTGGCCCCTGAGATAGCTGGTCGCATCTGTCAGGGTACCATAATGGCCCGGCGCGGCCTCGGAGGGGGCTAGCCTGATCATCCTCTCCACACTCTCAATGTAGGCTTGGGGCTTGAAGGGCGGAGGAGTGCTGGGCAGGGCAACCCTCTCCCCCATATAATCGATCACTATCCCTGCAGAGTCTCCGAGGAACATTAGGCCCCTCCCCTCGACATGTATGCTCATGTGGTGGCTAGCATGGCCGGGAGTATGTATGATCCTTAGTCTAAGCCCGCCAGCCTCTAGGACCTCGCCATCCCCTGCCTCCCTAACCAGGTGCTCCGGGGCGGGATTCGGCCTCCCGTAGAGGTCTGCAACAGGTCCTAGGACTGCCCGGGAAGCCTCCCAGAGTCTATCCGGGTTCACTACATGCTTAGCCCCCCGGGGATGGACTAGTATGGTAGCTCCAGTCTCCCTAGCTATGTCGGCAGCCGCCCCTGCATGGTCAAGGTGTATGTGGGTGAGGATTATGTAGCTGGGCTTCACACCCTCCTCCCAGAGGGCCTCCAACACCCTGTCCACCGTGCTCCTGGGCCCAGTGTCTATAAGCAGGGCTTCACTACCCTCCATGAGGAGGTAGGAGGCGATCAGCCGCTCCCCTATAGGGGTGACATCTATAATCCTGAGCTTCAAGCCCGCGAGCACCCCCGCCACTTGTATGTGTGCCCATAGGGGTTATAGTCTAACCCGGTCTAGGGAGTCGAACACCCCCGGTCGGGAGCCTAGACTTAACATTGGATCATAGTATTAACTATAAGGGTGGAGGTGATGCTTGTGGATGCGAGGATAGCCTCGCTGGGGGCCGCCCTAATACTCATTGTCCTTATAGGAGTGGCGATCCAGCTCGGGGGAGAAGAGGCCCAGACCACGGGTACCCAAGCCCCGGTAACTGGTACGGTAACCCGTACAACAACTAGCCCAGCCACGAGCGGTGAAGACACGGAGACGAGTGAGCCGGTAGGTGAGCCTTGGATAACCACCACAGTGACAACGGAGGCTGGGACCACAACCACAACAACCCTGACTAGGACCGGGCCAACTACAAGCCCTGAAGAGGTACAGGTGCCAAGCCAGGATGCTGGAACCACCACTACAACCACTATAACAACCACGACAACTACAGAGATGCCTGAAGAAGGAGGGCCTGGACAGACAACGATAATACCCGGGGAGCCCGAGCCCGGAACACCTAGCCCGGTGGAGGCGGTAAAGGTGAAGGTTGATAAGACTGTGAAGGCTAGGGAGGGATGGGTGACCGTCAAGACAGTCACCCTAAAACTCGATGAGAGGGAGGGCATGCTCACCGTCAACGTGAGCCTGGCCCTGCCAGATCCGTGCTGGAAGGCTAAGGCGAACATAGAGGTTGAGGGACCTGTAGCCACGATAACCGTGAATACCGAAAGGAACCCAAGCGCTATCTGCATTCAGATGATAAGTGATACCACCCTAACCCTGACAACACCCGCCGATACCATACCCAGCAAGATCGAGATAGTAGTCGTGATAGGCGGCGAGGCGTATACGATAACTGTTGACGTTAACGAGTCATACCAGCCCAAGCAAGCGCCCTAACAAGAGGCCTCAAACACACTTTAACCCATCAGCAATTCAATCCAGCCCACGGGGGGCCAGTGTGGAGAATAGGCTAGCCAGGATAGAGGAGAAGGTGGCTAAGATAGAGGAGTGGATCGAGGAGGAGCAGGGGATCCTGGACGCCCTTGCAGTAGTGCTACTCAAGACCGCCTCAAGCGGGGACCCCAGCCTACTCGAGATCCTAGACAACCTCCAGGATAAGGCAAGCTGCATAACCTCAACCCCCATCGAAGCGCCGGAGGAACCCCCAACCCTAACCCAGCTCCTCAAGATGCTTTCAGACCCCGAGGTGAGGCGTGGCCTATACATTACTCTAACCCTCATGAAGAGGCTGGGAGCCTGCACGGGCAGGGGCTAGGAGATAAACCCTCTCCCAGGCAACCATGAGGCAGGTGCCGGTACTTGGGGGAGGCTAGGCTAGCTAGGGCCTTAGAGGGGCTGGCCCGAACCACGCTCCTCAAGGCTTGGATAGACTTCTACGCGGGATCATACGATTGGGCCCTCGAGAAGGCTTATAGGGCAGCGGCCATAGTGCTAGCACCCCACCTGCAGGAGCCCAGTCTGCCTATGGAGGTGCTCAGGCGGGGTTGTAGTGAGGACTTGGCCAGAGAGCTGCAGGTGCTGGATTACAGGAGGAGGCTGGCCCTGAATCCCCTCCTCAGGCTGGTCTTAGGCGAGGAGGAGGTTAGCCCGGGCAGGGGCGAGGTCCTAGACTCTATAGAAGCCGTGGTAAAGCTGCTGGACTCCATCGGCTCCTGCACCATGGATGAGGACCCCTCCAGGCATGTCCTAGACCAGCTGTTAGACTACGGTGTTGCCCGGGGCGCAACGGTACTACTACAGGGTGACACCGCGTATATAATAAGGGATCAGTACACTGGGATGCAGGCTAAGGCTAGGATAGAGGATCCAAGCCTCCCGCTGGGCCCCAGCCTGGTTCTGCTAGCCCCCGACGAGGCGATAGCCCTCCTACACATGCCCCAGGGCAGGGGCCTCCTGGCGGGGGCTGAGGTCCTAACCGATAGGGTGGGTATAGCCCACATTCTACTCTAGCTTATGGAGCCCTAGGCCCAGGGATTCAACTGCAGCCCTAAGCCTGTATCCCAGCCCTCCCCGGGCTACGGCATAGTGGTTCCCGGTGCCCTTCTCAACCAGGGCCAGCCCCGGGGCCTCTACTAGGAGCTGGGTCTCACACTGCATCTCCAACCCTGGCTCCGGGTCTAGCACGGGAGCCTCCAGCACTATGGCGCCCCTGCCTGAGGGGTCTAGGCGTAGGAGTGTAACCTCGCCGGGGGCTAGCGCCGCCTCGACAGTGACGCTTCCACCCGTTATGAAGTGCCTTCTCAGCCTGAACCTCTTGGCCATGCTTAGCGGCGCGCTGCAGTGGGCTAGGAGGAGCCTGTCTCTCCACGCCCCTGCAATGTTGGCCTGCCACGCCGGGGCGCCCTGGGCCTCGCTGGCTAGGAGGAGGCTTAGCGTGGCTGTTACATCACCCTCGCATCCTACCACCACGCCCCCGACGTGCTGGAGGGCGTGGGCGAGGCAGGCGTTTGCCCCGGTTAGGTGGAGGAACCTTATGCATGCAGGAGATACAGCCGTGGCCCTCCGGCTGCGTGCCTCCTCGAATACGCTCTTAGCAACTGCTAGGCTCTTCTCAGGCTCTCCCGGGGCTAGCATTGCATCCTCGGCCTTGGATAGGATCTCCTCTGCCTCCTTCCACTCCCGCCTGTGGACCGTGGAGGCGAACTCTAAGGGCTCTAGGAGCTCCACTGTTACCGATAGCTTCTCGATGAGGGGGGTGGGGTCGTGGATCAGCCAGGGGCTCGGCTCCCCGATTAGGAGTAGCTTTGAGCCGTACACCTTGGAGGCGGCTGCTAGGCCGTGGATGGCGTCGCCCAGCATCTCGATAGAGCTACCGTCTAGGCCTGGCAGCACTGCTATATGGGCCCTGCCCCTTAGGAGGGGTGCCGCCTCGGCCAGGCTACTAACACTGTTAGCCATAGGTATGCCCGCGGCAACCATTGGCCCCTTGTGAAGCTTGGAGGCCTCCAGGAGTAGGTGCTCTGTACCGCCTGTTGCCAGTATCACGGCTAGGCCTCTGCAGCCCTGGGGTACCTCGTCTGGGCTCGTTGCTATGGTCACCCTAGCATCTATCCCGCTGGCAGCCTTTTCGGCGGCCATCATCACCCTAGCTATATGCCTAGGATCATGCCTCTCACTAGCCGCAACTACTATGCAGAGCTCCAATCCCACAGGACCCTCCACAGTGTTTCTATGACCCTCTCAGCATTTATGTATGATAGGGATATATTTCTCGGTGATCATAGGGAGGGCTTGGGCCCCGGGTAGACCTAATAATGCCCCTAGAGCTATATGGTGTTCAACACGGGGGAGATGTTGGCTCCTAGCCGGGGGTAGCACGGGATGCCTGCTAACTTAACTGCGGAGGCGAAGGCCAAGCTAGCAAAGTATAGTGAGGCTAAGACCCTGGAGGAGAAGATCAAGGCGCTGGAGGAGTTCCTATCCGTGGCGCCAAAGCACAAGGGGGCCGAGAACCTGCTATTATGGGCTAGGAGGAGGCTGGCAGAGCTCAGGGAGGAGCAGGAGGCTAGGAGGAGGAAGAAGTCTGGGGGCGGGGGGCCTAGAATATTCGTGGAG
>WAKG01000162.1 GCA_015523445.1 Desulfurococcales archaeon | reverse complement strand
ATAATGAACTGTGGTGTATTATAGTGGTCGATGCAAGGACGCTGGGCGGAGTAGTTGCCGCCCTAATAATAGGGTTGGCAGTAGGCTACGGTATATCCCAGTCTGAGGCCCCAGTAACTGTAACAACCACACTACCAGGCACAACAACCACAATAACAAGCACACTAACAACAACAGTAGCCATGACGACAACCATAACTACAACAGAGATGATGCAGGTAGGAGAAGAGTACACGGTAAAGCTAGCCTACAAGCCCGGCATAGGATTTTACCTAGTAGATGCAAATGGCATGACGCTCTACTTCTTCGCGAAGGATTACGATGGTAAGAGTAAGTGCTATGGAGAATGTGCAGCGAGGTGGCCGCCATTCTACGTGGACAACATAAACCCGTCTCCAGGGCTAGACCCCAACGACTTTACAGTGATAACTAGGGATGACGGGTCAATGCAGGTAGCATACAAGGGATGGCCGCTATACTACTTCGTAAACGATGAGGAGCCCGGTGATGTATATGGAGATGGAGTTAGGGGTGTGTGGTTTGTAGCGAAGCCAGATTACACGGTTATGGTGGCAGTCAAGGAGGATCTTGGAGAATACCTAGTCACCAGCGATGGCATGACGCTCTACTTCTTTGCCATGGATATGGATGGCAAGAGCACTTGCTACGGCATGTGCGCCGAGAGATGGCCCGTGTACTCGCCAAGTAGCCTAGTGGTACCATCAACACTCAACATTACAGACTTCAGCTACATTATAAGGGATGACGGCATGACCCAGCTAGTCTACAAGGGGAGGCCACTATACCTATGGATTAATGATCAGGCCCGTGGAGACACAACCGGGCATGGAGTAAACAATATCTGGTTCGTAGCCTCGGTGACGGGCGAGCTAATGCCCTAGGAAAAACACTATATCACCAAACCACTCCTTTTTACATGAATTGGATGTAAACCTTTGACATGGGAGAGGCAGTTTAGGGCTCTGGTGAGATGGTTGATAGAGGCAAGCAGGGGAGGAGCGACAAGGGCCCGCATACTACTACTAATAAGGGAGGAGCCGCTGAATGTGAACCAGCTTGCCAGGAAGCTTGGCCTAAACTATAGGAGCGTTCTGCACCACATCAATGTGCTATTGAGGAATGGACTCATAGTGAGGGTGGGGGAGGGATATGGTAGTCCATTCATACTCTCGAGGGAGGCGGAGGAGCACTGGGATATAGTATATGAGTCTATATGCAGGATACTGGGTGGGGAGGAGTGTTGAGCTACTGGGAGATATTGATCGGGCTATCGGTGGTAGAGCTCATATTGGCAGGGATACTATTCATCCTCGTATACAGGATAGCTAGTAGGCCCATAGGGGCTAGGCTGGCGCTCCTCTCAATGGTATTCATAGTACAGAATATAGCTAGTGCAATGATATATAATAGGTGGAGGGAGCTGGGCTACGGGCCGGATATCTCGAAGCCACTCCTAATAATACAGTCTATGATAGTAATTGGGACACTCATACTAATAGACATCACCAGGAAATAGCCAAGCATGACCACGTATTATTAGCTACTTATCCAAGATTACAAACCCTCCACACCATATATTCGGCTAAGGTCATCAGGCCAGAATCATGGTGGCAATAGAATGATTACACGTAGAGATAAGGATATAGTAAGGAGGATGATATGGGATAAATTAGCCTCGACAGGGGTGGCCAGGCCACCGCTACCACCACACGGCAGGATACCCAACTTCCAGGGGGCAGGAGATGCCGCCCGAAGAATCACCAGCCTGCCAGAGTGGAGGCGGGCTGGGCTGGTCAAGGTCAATCCTGACTCGCCCCAGAGGCCTGTAAGGCTGGCTGCGCTAAGGGAGGGCAAGCTACTACTCATGCCCACACCTAGGCTTAGGAGCGGGTTCCTCCTACTCGACCCCTCCACTATACCAGGCAGCCTCTACTCCAGGGCCTCCACTATACGTGGCGCATTCATATACGGTAAGCTACTACATAGGCTTGAGGACCTACAAGGCCTTCCAAAAGTCGAGTTCGTGGTTGAGGGTAGTGTGGCGGTGAATAGGTGGGGGGAGAGGCTTGGCAAGGGCGAGGGCTATGCCGAGCTAGAGTATGCAATACTGAGGGAACTCAATCTTATAGGAGGAGACGTGCCTATAGCAACCAGTGTCCACGACCTCCAGGTGATCTCAGAGAGGCTACCCCAAGACCCCTATGACGTGCCGGTGGACTACATAGCAACCCCCACTAGGCTAACGAGAACAGTGGATAGGCCCCCCAGGCCCCCGGGGATACTATGGGACCTACTATCTAAGGAGAAGCTGGAGGAGATACCCCTTCTAAGGGAGCTTGCGGAGAGGCGGTGAAGAGGTGGGGGGCAGGTATCACCTGGTTATCGACCAGTCTAGGAGCCCTGGCTGGAACCTAGCAGTGGAGGAGGCCCTCCTAGACTCTGTGGCACGGGGCCTCAGGCCTGGAGTGGTTAGGCTATGGATCAATAGGAGGGTGGTTGTGATCGGTAGGGGCCTAGAGCCATGCCTAGAGGTTAGGTGTGGGGAGGCTGATAGGCTTGGTGTCCCCGTGTATAGGAGGAGTAGTGGAGGCGGGGCTGTCTACCATGATGAAGGGAACCTAAATATAACCCTGATAGAGCGGGTTGACGGCAGGATCTCTGTTGAGGATGCGTACCGGAGGGGTACAAGCCTCCTACTAGGCGCACTGGCCAGGCTAGGGATCAGGGCGTGGGTAGAGAATCTTAGTGATGTAGTGGTTGACGGGTGGAAGGTCTCCGGTGGTGCTGCCCATATACGCTATGGAGCATATCTCTACCACGCCACGCTCCTAATAAATGCTGACATGAAGGTCCTACACAGGGTGATCAGGCCTAGGCTGGACAGGGTGGCAAGGGGAGAGGTAACACCGGCAAAGTATAGGCCGAGAAACCTTAAGGACCTAGCGGGGATAGAAATGCCCGAAGCCATATCTGCAATCCTAGAGGAAGCTGAGGAGAGGTGGGGCCTAGAGCCCACGGGCCTACTGCCCAGCGAGGCTGGTAGGATGTCCGTGCAACATATTATAATACACTAAGTATACCCGATACCCAATGGTGCAGGAGTGGTGAAGAGGACAATCTACACTAGTAAGGCCCCCAAGCCTGTAGGCCCCTACAGCCAGGGGGTCGTTGCCGGCGGCTGGCTATTCGTATCGGGCCAGATACCCCTAGACCCTGAGACAGGTGAGATGGTGGAGGGCGGCTTCAAAGAGAAGGCTAGAAGGGTTCTCGAGAACTTGAAGGCAGTGGTGGAGGCTGCTGGAGGAAGCCTGGAGGATGTGGTTAAGGTTACTGTTTACCTTGCGGATATAAGCAGGTTCCCCGAATTCAACGAAGTCTACCAGGAGTACTTCCAGGATAACAAGCCTGCTAGGGTGGTCATCCAAGCAGCTGCACTGCCCAAAGGTGCGGAGGTGGAGATAGAGGCAGTAGCATACCTGGGTACAGACTAGCCGTTAAACACCTCGGCAAACCCATATACAGCGGTGCCAAGTGGGTTGGTAGAGTGTAGAAAGCCAAACAGGCTGATACATGAAAGGAGCCTATACCTAAGGCTCCACGCATGCAACCCAGTGGACTGGTGGCCTTGGGGCCGTGAGGCTTTGAAGGAGGCCAAGAGGCTTGATAAGCCCCTCCTAGTCTCTATCGGATACTCAACCTGTCACTGGTGCCATGTAATGGCCAGGGAGAGCTTCAGCGACCCTGAGGTAGCTAGGGTGCTCAACAGGGTGTTCATAAACATAAAGGTTGACCGGGAGGAGAGGCCAGACGTGGACTCGTACTATATGGAGTACTGCCAGGTCGCCTCAGGCAGCTGCGGCTGGCCCCTAACAGTGATAGCTCTACCTGACGGGAGGCCCTTCTACGTCGCGACCTACCTCCCCCGCCAGGAGCTCCTCAACCTAGCGGAGGCCGTGGAGGAGATGTGGAGGACCCGCAGGGAGGACCTGGAGAGCGTTGCCGAGAGAGCGGCTACAACACTAGCCTATACAAGGCAGCCTAGGCCCGGGGAGCCAGGGTGGGACCCTGTAGGGAGGGCTTATGAGAGGATCGCAGCTGCCTTCGACTGGGAGCACGGCGGGGTTGGCGTTAGGCCCAAGTTCCCCACACCCCACCTATACTCCTTCCTCCTCCGCTACTGGAGGAGGACCGGGGTCAGAGCCTCCAGGGATATGGTGACCCTAACCCTCGACACGATGCTTAGGAGGGGGATCTGGGACCATGTGGGCTGGGGGCTCCACAGGTACTCTGTAGATAGGTACTGGCATCTCCCCCACTTCGAGAAGATGCTATACGATCAGGCAGGCCTCATGCTTCTCCTCGTTGAGGCGTGGAGGGCTACCGGTAGGGATAGGTACCTGGAGTACTCTAAAAGGGTGGCAGGGTTTCTGTTGAGAGAGATGAGGGGGAAGCACGGCGGCTTCTACTCCGCCATAGACTCGGAGTCAGGCGGCGTGGAGGGCCTCTACTACACGTTTACGCTGAGGGAGGTAGAGGAGGCCCTGGGAGAAGATGCAGGCCTGGCCGTCAAGGTCTTCGGGCTTAGGAGGGAGGGCAACTACCGTGACGAGGCAACGGGGAGGCTTACTGGGAGGAACATAATCAGCCTAGCCTTGGGGCCCGAGGAGCTAGCGGCGGAGCAGGGGATAAGCGTGGAGGAGGCCCAGCAAATAATAGATGGGATGCTAGAGAGGCTTAGGACCTACAGGGAGAAGTCTAAGCCTAGGCCTAGGGTGGATGAGAAGGTGCTGGCAGACTGGAACGGCATGACGATTAGGGCGCTAGCGGAGCTATATAGGTCCACAAGAGACCCGGATATACTAGAGGCCGCTACTGGGGCATATAGGCATATTAAGGAGAGGCACATGGATGGAGACACCATGCTCCACTCCTACATGGATGGAGAGGCCAGTGTTGAGGGGAGCCTAGACGACTACGCCCACACAGCCATGGCGGCGATAGCCCTCCACCAAGCAACCCAGAACCCCATATACCTCCAGGACGCACTAGATCTGGCCAAGGCTGTTAAGAGTAAGCTTTTGAGGGATGGAACACTACTCCAGCTACCAGCCGATGCAGACTCGCCCCTAGCCGGGGCACCGGCTGAAGCCTACGACTCATCCTATCCTCCAGGAGCCCCAGTAATGATCCAGGCACTAGCAATGCTATACAAGATAACAGGAGAGCCATGGCTCAGGGACATTGCATGGAGGGCACTGAAAAGCTTGTGGGGCCACCTAGAGGAGGCGCCAGCAGGTTATACCTCACTCCTTACAGGGGCAATGATGCTCTTAGACCCCGGGGAGGAGCTAGTAATAGCTCTACCATCTGATGATGGAGACCCTCTAGAGATCGAGGCCGCAAAGCTCTATGCACCCAGCCTAGCCATCATAAGGATAACCCCCTCAACAAGGGATCCAGTAGCGAGGATAGCCCCCTACACGAGAAGCATGATACCAGTCAACGGGAGGCCAACCTACTACCTGTGCCGTAATAGGGTATGCAACCTACCGGTCCACGACCCCTCCAAGGTCCTAGCAGAGCTATCCAAGGCTACCCCACAGCCTATCTAGAGCCCTGTAGGCATGCCCCGCCTGCCCCGGATCCCTAACAACCAGCCCCGAGAGGTCCTCTCTAGAAGCGTCCTCCACAACAACTACCAAGCTCTCCGGCGTAGCCGCCATGGATACCGGGTCGAAGATGGTCATCTTAACCTCGGCACCACTGGCCTCAAGGCTATCCACTAGCCCCTGGGCCTCGCCGCCCAGCAGGATCCTCACCCTGGGGCATACCCCAGTTGTGCCCCGTGCTATGGAGACTAGGAGGCCTGGCCTCGAGTAGAGCTGGGGCCCCGCTAGCAGGTAGAGGCCCGGAGCCTTCACCGCCGCCTCTGCTATCGCCGATACTATATTGTAGGCGCCCTGTATCTGTACCATAGCCGTGCCCTGGATCGATGACCTAACCTCGGCCTCCAGAAGGTCTGCTATGCTAAGTATCTCCGCGCTCCTCCTCCTAGCCTCCTCCTCCAGCTTGGCCAGCATCGCCGCCGCCACCGCTCTAGGGGTACGTGGCCTGTACCATGCCCCGGGCTCCGGCTCCACCAGCCCCTTAGCCTCTAACGCCCTAATCACATCGTAGATCCTGGGTAGAGGGACCCCGCTGGAGGCGCTGGCCTCCCTCGGGTTGGAAGCGCCGCGGAGCATTGCTAGGTAGAGCTTGGCCTCGTAGAGCGTGAGCCCCATGGCCCTCCTCATCCTATCCACAAGATCCTCCACAGCTAGCCACCCCGTGTGCAGGGAGCCCCTAGCATACACTCCATGAACCTGGCCAGCCTCCTCTTATACTCCCCCAGCATTGTGCAGAGGCTTAGTGCCTCCATGCATGGAGCCGGTAGTATAAGGTGAAGCTTGTCCCCTGCCCCAGCCTCCACGTGTATAAGCCCCGTCCTATGGGCCCTATACCCTAGCTTTGAGAAGCCAGCCCTGTCGCCGCACTCCAGGATCGCCTCTGCAGTCTCCACGCTATCCGCTAGGAAGTGTATTATGGGGGGCTGGAGGCTTAGCCACCATGTGTAGAGCCCTGTATCCCTGGGCCTGCAGATCTCCCTCCTGCAC
>WAKG01000161.1 GCA_015523445.1 Desulfurococcales archaeon | reverse complement strand
GTATACATGGATCTGAGGAGGAGGGGTAGGAAGCCCAGGCCAGGGGCTAGGGATAACACTCTCTGGGTCTCATTTGGCTCGAGGAGGGTGGAGTTCCTCGTGGTGGAGGAGGGTGGGAGCCTATCCTTCGAGAGGTTAGGCCTGTGGAGCCGGTTGGCGGCTGGAGACGGGTTTACCCCTGTAATAGCTATCGTTGATAGGGTAGGCGGGATCACGTATTACGAGGCTAGGGTTGTGGAGGGGCTCTCATAGAATCAGGTATACTCCGATTAGTGCTGCTATGCTCGGGATCATCGAGGGCGCCCCGCCCCTGTGTAGTATTGAGGCTGGCAGCGGTGCTATCGGTGCCACAGCTGCTAGCACCCGGGCCACGCCACTCCCTGTGGCTAGCCCTGCCTCGCTGGCCGCCTCCTCTATGATCTCCACAGTGTATACTCCAATCACAACCGACGCCACTGCCAGTGAGGCTAGTAGCAGGGCTGGTCCCCTAACCCCCTGCAGGCTCCTGGCCGCCTCCTCTAGGACCTGGGCTATCCCTTGGAGGGCGCCTGAGGCCCCTAGCTTTCCTGCTACCCTCATAGCCTCTGCCAGGGCCTCCACCAGGGGGCCAGCAACTCTCCTAGCCTCTTCTAGGTAAGCCTCGTAGTCGCCCCTGTACCTGGTAGCCTCCGCTGCCAGTCTTAGGCTCCTAGCAGCCTCTACTAGGCTCCTCGATGTCCTCGCCCAAGCATATTCTAGTGGTGCCGCCGCTAGGAGGAGTAGTGCTATTGCGTGGGCGTGCAGGCCCTTGTAGGCTAGGGCTCCCGCAGCTAGTGGTGCTGCTAGTCCTAGCAGTATCACTAGTGGGCCCGGCTTTGGCTCCCCCATGCTTGGCCTGGCTATTAGCAGTGCTATGCCTCCGGCTAGCGGCGCTACCAGTGCCAGCGCCGCCACAGCTGCTATTCCTGAGCCTGCTAGTAGTGTTATTGGTGTTAGCGCCGCTAGGGCTATCACGACTGTTACTACAGCTTCCGATATTGTCCTCCCCAGCTCTGTGTACTTCCTCCACGAGTCTCTTATGGTGTCTAGGGCGTGGCTTAGGAGAGTCATCGTTACCTGGCTCCTTGGCGCTCCCAGTGTCTGGGCTGCTAGGTAGTCTGTCAGTGCCCTGGACAGTCTCCTGGATGGAGTCGTGGTTGCCAGCCTCTTGAGGGCATTATTGGGGTCATCCCCGCTAGCCAGCATAAGGCGCAGCCTCTCGGCTTCCCTCGAGCTCCACCTGAATGCTGTGGGGGGCAGGTTTGCTAGTAGGTCCACTATGTAGCGTGGTGTGTGGGTGTAGGGGAGTAGGTATGCTAGTAGCGCTGGCATCTCTCTATCAATACCGTTGGCCAGTATACTTCTCCAGGCGTGCCTCCACGCCATGGCTAGTATTGGGGCTAGTATGGGAGTTAGTATGAGGGGGCAGGCGTATGGAGTGGCTGGGCATAGGGTCATGCCGGCTATTCCCAGGATTATCATGGACCTAGCCATGCCTGGGGCAATCCTCTTCACAATCCTCAGCTCCCTAGGGCCTGGGTCTGGGCCCAGTAGGAGCCTGGCTAGGCTTGTCTGGTACCATTCTATGGCTGCCAGTACGCCTCGCCCCACGGCTTCTATACCCCTATTCACGTTGTCACCCCGTACCTATCCTGGTAGTACCTTGAGATTCTCTCGTAGACCTCGTCTGGGGCTAGGCCTACTATGGACTCTAGGAGGGCTGCCCTGTCCTCCAGCTCGACCTCTAGGCTACCAGTGGGGGCCCCTAGCTTGGCCCAGGCCTCATGTATCCTCGTGCTCCTCTCTAGGACCTTCCTGGGCTCCAGCGGCTCGTGGACGTCCTCTGCAGGGTCGTAGGTGAATATTGTGGCGAGCTCGTCACTAGAGACCTCCGTTATACTGGTTATCCTCCTCTTCGCCTTGCCGCCGTACACGGGGATCCTTCTGACGTGGATGAATGCAGTGATCACCTTGAGGAATAGTGGGGGCAGGCTTATGGGGTCTAGCCTCAGCCTTAGTATAGCGCCCTCGGGGCTGTCGGCGTGGAATGTAGTCATAGAGCCGTGGCCGCTGGCTACTGCCTGTGCTAGTAGCCTGGCCTCTCGGCCCCTAACCTCTCCAACTATGATGTGCTCCGCTCTTCTCCTTAGCGCGAATCTCAGCAGTTCCTCTAGTCCTATCTCCTCGATCTCCTCCCCTGGGGGCCTGGGCCTTGTTACTAGCGCGTCCCAGTGGGGTGTGGGTAACCGTATCTCTGGGGTGTCCTCGACGGTAACCACCCTGTGGTATGGTGGGATGAGACCTGCTAGGCTCTGAAGTAACGTGGTCTTGCCGCTGCCCATACTCCCTATTATAACTAGGAAGGACTGGGCCTCCACTAGGATCCAGAGGTATGCCGCCATTAGCGGGGTTAGTATCCTAGCGGCTATCATGTCTGCTATTGTTAGGGGCTTCTCTGGATACTTCCTGATCACGAAGCTGCTGCCATGGCGTGAGGCCTCCCTGGAGTATGCCACTGCTATTCTGTGGCCCTCCCTTGTAAGCCCCTCTGCCAGGGGCACTGCAAGGCTAGCCATCCTACCTGCTTTCCTAGCTAGCTGTATTGCTAGACTGTCTGCCTCCTCCTCTAGTAGCTCTAGGTCTACGGTGGTCCACCTTGAGGGGTAGTGCTTGTGCACTACTGCTATGCTTCTCTTGGGCCCCTCAACGGCTATCTCCTCTATGTGTGGGTCTTGTATTAATGGGTAGATCTTGGCGTAGCCACTCCTAGCCTTTTCCAAGTGATACTCCTCTGCGGGGCTAGACGGGCTGGCGGCTCCAGCTAGTAGCTCCATCAACCTGTCTTCTGGAGGTGAAGGCGGCTCCAATACCCTTAGCCGGGGCCACCCGTCGCCAGCCCTGTATATAACGTATCTGACCGGGCCTATGGTGTATGTTGCTAGTACCGAGTCGTCTGGTGGTGGGGGGAGCCGTCTTATCTCCTGCACAGGCCTTATATGCGCCTCCTGGGTTCTCCTTAGCCTTATCATACTAGTCCACCACAATTCCGGGGAGCATAGGGGATATGGAAAGAAAGAAGGGTGGGGGATGGGACTGCCCTTACTTTAGCTGTTGCGGCTCCGAGGTGAGGTTCCTCCCGTCTATAGTCTGGTATGATATGGATACCGCCACTATGCCTGGGTCTGTCACTATAGTGTTTATACTAGTCTTGCCGCCTGGAGCTATCTGAATTGGGAGTGTCTCCTGCGTCTGCAGCTGCACAGTGGTACCGTTGGGGTAGATACCGTTTACTGCCGTCACAGACACCTGCACATCGTGGTTGTTGAGAACCTCTAGGTAGACTAGCCTTGTTGTCTGGGATAGACTTGCCTGGGAGACGTCTATTATCAGCCCCTCGCTGAGGCCCTGCATCTTGTCCACGCTCTCCTGGAAGTAGCTGTAGATCAGCATGCCCCCGAGTATGGTCGCGCTTATCAGCACGACCGTCGCGACGAGAGGGGATAGTCCCTTCCTATCCCGCCTAGCCACTCTCCCATGCACCCCCTGCACGGTGGGCCGCTGGTAATAGATTGCAACGAGAGGTGAAGCCGATTTCAATGATGAAATCCTTTTAAACCCCAGGCCTAGGGAGCACTGGTTTAATGCTCCAGCACGGTACTCAAGGCTGCTGGTGGCATGCTTGGAGGAGCTGGAGCCGATAGTGGATGTCAGGGCTAGTAGTATAGACGCCTCTAGACTGGTTGAGGCCTACAGTAGAATCTATGGCTTTATGGCCGGGCACCTAGCCCAGGCTGTAGACACTCTGGTCGAGGGGCTAGGCTCCAGCAGGCTGAGGATACTCACATTCACTGGCAACCTGGTCTCAACAGGCCTCCGAGGGGTGCTCGCGGAGCTTGTTGGTAGTGGTCTATTCAACGTCGTGATAACCACTACCGGGGCTCTGGACCATGACATAGCTAGGGCCAACGGGGGCACCTACTATAGGGGGGCATTCGAATACGACGATGAAGAGCTGCTGGATAAGGGGTTCCACAGGCTGGGGAATATACTCATCCCTGTAGACAGCTATGGGCCCCGCGTCGAGGAGTTCACCAGGCGCCTGCTCCAGAGTATAGGGGATGGATCCAGGATCGGGGTAAGCGATCTCCTATGGAGGGCAGGGGAGCTTATAGATGATGAGAATAGCATACTGAAGGCCGCCAGGGAGTCAAGGGCTAGAGTATTTGTGCCCGGCTGGCCTGACGGGGCCTTCGGTACCAGCCTCTTCATGGAGGCCCAAAGACTAGGGAAAGACATAGTGATAGACTACTTCAGAGACATGAAGCTACTGGCCGACATCTTCTTCCCAAGCGAGGGCAAGGCGACTGCGCTGATAATAGGAGGGGGGATAAGTAAGCACCACGCCATCTGGTGGAGCCAGTTCCGCGGGGGGCTAGACTACACGGTCTACCTAACCACAGCCGTCGAGTATGATGGAAGCCTGAGTGGGGCCCACCCACGGGAGGCAGTATCCTGGGGCAAGGTAAAGCCTGGATCCCGGAGAGTGGTGGTCTATGGAGATGCTACCATAACGCTCCCAATAATAGCCGGCGAGCTATTACGGAGGGCGCAGACCCCTGGAAGAAGCCTCATATAATACCTAGCATACCCTAATCCTACCATGGAGGGGCATAGCTTGATAGATGAGTCGCTTCTATACAGGGCGATAGACGAGGCTGCCCGGCTGGGGGCCTCCTACGCCGAGGCTCGCTATCACTCCCTAAACGTGTTTAACTTCTACCTCTTGAACGGCAAGGTAATCGGGGGTTCATACAGCGACTCTACCGGTGTCTCCGTCAGGGTTTATGTGGGAGGCGGCCAGGGGTTCGCCAGCGCCTCAACCATATCGTGGGAGTCGATAGCAGACACTGTTAAGAGAGCGATCTCTGCAGCTAGGACCTCAGCCACAAGCAGGAAGAGCCCGGCTAGGCTTGCACCTGCCAGGCTAGGTACAGCCAAGTATAGCGTGGCTGAGAAAAAGCCCCTGAGCAGCATTAGCGAGGATGCCAAGATACTAACAGTCAGGGAGGCCCTTAACGGTGTTGAGATGAAGAAGGGAGACATGGAGATCGAGTCCCACACAGTAGCCTATAGGGAGTCTGTGGAGGAGAAGGTGATCGCCAACACTGACGGTGCCTTCGTGGCTAGCAGGGTTCCTAGGGTAGAGGTCTTCTACAATCTAACGGGGAAGCATGGGGCGCTTAGGGCTAATAGGTGGAGGGAGCTAGGCGGTAGCGGGGGCCTCGAGGTCCTAGATGGCATGGATCTAGCCAGCTCCATCCAGGATGACGTGGATAGCCTACACGTCAACCTGGTTAAGGCTAGGAACATGGAGGGTACCCGCAGGCTAGACGTGGTGCTGTCCCCCGAGATAGTAGGGCTCTCCGTCCACGAGTCTGCAGGCCATCCCAGCGAGGCAGACAGGGTGCTGGGCAGGGAGGCGGCGCAGGCCGGGCTAAGCTATCGAACTGAGATGGGCGAGGGGGAGCGTATAGGTAGTGAGCACGTCACGATCATAGATGACCCAACTATACCCGGCAGCATGGGCTTCTATCTCTATGACGATGAGGGTGTCGCCGCCAGGCCCAGGGTCCTCATAGACAAGGGAGTCCTCAGGGAACTCCTCCACAACAGGGAGACGGCCGCCAGTTTCGGGGTTGAGAGTAACGCCGCCTCGAGGGCCCTCGACTACAGGAGCGAGCCAATAGTTAGGATGGCCAACACCTACATGGCCCCAGGAGACTACAGCCTAGATGAGATGCTAGAGGACATCAAAGACGGAGTCTACATTAAGAAGTATATGGAATGGAATATAGATGATAAGAGGTGGATAGCCCGCTACGTCGGGCTGGAGGCCTATAGGATACGGAATGGCAGGATAGAAGAGCCGCTCAAGAACGTTGTACTGGAGATCAGTACTAGGGACTACTACGGCAGGATAGATGCTGTGGGGAAGGACCTAAGATTCGAGGCAGGCTCCTGTGGCAAGGGAGAGCCCATGCAGCCCCTCCCAGTATGGATGGGCGGGCCCCATGTCAGGCTCAGGGGTGTAGAGGTGAAGGGAGCATGATCGAGGACCTAGAATCCCTAGTAAAGGGCAGGGTTGACGAGTACCTTATCCTAGTCTCAGACTCGAGGGAGCTGATGGTCAAGCTAGCCAACGGAGAGGTCTCCACAACCCAGTCTTGGAGGGACTACGAGGTCTCCATATACCTAGCCAAGTCAGGAAAAATAGCAGCAGCCTCATATACAACCCACGACCCTAAGGAGGCCATCAAAAAGACGATGTACATGATAGATAGGCTCGAGGAGAGCCCGCTATACGCAGAGCTACCCGAGCCCAGCGGGAAGGAGAAGAGCAGGGTAGACCCCAGACTGAAGGACACGGCACTACAAGGAGACGCGTCATGGGTGCTAGACGAGTTAGAGCTAGAAGAGCACAGCACAGCGGCGGGTATGATAAGTATAGCCTATACTACACGCAGGCTAGTGGGGAGCAACAGGGCAGACCTGAAGCAGGAGTCCACGTCGTTCAACGGTTACATAAGGATATTCAAGGGTGGCACCAGCGGCCAGTGGGCATGGACAAGCACCGTCTACGACAGGGTCAAGGCCGCAAGAGCCATAGGCCAAGCAGCCAGCTTAGCCGAGGAGTGCAGCAAGCTACCCCACGAGCGTGTAGAGCCGGGTACACACAGGGTCCTCCTAGGACCCATGATAGCAGCGAACCTCCTCCAGCTAGCCGCCTCAGCGGCTAACGCTGGCTCTATAATACTGGGATTCAGCTTCCTCCAGAACAGGGGCCTAGGCTCCCGTGTAGGCAGCGATGCGGTGACGATCCTAGAGAAGCCCCTCGACGACTCTATGCCGCTCTTCACCGGGTTCGATGATGAGGGGGTAGCAACCAGGGATAAGGTTATCTTCGAGAAGGGGGTCTTCAAGACTGTACTACACAACACCAAGACTGCCAAGATTATGGGGGACGTGACAACTGGCAACGCTGGCTGGGTTCTCCCCAGGACCTTCAACCTCGAGGTGGCCCCAGGAAGCCTGAGTGAGGATGAGATGCTAGAGGCTCTAGGGGACGGTATCTACGCAACCAACAACTGGTACACCAGATTCCAGAACTACCTAGAGGGCACCTTCTCGACAGTCA
>WAKG01000160.1 GCA_015523445.1 Desulfurococcales archaeon | reverse complement strand
GTACCAAGACCCCATCCAAGTCGTACTAGTAGCATTCATAGCCTCAGGAATTGCCTACCTGGGTTATAGGCTGGTTAGGGTGATCCTTGATTCTCTCTAGCCAACTTCTTGAGCGTGGATACTAGCTCTTTAGTTGTGAGCCTCCCCTCCGCCCATTCGTCAAGGAGCTCCTCAACGACTCGGTCGCCTACTCTCTCGGCAGCCTTCTCGGCGAGGTCGTGTATCCTAGCCAGCCTCCTCCTCATCTCAACCACTTCAGGGTGGGGCATACTCCTCACCAGTCCTATGGTTTATGCATGAAACGCCTAACCTTATAGCCCTTCTACACGCGGCGTCATCGGCTGTAACGAAATACGAAGCCCCGAGGATTTTGGCGGCCAGTATGTGAGCCACGTCGTATACCGTATTGTCTGAGGGCTCCTTAACCCCCCATTCTAGAAGTAGAGCCCTGGCCCTCCTACGTAGCCTAAGGACAGGAACCTTATAGATCCTAATGCCATAGGCCCTGGCGAGTCTGAGAGCCCTAGGAGGCTTGCCAGCGATCCTGTACTCGTGCAGGAGCACGCTGCTAGTGCACAAGCCCCTCCGCCTAGCGAATGCTACAGCTTCAGGCTTCTCTCCCTCTAAGTCAACAAAGAAGTTAATGTTAACGTAGTACCTGCACTTACGCCTTGGCACGGGCCAGCATCCTCCTAGCCAGCTCCCTAACCTCCCCGCCTGGAAGCCTCCACTCTCTCAGCACGTACTCGACCAGAGAGTCCACAGTCTCGACCACGCGCCTCGGAGCCCCATGCCTCCTAGCCAGGAGCTTCAGGAAGTTAAGCCTCCTAACAGTCAGCCATCTGGTCATCCTTATCTTCCTGCACGTCCCATTCTCATAGGTGTGGCCTCTCCGTAGGTCTCTGAGTATCAGCTTAGCTATAGCAGCGGCCTCTGCCAGGGTATCAATGCCTGGCCTCCTAGCCTTCTTAACATAGATGCCCTCCCTCCTGGCGTAGCAGTTCCTGGGACCCTGATACACGGGCACGGCTCCCACCCCTCCCTAGGGGGCTATGATCTCGTCGAGGTGCTCTAGTTCCCACTTGGCCACCTCGTCGAGATCCTTCTCCAGCTTGGCTAGGGCCTTGTCTTCGTCATTGTACTTGGCCTTGAGGTGTCTCCAGCGCTCGAGGCTCTCCCTATGGATCTCCTCGACTGTCTTGCCTAGGACCTGCCTAGCCAGCTCCTTGGCCTCCCTGTAGCCTAGGCTCCAGTCGATTAGCTCCTTCCAGTCGTAGGCGTAGGGGTCCACGCCCTTCTCCTTGGCCCGCTTGTAAATGTAGAATGTAGTATGCGAGGGATAGGGCCATGACGTAGGTCCAGACCTTGTGTCTGCCCTCCTTGTACCTCCTAGGTATCCACTCCCAGATCTCGGATGCCAGCTGCCTGACGGCTGGGATTCGGAACCAGCGCTGCCTAGCAGCTTTCACAAGCTTCGAGGCGGCCCTGGCAGCTATCGCTCTGGCCAGCTTCTGGCGTAGCCTCTTGCTACTCTTGATACTCCTGGCCACTTGCCTGGCAGCCCTAACGCTCGCCCTCTTGACCCCGTCCCTGAGCCTGGACACGGCCTTCTCAAGGTCGTGGGTATGCCTCCAGGGCCCTCCGCCCAGCTTCCCGCCTCTACGCTTATCCAGGTGCGGGACGTGCTTGCTGATGTGGGCCCTCCCCCTGGCGTAGTAGTAGCCTGGCCCAGTCCAGGCCCTCTCACAAGCCTTGAGCGAGTAGCCTCTATCCCTGCACCACTCGAGGAGCTGCCTCTTAGACTTGAAGTAGTAGAGCTTAGTAACCATGCCAGGGTCACCGCTTAGCCTATAGGCTTGAAGAGCCTCTACCCTCGACGCTTCCAGGACTACTCAAGGCCACGCTAGGACGCTGGCCCCGTCAGCAGATCCACAAGCTTCAGGACAACGTTCAGCACTAGGCTGTAGATGCCCCTGATTATCTGGTAGTTCTTATAGAAGAAGTCCATTATCGGCTCGACGCTTAGCTCCGAGAGGGCCCTCGCAACCGCTGAGAGGAACCAGAGCAGCCAGAGGACCCCAGCGTAGGGGAGCATGCCGAGGACTACTTGGCCAGTGAACTTGAGGGCGGTGGCCAGGCCCCAGGCGCCGCTCCACTGCTCCCATATCAGGTCCCAGTAGCTAATCTTCACCTTGACGTGCTGGGCCAGCATGTTCGGGTGTATCCTGTAGCTCGCTGGCACCGAGGACTCCCAAGAGTGGGTGCTCGACTCGACTATCCTGCCAGGATAGCTGGGCGGGCTAAGGACTATGATAGCATCCACGAGTACGCCCATGTACTGCGGGGTCCTCCAGGCTGCCAGGACGTAGAGGGGCTTCGAGGGGTCCATTACGGGCGCCTTCACCACTCCCCCATCCATCACCTCAGACTTGCTGGCCACTACGTCGTACTCTCCGTTACCCTTAGGCACAAGTATGTAGATGTCTACAGGGCCACTCCCCACTAGGGACTGGTTGAGGTGCACCTTTACCTCGTAGTACTCCGCTCCTATGCCGAGGCTAGAATGGGCCACGTAGGTTACCGTAACCGATGCCAGGATGTAGTCGCTACCAGCTGGGGTTAGAGGGGACTCGCTCGCAGGCCTTGTGAGAAAGTATACCGTTGTGCCCCCGATGATTGCAGCTGCTATTATAGCTGCGACTAGGACGGGGGCGACTCCCCTCCTCAGGACCCTCCTCCGAGTGGCCATGAAAACGGCACCAATATCTTGCTCTACAGCCGCTGGGATAACGCTGGGGGCTTCATGGTGGCTCCCATGCCCGCACCTCTACCCTTGGATGCATTCTTCAGCCTGATAGTCCTCACGGGCGCGCTCGCTGCCATACTCGGATTGATAGCCATAGCCAGGGAGGCCGCCAGGGGCGGGGGCCAGCCTAGGCCCAGGACCGCTGTCCTCTGGGTGAAGAGTCCAGGCGAGCTGGAGCTAAGGGACGCTAGGCTAGCCAAGACGGGAGAGGTCCTAGTGGTGGATGGAAAGGAGACCTGGGTCTACAGGCCCCCAGTCGAGTACAAGCCAGTGGAGCTGAGGGTGGGCAGGAGGCTCTACAAGGCCTACATCGTGGACAAGAACGTCCACGCCTTCTACGAGATACCAGAGCTCAGGGAGGAGGAACTGGAGCAGGAGGTCGAGGTCCAGGGCAGGAGGATAAAGCTGAACAGAGCCATGCTAGACCCCAGGACCCTATTCACCTACATCGGGAGCAAGAGCATGGAGAAACTCATCAAGCCCCTAAGGGTCTCGAGGGGCGAGGCGATAGGATACATGGCCATAGGCGGCCTAATGGTCCTGCTCATGATCTTCTTCCTCCTCCCCATGCTAGGCTACCAGGTCAGCATCGGTGGGGGTGGCATCTTTGGCTAAGAGGAAGCGGCCCAAGGGGGAGGAGCACCCCATAGACCCGCTGGGCTTCGAGGAGGATTTCGACTGGGACTCGATAGAGGACGAGATAACGGGCGCCCACAAGGCTGCCATACAACTCCTAGCAGCCCCCAAGGGTAGAGCCAAGCTCACGCTGAGCGACCTCAGCAGCGGGGAGATAAGGGCCATAGCAGCGCTCAGGGCGATAGCCTCGATGGTGCCAGACCCAGTTATGCTGAGCTTCGTGGATAACTACCTTGTCCTCAAGCGCAGCCAGAAGCGCCAGGGGGTCAAGGAGATCCTCGCCATCGTGGGAGCTAAGGGCCTCAGGATCCTCCAGGCAATCAACCTCAGGAGGACCAGGACTAGGGAGGTGGAGGAGCTAGACTAGTGGGGGATATTATTATGGGGGACCCCTATATAGAACACCGTAAGCACACCTGCAGACAGGTCAGGCAGCGCCTTGCAAGGAAGCTATGCGAGGAGTCTCTATTGAGAGATAACGCCTTCATCGTACTGATAGAAGGGCAGACGGGGGCAGGCAAGTCCACGCTGGCCCTCAAGCTGGCAAGCGCGATACTCGGGGAAGGGGACCCCCTCGAGTACCTCATATTCACACCCTTCGAGCTGGAGGAGAAGGTCGAGGATGCTCAAAGGCAGGGGCGCAAGTACCCCCTCCTGATATGGGACGACGCTGGTCCCTGGATGCAGCTCATAAAGCGTTACCCCTACGACCCCCTAGCAGTCGCTATAGTGGGCCACATCGAGACTATGAGGACGTGGACGGGGCTCCTGATACTAACCATGACCACGGAGAAGCATCTCCCGAGGGCAATCTACGATAACGGCTATATCTACAGGTACAGGGTCACGGTGTGGAAGAACTACTGCGACGAGGAGAGGAGAGCCTGGCAGGCTGAGGCCCTCCTCCACAAGCGGAGGCGGAGGCAGGATGGCAGGTGGTACTGGGAGACCAGTAGGGAGTGGCTGATACGCTTCTGGCACTACAGGCCTGGGGACCTCCTCTATGAGCGGTATGCCAGGCTGAGGATGCAGTACGCCAGGGTGTACAATGAGGTAATGGAGGCTGCCAAGCGCTTCTCTAGGGCCTCTGTTAGCCTGGTGAATGCTCATGAGGCCTGGAAGGCCCTCAAGCAGAGGCTGGGCTAGCCTGGCCTGGCTCCTGCTGCTCCAGGCCCTCGACTCTGTCACCACGATGGCAGCTGTTAGGGCTGGGGCACTCGAGCTTAACCCCCTGGTTAGGCTAATGGTTGAGAGCCCCTGGCTGCTCCTCGCTGCTAAGCTGCTCGCGGGCTGAGCCGTGTGGCTGCTTGCAGGCCACTCGAAGACGGCTATGCTGCTGGTCTCAGCTCTCTACCTTCAGGCGATAGCTGCTAACACGCTCAACCTGCATAAACATGGGGGCGTTTTAGGCAGCATGTTTTCAAGCGAATGACTCCCATGTGGGGTGAACCCTTCTTGAACACCGCTGTAGACTCGACTGAAACATGGGTGCATAACCCCTTGTACGTCTACGTCCATAAAGTCAAGAGTAAAGGCCGAGTCTACCAATACCTGGTTGTAGAGGAGTACCTCGGAGACGGAAAGCGCAGAGTAATCCTCAGGATGCGCCTCGAAGAAGCCGTGAAACGACTACTCAGAACCACAGAAGACCGAGGAGAATGGTGCGGGGGGTGGGATTTGAACCCACGCAGGCCTACGCCATCGGGTCCTCAGCCCGACCCCTTTGGCCAGGCTCGGGCACCCCCGCACCGTAGAGATCTACTTGGAGTTGTGGGGGCTTAAAGTTCTTTGTTGGGCTGTTTTGCCGTTTTCTCGCGGCTTGTTTACTGGGGTGTTTACATAGGATTGTTTTTGTTGGGATGTTGCGTGTTGTTTGTTTTGTGTGTAGTTGATAAGGTATTACCTGATGGGTATTATGGTGAGGTTGGCCCTGGTGTTGGGGCCTGGGCGTTGGC
>WAKG01000159.1 GCA_015523445.1 Desulfurococcales archaeon | reverse complement strand
AAGCAGAGGGGCAGCGACAAGGTGGTGTTAGTACCCATAGGTGCAGGGAACTTCATACGGGCAAAGGTAGTGGACACAGAGCACGTAATCATGGGAGTGGGTGGCAGGCTGAGCGTTGAGGCCAGTATAGACGATGCCAAGGAGCTAATAAACCAGAGGATTGAGAGCCTGGAGAGGCTTAGGTTAGACCTGAGGAGGAAGCTGGAGGAGGTAAACGCTAGGATAAGAGAGATACTGGAGAAGACCCAACAGGGCCAGCAGGGAGCCTAGCCCCCAACTCTTTTAAACCGACAAGAGGGGTGCCCGGGGAGATGCAGCCCCCCACCAGGATGGAGCTTGAAGCCCGACTTAGGGAGATGGAGGAGGCTAGGAAGCTTATCGAGGAAGGCAGGGCCTCCAGGATATACCTTAAGTTCGGCGGCGAGGTCATGGTTGAGGTTGACAGGGACTACGCCCTGGAGTATATCGAGAGGAGGATACTAGCCCTGAAGGCTGCCATCAAGGGGAACTAGTAAGCTGCTCCTTCCACTCCAGCCAGGCGTCCTCTATGACAAGCTCCGCCTCGAAGTCGCTCAGCACACTTGAGGCTGCTCTTAGCCTTAGCCGAGCCCTATAGTGGGGCGCATCAACTACCAGGGTCTCAGCCTCCCCTCCCTCAAAGGCCGGGTTGAATCCATGCTTCTTCGAGGCCTGTATTATCTCCTCTACCTCCCGTTGGCCTATTGGGGCTCCTAGGAGCCTGTGGGGGAGGCCCATTGTGGAGATTCTGGTGATCACGAATTTGATCCCCTCATCTACGAGTAGTCTTAGGTACTCCTCCTGGTCCATGAGCCAGGCTGGAGCGTAGACCTCCACGCCGAGCGAGTCTGCTATCCTCTCTATCCTCCTGTATTGGTACCTGCTGGCCAGAGCCCCAACTGTTATCATCTCAAACCCAACCTCTCTGTGAAGCCTTTCTAGGGCCTCCCATAGCTCCTTAACCTCCCTCTCCTTCACCCCGCTCACCTCTACAAGCCTAGCAATATGCCTAAGCCCCATTGCCTCGGCCTGGAGTAGGGCTAGCTCAACGTTGGGAACGTGGAACATCCAGCTGTCCCTAGCCCTAGGCCTGGCTACAAGTATGCAGGCTGGCTCGTAGCCCTCCCTTAGGGCCCTATAGAGGGCGTAGTTGCTATCCTTGCCCCCACTAAGGAGCGAGCAGAACCTCAAGGAGCCTCTCAGCCTCCTTCATGCAGAGTCTCCTAGCCTCCACGGGGCCCGGGTCGCTGTCGGGGCTGATATCCAGCCTTAGATTGACCAGCTCTGCTCCTGCTGGGGTTATGGCTATGACTGCGGTGCACCTGCCCAGCTTCTTGTAGCAGATCCTGTAGCCATCTGTGCTGGGACCCTCACAGTGCCCGGGATCCTTGTCCAGTTTGGAGTAATGGTCTATGGAGTAGACTACTCGGTCGCCTAGGAGTATCCTGAGGACCCTTACATGGCTCTCCGGGTAGTGCTCCTCCACCGCGGGCATGCTACCTCTCCGCTGGTATCGGTGTGAGCGGCCTTAGTGGTCCACTGCAGTATGGGCAGGTGTACTTAACCTTCCTGGCATCGGCGTGGCAGAAGTAGGCCTCATAGTCCCGAGCACACTTAGGGCATGCATATACAACTATAAACTGCCGGGTGCCCGGGTAGTTACCAGTAAGGCTGAGGTGCCTCCCACAGATCCTGCACCTAACACTGATCCACCCCATGTGTCCCTGCGCATTGGTCCCCTTGTCTAGCCCAAGCGTCAACCCCTTGATCCACCCCAGCAGGCGGCTTGGGGGCTCTATGGTTTTAAATTCTAACCCTCATCTAGCCCGGCCTCTGGGGGAAGGGTGTGGCGCTGACGGCTAAGAACCTGATTATCGCGCTGTTTATAGTTACATTCATATCGGGGTCGATAGGTGCATACCTGTACTTCTCCTACGTAGGCCCTGTGGAGCGGCTCAGCGAGACTGGGCCCCTCAAGCTGGGTGAGGTGCTAGATAGGGTCTCCTACATTGAGTACGAGGTCAGCTACAACGGCACCACCACACTATTCAAGGTAAACAACGATCCTGCCGGGAGGAGCGGCGTAGTGGAGGCATACTCTACCAACGGGACGCTTCTCTACAAGCTCGAGTATAGATATAGTGATGAGCTCCTGGAGGAGGCCTATAAGGTATATCCCAACGGTACTAGGAGTGAGGAGAACCCGCAGCTCTACGAACCTTTCTTCATGACCAGCATATACCTGAGGCTGGCAGGCCAGGAGGCGGAGGCTGGGCCCGCAGCTGGAGTAGGCCCAGCGTACATAGTGTACTACCTAACAGACGAGCTTGACATAGACTGGAATGCCTTAACCAGTCCTCGAGGGGGCCAGCCTAGCCAGCTTGTGGATGTGGGCTTAATACCGGGGGACGTGGAGGCCCCATGGGGCATCACCCGGGGTGTAACGCTAAACCTGATCCCAACTAACCCCCTCTTCAGCCCTAGTATATGGGGCATGCCAGAGTATACCATGGACCTAGTAAATATGGATGGCCTCGTGATCTCCCCCTACTATAGGGCGACCCTCACCCTGCAAGCCGGAGAGTATGTTGTGGAGGTGAAGCTACTGGACATAAAGCTGGCGGGCTAGCTAAGGCCCAGGAGCCTCCTACTATTCATATACGCCCTCTCCATAACCGTGTCGAGGCTCACGCCCTTTATCCTAGCCACTGTCTCCATTGACTCCCTAACCATGAGCGGGCTCAGCCTCAGCCCCCTATAGTTATAGGGTGAATCGCTCTCAAACACGAGAACATCCAGAGGAGCTAAGCTGGCTATCCCCCTATGCTTCTCCTGGATCCTTATAGCAGGGTTTATGGAGGCGTAGAACCCAGCCTCAGCTATACTCATGATAAGGTCCTGGGGACCTGTGTACCAGTGGAGCATACCCCTCTCAACCCCGCCCTCGACAGCCATCTCCAGCGCATCCCTCCAAGCACCGGGGGCGTGTATGTTGAGCATTGCCCCAAGCTCCCTAGCAAGGCCTATGAAAAGCTTGTACACCTCAACCTGTAGGCTCCACGTACTTCCCGGCAGGAACTTTCTGTCAAGGCCAACCTCACCAATGCATCTTACACCAAGCCTTTCAGCAAGCCTAGCAGCCCTCCTAGCCTCCTCAACGCTACCACCCTCCTTGAGATTCCATGGATGGTAGCCGCCGCATGGTATGACCCTATCATCATAGGCCTCATGCAGACTCCAGGTCCTCTCCAGGCTGCTTGCATCATCGCTAACAGCAACTATAACTAGGGTCTTGTCTGCCTCCAGGATCTCTTCTATCTCCCGGTCGCTATGCTCGTATAGGTGGGAGTGCATATCGTAGATTAGCATCGTGGCCACCACAAAAATCCGGGGCTGTGAAGGCCTTAAAGATTCCCGGTTCCTACCTGCCCCATGTACTTGAGGCCGCTCCCAGTCAGGATCAGGATCGCGTCCCCAACAAGGCCCCTTTCCACAGCATGCATGTACGCAGCCATGACGACGGCGGAGGATGGCTCCACTATGTACCCCCTATGGAGAAGCCAGTTATAAGCCTTGGATGCATACTCCCAGCCAACAATGTAAACTCCGCCCTGGGATACGGCCTCAGCCATCTCAGACAGTCTGGGAGGGTTCCTGTAGACCAGCGCATCTAGCATGCCCTGGCTACTTCCAAGAACAGCTACTGGCTCTACTAGCCTAGCTAGGCTATTAGCCATGGGTGACTGGACTGCATAGAGTCTAGCCTCAACCCCGGCCCGACGGGCACCCCTGTAGAGGCCTAGGAGGAGTGTGCCACTGGATACTGGTGCGAATATGGGCAGGCCTAGGAGGCGCCTCGGGATCTCCCAAGCTAGAATCTCAGTGCCCAATATAAACAAGGGGCTCCAGGCATGGGCCACGTAGAAGCATTCTCTCGCCAGCTCCTCCGCCCTCCGTGCAGCGTCTTCCCTAGTATCCTCCTCGACTAGCCTTGCTCCGAGGGACTTGATCAGCCTCTTCTTCCCCGGGCTAGCGGTCCTTGGAACTATTATGACGGGCTCCATGCCGAGGTGGGAGGAGTATGCAGCTGTGGATATGCCAGTGTTCCCGCTGGAGTCCTCCACAACGCACCTATAACCCTGCCTAGATGCCCATGAGAGAGACGCTGCTACCCCGCGGTCCTTGAAGCTACCGGTGGGGTTTAGGTACTCCAGCTTCATGTATACCCTGTGGCCCCTGTACCTGTCCTCCACAAGGGGCGTGTCTCCCTCCCCTAGGACCTTGGCTGGGGATGGGGGGTCTCTAGCTTCTAGGGGTGACCCGCACTGGGGGCATCGGTAGGTGTACCTCCTCGACCGGTAGCCGCAGCTGGGGCAGTAGAGCTCCATGCTCGGCTACCCTGTGACGGGCTTATACCTCTCCACCTGTAGCTTGTCGAAGCCGTGGGTCTCATAGAAGTGCTCTGCTATAGAGTTGTATGCTGGGTATACCGCAGTTACAATGCCTGCACCCCTCCTGGAGGCTTCCGCCTCGATCCTCTCTAGTAGTAGTGTGCCCAGCCTCTTTCTCCTGTATACCGGCTTCACGTAGAAATCTGTTATTAGGACCTTCATCCTGGGCTTGTAGAAGATCCTATCTATTAGCTTGGCTATTATCACCCCGGCTAGGGTCTGAGTATCCTCATCCTCAGCCACCAAGACTATTGTATCGCCACTTCTTATAGCATCCTCCACATACCTCCTGACCTGGTCCTCGAGGTCGTCCACAACCTTGAAGTGTGGGTCCAGCTCCTCGTTGAGCAGCTTAAGCTTCACGACCATATCGGTAATCTCGTCCAGGTCCCTCTCCTCACCGTATCTTATCGTGATCCTCATACCCGGCCTACACCTCCCTCAGGTACATGCTAAGGTATGGCCTGAAGCTTAGAGCACGGTAGAACCTTTCTGCCACATAGTTTGCAGCGGGGAACTCTGCGGAGACGTGCTTAACTCCCATATCACCCAGCCTCTCCTGGGCCTCCGCTATCAGCCTCGAGGCTATACCCCTACCCCTGAATGGGGGGAGCACGTAGAGCTCCTTGATCACCCCGAGCCTCTTGGATGCCAATATCCTATTCTCCTCCACCACAATCCTAATGTACCCTACAACCTCGTTATCATACTCCGCAATTAGAACTAGGTCCTCACCGCCTATGTACTCCCCCGCCAGCTCCCTTGCTATGGCCTCTGCATCCTCATCCAGCGCCCATGCCGGGTCGAACTCCTCGTTGAACGAGTAGAACCTGTATATGAGCTTGGCCAGCCTCTCCAGATCCTTCTCGGAGGCTGGCCTCACGTATAGGCCTGGCTCGTACATAACATGCACCCCCTCTAAGCCTAAGGGCGGCCCTCGGGGGGCCTCTCTATGAGGCCCCTTTCCAACATCAGGTCATGCTTCTCCCTACTCCTCCTTATTATCTCTTCAGCCCTCTCCAGCTCCTCCCTGTAGGTGGTGGTTTTCCTGGCTACGCCCTGCTCCACCGCCTTAACTGCCACGGCTGCCGCCACCCTTGGGTACAGGTGCCACTCCTCCATCTTTGGAATGATATAGTCCTCACTCAGCCCCCTCTCCTCAGCGTACCTTGCTATCTCTACTGCCGCCTCGATCGCCATCTCATCGGTTATAGTTTTAGCCCTCACGTCGAGAACCCCGCGGAACACGGCTGGGAACACAAGGCTGTTGTTGACCTGGTTAGGGAGATCGCTTCTCCCGGTTGCCACTATCCTGGCCCCCGCCTCCTTGGCCTCCCAGGGCCATATCTCGGGTACAGGGTTGGCCTCAGCGAAGACTATAGCATCCCTAGCCATCTTGGCTACCCACTCCTTCTTGATAACTCCGGGCCCTGGCCTGCTAGCAGCTACGAGTGCATCTGCCCCCTCCAGGGCCTTCTCTATCCCATCACCGGCCCTCAGCCACCCACCGCCGGTCTCCAGGGCTATCCTGTACTTCCACTGGTTGCTTATCATCAGCTTGTCTATATCGTCCCTGTGCGGGTGGAGCACGCCTCTACTGTCTATCACTACAATATTACCCGGGGGCACTCCCCATACCTTGAGGAGCCTGTAGAGCGCTATGTTGGCCGCCCCGGCCCCGAAGAGGACGATCTTGGACTCGGCCATGTCCTTTCCCACTAGTTTGAAGGCGTTTATGAGGCCTGCTAGGGTCGCGGCGGCGGTCCCCTGCTGGTCGTCATGCCACACTGGTATCTCCAGCTCCTCCCTAGCCCTATCCAGGAGGGCGAAGCATTTGGGGCTCTCTATATCCTCCAGGTTGATCCCGCCAAAGCTTGGCTCTACGGCCTTCAGGAGGCTTATCCAGCCCTCTAGGTCCCTAACCCTATGCACTAGGGGCACGGCGTCCACGCCTCCTAGGTACTTGAATATGAGTGCCTTCCCCTCCATGACAGGATACGCTGCTTCGGGGCCTATCCTGCCTAGCCCTAGCACCCTCGTCCCGTCGCTGACCACAGCTATAGTGTTCCACCTGCTCGTCAGCTCAAAGCTCTCGTCGGGCTCCTTGGCTATAGCCCGGGAGGGCTCCGCAACCCCCGGCGTGTACCAGATGGCGAAATCCTCGAGGCTCCTAACAGGCACCTTGGGCATTGTCTCAATCTTGCCAACGTAGAACCTGTGGAGCCTTAAGCTCAGCTTGTACCAGTCCACCTTCTCCTCGGCCTTCTCCAATCTCGGGCACCCTTCTAGGGATGCTACATTAGAATGTATTGGAACCTGGGGGATAATTAGGGTGGATGTAGTTCACGTATAATCATACGGCTTGGTAGCGTATAATGCTTATGAACCGCCCCTAGACCTATCAATGGGTGGATTGTAGAGGTATACTGTGTTGCCATCAAGGATCGTGGTTGAGGGGATAAGCAAGAGGTACAAGGGGGCAGTGGCGGTGGACGGCCTCTCGCTAGAGATAGCCCGGGGCAAGGTCCTAGGCCTCCTAGGCCCCAACGGCGCGGGGAAGACGACCACCATCAAGATCATACTAGGCCTCGTGAAGCCAGACAAGGGTAGGGTGCTCTTAGATGATAAGGACCTCCACAGGGAGGGTGTGAGGATGAAGAGTCTAGTAGGCTACACGCCAGAGGTGCCAGAAGGCCCAGCATGGGCGACGCCATGCAGGCTACTAGAAGACCTAGCAGTAATAGACGGGGTCCCCAGGGCCGAGGCCCGGTTGAGGGCTAGGCAGGCCCTAGCGGAGCTGGGGGTCGAGGATCTCTGCCTGAGGCGTATGGGCAAGCTTAGCAAGGGGCAGAAGAAGAGGGTCCTAATAGCCCAGGCGCTCGTTGCTGAGAGGGAGTTCATGCTCATGGACGAGCCCTTCACCGGCCTAGACCCTGAGTGGGTTGCAAGGGTTAGGGAGCTGGTGCTCGACTTACGCCGGAGGGGTGTGGGGGTTCTGGTGAGTAGCCACATACTAAGGGAGCTCCAGGACCTTGTGGATGAGGTTGCCGTTATAGCCAAGGGTAAGACACTCTTCCAGGGCACTATAGACGAGCTGGCCAGGAAGGTTGCAGGCGGGGCCGTGCTGCTGGTCAGGACTCCTAGGCCAGCCGAGGCTGCCAGGATTGTGGAGGAGATGGGTTATAGGGATGTACAGGTCCTAGCCCAGGCTGTCAGGGTTAGGCTGGAGAGCGAGGATGAGGCCCAGGCCGTCATATCCCGGTTGATGGAGAGGGGGGTTGGTGTGAGGGGTTTCGAGACTAGAGGGTACGACCTGGAGGAGGCGTATCTTAGGCTGGTCGGTGCTAGGAGGTGAGCAGTAGTGTACCCGGTCATAGCTGTTGCAAGGATGGAGCTGGCTAGGGAGGTTAGGAAGAGGAGCTTCTACTTCCTCCTGTTCCTAGCAGTCTTACCCATAATATCATCTCTCATACTCAGGTATGGCATGGATAGGACGGTGAGCGACCCCTCGTTCTGGGCTGTGGTTATGGGCTTCAAGACTACAGGCCAGGTATCGTTCCAGGAGATAGTGAATCTGGGCACATTCATGTGGCTGATAGCCCTACTCTACGGCGGCGACCTACTGGCCAGCGACCTCAGCGATGGCACTGCCAGGCTAGTCCTGGCCCGGGGGGTGAGGAGGCTGGAGTACCTAGCTGCTAAGGTCCTAACCGTAACCCTGGTCCTATCCCTCATATCGGCCTCTACAGGTGTAGCCGCGTTTCTGTCCAACGCAGTGCTCATGGGATCAATGCCTCCGTTGGAGGATCTTCCCCTGGCCATAGGCCTCGGGGCCCTACTTGGTGTGGGGGCTCTCCCCCTCCTCCTTCTCGCAGCTTCTATAGGGGCTATGGCTAGGAAGTCCCTGCACGGCATAGTCCTCGGATTCGTGACCCACCTAGTCGTGTCTACGGCTATAGTGATCTATGTTGGCCTCAAAATAACTGCCACCGCCAGCCCCGAGGACCTGGCTAACATAAACACCTTGCTCGCCGCGGAGCAGATGAAGGCGATGGCCTACGATCCCTACCAGGCTGGCCTCGCACTGCCCTCTCTATTATACTGGGTTGCTAATGGGGGAGTGATCAGGGATCCCCTACTTACCAGCCAGGGAATAATGCTGGATGCCACATCCCTAGCGGGCACCTACGCCCTATCAACGCTAATCGGTATAGCACTCCACATAGCCTTTACTGCCTACATACTGGAGAGGGCAGACCTTTGACACGTAATATAACAAATACATAACAATAATAACTATATATATCAAAATACTAAGCCCCCGGCAAGGTCCTCGCCCCCACTATGGGTGGAAAAGGTATGAGTGTTGGTATTGCCATACTACACGTCATAGGTGCTTCCCTGTGGATAGGAGGGCTTGTAGCCCTACTAGTTGCCCACAAGGGTATGGACGCCGGGTCGATCAGGAGGGTAGCACTAGCCTCCACTGCGGGCCTGGCACTAATACTAGTAACGGGACTCATCAACGCGGGCAAGTACGGTGGCCCCGATGCATGGTTCCAGATGGGCACCACCCCGGGCAGGGTGGGAGAGAAACTAATCTCCTGGCTCATAGCAGCAGCGGCAGGAGGGTACGCCTTCCACAAGCTACCTAGCCAGCAGGGGAGCCCTAGGGCCCAGGCCCTCCTAGTGGTGGCTCTTCTAGCCTCCCTAGGAGCCCTTGCATTAGGGGTGATGCTAAGCCGGGGCGCTTAGCACTACTCTGGCATAGGCTTCTCAAACACAGGCCTGCCCCTAACGGTGGGCGGGGCTAGCCAGTCTACCACCTGCCTGGGGTCGGGATGCTCGACTGTGATCCTAATCGCGCCCATGGGGGACTCATGGTCCCCGGAGACGAAGCTTAGCCTACCCACATAGGCTGCCTGCTTGTGAAGGTGGAAGACGAGTCTATCCCCATGTATGCCCCTCCTGAGCATGCCACGAGCGGCGTCCAGGATCCTTTCCGCCCTGAGTAGCCAGTGGAGCTTCTCTAGGCTCCTCAGGCTCCCCGCCTCCGCTACCAGTATTCTGGTGGAGCCTAGGTCCTCCACCCTGACAGTGTCGGGGGTGAAGAATGACTCCACAGCTTTAAGGACCTTATCTGGGTCCTCGGTGGGACGGATCTCCGCCTCCACTACAACCCTCACCCTTGCCACTCCTGATCTCACCCGCTACCTTGGCGACGCTGGCCTCCAGCTCCCTTGGCCCTGCCTCGTTCACTATCATGTAGTCTGCCATGGCTATAACTCCTCCTATGCCGTAGGAGAGGTTTGCCATATCCCTCATCCTGAAGCTGCTCCACCCGTCTATATCGCCCCTCCTAGCCCTGGCCATCATCCTCCTATACCTTGTTAGGGGTGATGCATGTACAGCCACTATACAGGGCCTCCCTGCCCCCTTGAGGACCTCGACCTCCTCTAGGCTCCTAACCCCGTCAACGACTACTATGTTAGCCTCTATGCCCCGGATCTCGTGGAGGAGTAGCTTGGCTACTGCTGCCATGCCCATCTCCCTCCTAAGCTCTCTTGCAACCATCTCCACATTCTCCACTGTAAGCTCCAGACCCCTCCTGGCCACCTCACCCCTCACTATGTCGCCCATGATGTACATAGGAGCGTCTAGGAGGCTGGATAACATTGATGCGACAAGGCTCTTACCGCTACCCGGCATGCCTGTGACAAGCACTAGCAGCATCATGCGGCACCAGGCGGGGGCTGCGAGGCTACGTGGGCAATATATATTATCAGGAGCGCCGCCGTGCTGGCTGTAATCACGAAGCTACTCCTGGCACCTAAATGCCTTATGCTCCTTGCCCTCAATACTGCTATGGAGAGTATGGTTGTGTAGGCTAGGAGGCTCCAGGATAGGAGGCCATGGGTTATCATCCATGTATCTTCCAGGGATAACGCCTCGAGCAGCCAGGCCCACTGGTACACGGCCCCCAGGTAGCTAGCCACGCCTCCAGTAACCAGTCCTAGTAGGCCTAGGAGGATGGGGGTGAGCGGGTTACCTAGGGATGCGTAGAGGGGATCCTGGGGGCCGCGGGTGGCTAGGTACGCTACATACGATAGGCTACCGGCGAAGGCTGAGAGTAGCATGACTGCGCCTAGGCCCCTAAGTAGCATGCCCCGGTAGGCTAGGTACAGGCCCGGGGTGAGGGTTATGAGGCCTAGGAGCACGGCGGGTAGTATGGAGGCTCCTGTGGCTGCGTATAGCGTGGCCCCCGCTGCTAGGGCTAGGGCCACGCTAGTCATGGTAATGTTTGCCCCCTCCCTCCTGGAGCCTCTCCTCCCCCGGGCCCTAGGCAATTATGGCCCACCCCTGAACAGCATGGGTGGCTATAGGACCTCTGTCTCTTATACACATCTGACG
>WAKG01000158.1 GCA_015523445.1 Desulfurococcales archaeon | reverse complement strand
CTTTCTATTCCCTTTGCGGGAATTCCCTAACCTGTTAGCCGATGATTTGATTAAACACGGGGTTGAACTTTCTATTCCCTTTGCGGGAATTCGCGTAGTGCTGGTAGTAACTCGATTGCACCCACCGCCTTTCTATTCCCTTTGCGGGAATTCCTAATCTATTCGGTTACTTGACCCACCAGTTAAGCCTGCATTTAATCTTTCTATTCCCTTTGCGGGAATTCTGGAGCCCTTGTGATCCCTTAGCGGGATTCATGTACTACACTAGATACCATTCTCCCCCTAATAAACCTTATCGTTTTCACGGAGATTGCATAGAGGCACCATCGTCACACCACAAAATTTTTAAACCAAATAATGGTGTTGCCCGAGTTATGTGACGACGAACAAGATAAGATATAAATCATCATAACAGTTCAGTGGGAAGCTAGTGGGATAGTAGGAACAAAACACACGTGACGACGAACAAAAGATACTCTAGGTTATAATATGAATTGTGTTTGGAGGCGATGGCTCCTTAATAAGGCTCGGGATAAGCTGGGTGAGCTGTTAGGAGGGTTTATAGGATAAATTAGATAGTATAGCCAGGTAATGGGGGCGCTAGATCTGGGCTAGCATGTGTATGGAACAATCTTCAAGTCGCGCTCTCCTCCAACAGGCTATATATGGAGGCGGCGGGGCTAGCCCTTAGAGGGTAAGGTTATCTATGCGATATGCAGTGCCAATGAGTCGGGAGGCGCTATAAGTGGGGATTACGCAAGGCTAAGTTATACCACTGTGAGGGCAGGCCGGTTTTGCGCCGGGTTATAGCTTTCACCCTCTAATGTTGCACTGTAGTAAGTGGGCTGGGATGAAGAGTAGCAAACCGGGGCTTAGTGGATGGCCGGAGGCTCTCGCTTGACTGGCCCGTGTCATGGTTTTAACCCTCCTCTGGCTCCCCACTTGAGTGGGTGTTGCCTCCTGGCTGGAGACAGTATCCTGGCCGAGTTATCACTACTCTCCCAAGGCGACCCGGATCCCTCCACTGGCAGGCTCTTCACCTACATATACGAGGCCGGTGATGACGGGCTTAGGAGGCTTGCCGAGGAGGCCTATAGGATGCTCCTCCACACAAACATGCTGGACCCTACAGTGTTCAAGAGCGCCCTAGCCCTGGAGAGGGAGCTTGTAGGCTACGCCCTGAGGCTTGCAGGCGGCGTAGATGAGGCTGTTGGGACCGCCACCTACGGGGGCACCGAGAGCATAGCCCTAGCCCTCCTCGCGGCGAGGGAGGAGTACTACTCCCGCCATGGCCGCTCCGCCCCCGCCCCGAAGGTAGTGGCCCCGGTGACCGTTCACCCCTCCGTGGGTAAGGCGGCATGGCTCCTTGGCATGAGGCTTGCTAGGGTCCCCGTCGAGCCGGGTAGTATGAAGGCTAGGCTAGAGGCCGTGGCTGAGGCTATAGATGGCTCCACCATACTCCTAGTCGCCTCGGCCCCCAACTTCCCCTACGGCACAATAGACCCGGTTCGGGATATGGCGGAGCTGGCCTCCGACAGGGGGATCCTGCTCCACGTGGATGCATGCATCGGGGGCTTCATACTGCCCCACATGGAGGCGCTCGGGGAACCGGTGGAGCCCTGGGGGTTCCAGGTTGAGGGTGTAACCAGCATCTCCATGGATATGCACAAGTATGGGTACACGCCTAAGGGAGTCTCCTTCATACTATTCAGAGAGTCCAGGCTGAAGGAGCACACCATATACGTGGACCTCTCCTGGCCTGGCTACCCCTTCATAAACACCACCCTACTCTCCTCCAGGAGCGCCGCCCCCCTGGCCGCCGCGTGGGCGGTCTACAAGTACCTCGGCGATGAGGGATACAGGAGGCTGGCAGGGATGGTGCTAGATGCCAGGTCCAGGATCCTAGGGGGCCTAGCCGGGCTAGGCTTCAGGAGCATAGCACCTGTTGAGAGCCCGCTCCTAGCCCTAACACTGCCAAGCCAGGAGGACCTTCTAGCCTACTACGCCGGCATCACAGCCCGGGGATGGGTGCTCGGCCTCCAGACCCCGGTGAAGGGCCTAGCCCCCTACAATATACACCTCACCCTATCCCCTGTCCACCAGAGGGTTGCCGAGGATTTCATAGAGGACTCTAGGGCCGCCATCGAGGAGGGTAGGATGATACTTGCCAGGCTCGAGGAGGAGCTGGCCAGCGGGGACGTGCTACAGCTGGTGACAAGTGGGGGTAGCCTCGCAATCGCTAGGCTACTCGAGACCCTAGATCCGGGTGAGGCCGAGGCGCTGGCTAGGAGCCTGGTTGTGGAGGTATACCGGGGATGAGGATCCTGCTCCTAGCCGGCCTAGCCCTCTCAGTATTCGCCTCCCAGGCGGTATGGGTTACCTTCTCGCCCGTAGCTAGCCTTGTAGCCGTAGAGCTTGGCGTCTCCAAGGAGCTGGTCGGCCTCCTAGCCCTAGTCTACCCCATACTCTTCCTCCTACTCACCATACCCTCCGGGCTCCTCTTGGATAGGAGCTTCAAGGCTGGGGTCGGGCTGGGATCCCTCCTGACCGCCGCCGGGGCCGGGGTTAGGCTGGCGGGGCCGGGCAGCTATGAGATCCTTCTGGCTGGCCAGATCCTTGCGGGAGTAGGGCAGCCCCTCCTGCTGAACTCATTCGCTCCCGCCGCCTCTAGGCTCTACCCGGGGAGGAAGGAGCTGGTCGTATCGCTCCTGAGCTTCTCAATGTACCTGGGCATAATCTACGCGCTCGGCCTGGGATACAATCTATACAGGGCTGGAGGCCTAACACTACTCCTAGCACCCCCAGCACTCGTGGCCCTGGCTGGCCTGATCCTCATCGTGGCCGGGCTCCCATCTAGTCTGGAGCCATACAGGGGCTCCCTCGCGAGCCTCGCCAGGACTGCTAGGAGCAGGGAGGTGTGGCTCCTGGGCGTTATACTCGGCTTAGGGGTTGCGCTCTTCGATAACATGTCTATCTGGCTCGAGCCCGTCCTCTCCGAGGTAGGGCTCGGGGATAAGGCTGGAGGCGCGCTAGCCCTCTCAATGCTCCTGGGCCTGGCCGGGGTGTCGCTTATACCTGGGCTTGTGGCTAGAAGGAGCGCCAGAACCCTGTATATAAGGCTCGTCTCGGGGGTTGCCATACTGGTCTTCATAGCCCTCTCCATAGCTCCCAGAGACTACACGGTAGGGCTCCTCATACCCCTCCTAGGCCTCCTCATGCTCCCCGCATACCCGGTGATAATGGAGTGGGTGAGCCGCTTCTACCCTGGGGAGGTTCATGGGAGCGCCTCGGGGCTGATAGGCCTCTCCTCCCGTATACTAACCGTTGCCCTGGCCAGCATGGCGGTCCTCTTCATCGACTCCCCCCGCTCCTACTTCCTCTTCCTAGCCCTACTCTCAGCCTGCGCCCTCGGGGTGAGCCTCCTCCTCCCCCGCCGGTGAGTCTGTGACTAGAACCGCCCTACCTATCACCCTCCCCTCGTCTATGTCCCTGTAGGCCCTGTTCACCTCCTCCAGCCTGTAGGCCTTGTAGAAGGGCCTCACCCTCCCCCGGGCTACTAGGTTTATAGCCTCCCTGTACTCCTCCATGGTGTATGCCGCTGTCCCCATGATGCGTATCTCCCTCATTACTAGGAGGGCTGGCCTCTCGATCAGTATAGGCTCCCCGCCGACGTTACCCACCAGGACCAGTGAGCCGCCCTGCCTCAAGCTCCTCATACTCTCATTCAACGTCCTAGCCCCAACCAGCTCCATGACCACATCCACCCTCCCCATCCCCCTGTAGAAGTCTAGGCTGTGCACCGGCTCCACCCCAAGGTCCTCAAGCAACCTAGAATGCTGCCTCCTCCTAGTGTAGGCGTAGACCCTCGCCCCAAGCATTGCTAGGTACTGGATGCCGTGGACCCCAACCCCGCCCAAGCTACCGGTTACGAGGACCCTGTCACCCGGCCCGAGGCCCGCCACCTTGGAGGCGTGGATCATGGTGGCGACGCCACACACAGCTGCAGCATACTTCTCATACTCCCTCGACGGCAGCTCAACAAGGCTGCTGGCAGGGACATTAACCATCTCAGCATAGCCCCCGGGAGTGGTTTCGCCCAGGAGCAGGGTGCACGTGGATCCATTGCACGCCGCCTCAATAGCTGGATAGACGCCATGAGGCCTGCCCCAGGCCTCCCCATAGACCTCGTGGCCCAGTATTAGGGGTGTCCTGAGGTTCCTGAAGCCTCCCCTCCACACAACCCTGTCCCTACCACATACCCCGGTCGCCTTAACCCTTAGCCAGGTCCACCCCTCCCTGCCCTCCAGGTCCACCTCTTCCAGGCTGAAGGGGTTGCCCCAAGAGTGGAGTACCGCCGCCTTGAACTTCATAGCATGCACCCTTCTAGGCTGGCTCTAGCACCACTGCCGTGCCGTACCATACAACCTCCGCAACCCCCTGCGCTATCATGCTCGTGGACATCTTCACCGCTAGGACGGCGTTGGCCCCCATCCTCCTCGCATTCTCCACCATCTCAGCCAGCGCCTCGTCCCTAGCATTCTCCATAAGCTCCTTATACTCCTTCACCGCACCGCCGAGGAGGTTCCTGACCCCGGCCATAAGGTCCCCTCCAACCCCCCGCGCCCTTGCGCTGGAGCCGGAGACAAGGCCTATAACCCTAACAACCCTATAGCCGGGTACAGACTCCATAGTTGCTACTAGAAAGTCTCCCTGCATGGCGGACCCCCTAGTAATCGTAAGGCTCCAGGGGCCATATTAAATATGGTCCTAGGGGGCGCCTCACACTGGCGGAGCCATGGGGGCTGGACGGGTTGGCTGAGAAGCACTGGCTGGACCAGCTGGTGGATAGGCTGGAGGAGAGGCTCAGGGCCCGGGGGAAGAAGGAGCTGGTGTTTAATGGCGGGTTAAGTGTATCGGGAGTCCAGCACATAGGCAGGCTCCGCGGGGAGGTCCTACTAGTCGAGGCTGTGAGGAGGGAGCTGGAGAGGAGGGGCTACAAGGCCAAGCAGCTACTAACCCTATACACCCAGGATCCATGGAAGGGTAAGGAGAGCCAGATCTCCGTCTTCAAGGATGGGAGCGGCTCCAGGTATGTGGGGTGGCCCCTCTACAGGGTCCCCGACCCCGAAGGGTGCCATGAAAGCTGGGTGGACCACTACTGGAGCGACTTCGGCCCCTACCTAGAAGACTTCACCGATGGCAAGGTGGAGGTCGTAACCACAACAAGCCTCTACAGAGGCCCCTTCAAACCCTTCATGAGGAGGGTTATAGAGTTCAGGGAAGAGGTTAGGAGGGTTGTGAACAAGTATAGGGGGAGAAAGCCCTACCCCGAGGGGTGGATCCCCATAGAGCCCCGCTGCGAGGCCTGTGGCAGGATAGACTCCACAGAGGCCCTAGAGGTTCTCGATGGCGACAGGGTTAGGTATAGGTGCAGGAACTGCGGTCACGAGGGCGTTGCTGGCTTCGACGACTCGAAGCTGAACTGGAGGATCGAGTGGACCGGCGTGTGGAGCGTGCTTGAGGTAGACTTCGAGCCCTACGGGAAGGACCATGCAACGCCTGGAGGTAGCAGAGACAGCTGCGTGGACCTCGCAGTGAACGTATTCAGATTCCAGCCCCCGGAGGGTGAGTGGTACGAGTGGGTAGCCATAAGGCTCGGAGGCAGGGAGGCTGATATGAGTAGTAGCGGGTTCACAGGCATCACGCCCAGGGAGTGGCTTGACGTGGCACACCCACAGATACTCAGGTTCCTCTACTTCAACACTCACCCCCACAGGAAGATCGTTATAGACATGGCGGAGATCCCGAGGTACTACGAGTGGTACTACAGGGCCGAGAGGATATACTTCGGGGCCGAGGAGGGGAGCATCGTGGAGGCTAGGAGCTACGAGCTAAGCCATCCCCAGAGCCCGCCGGAGAGGCTACCAGCGCAGGTAGGCTATACACACGCAGCTATACTAGCGCAGATCATACCCGAGGATAAGCTCCCCGAGGAGGCACTAAGGAGGCTCCAGAGGACCGGGCACCTACCCAGGGACCCGGATGAGTATAGCCTAAGGTGGACTAGGGAGCTGATCGAGAAGGCGGGCAGGTGGGCCAGGCTATATGCCCCCAGCGGCCTGAGGATAACGCTCCCCGAGGAGCCGCCGGTTGAGGCCTACAGGCTGATAGGGGATAGGGAGAGGCTGGCTAGTCTGGCCAGGGTACTCGAGGGCCTGGAGGAGTGGAGTGAGGAGGCGATTAAGCAGGCCCTGATAGAGTTTGGGAGTGGAATGGATAGGGGGGAGAGGAGAAGGTTCTACAGGGACTTCTACCTGGCCCTGCTAGGAAAGCCCGAGGGGCCTAGGGCCGCCCCGCTCCTAGCACTCCTGCCCCGGGAGTGGGTAGTGGAGAGGCTCCGGGCCCCCTCCAGGCTAGCCGCCGGGAGTGCTGGGGGCTAGTAGGTATCTAACCCTGCTCCCCTCTGGGCTCCTGAAGACTAGTTCTAGGGGCTTCTCGCTGGAGAACTTCACCTCCACCGCCTCCGCTATCCCTGTTAGCCCAACCACGTTCTTTAGATACTGTATGTCGTAGCTACTCTTGGAGGGCTCCCTGA
>WAKG01000157.1 GCA_015523445.1 Desulfurococcales archaeon | reverse complement strand
GAGGGAGGCCGCGGGTATGGGGAGGGTCTACATCTTATCCGGCAGGCCCCCACGAGACAGGGGTAAGGTCCTCAACGTGCTAGGGGACTTAGGCCTCATACACCTGGTGGAGGATGTTGTACTGGGCAGAGAGAGGGGGGTGCCTGAGGAGGAGTACAAGTATGAGATGGCCCTCGAGATACTCTCCACTGAAGGATGCATACTTGAGGTGCACGACGACAATCCTAGGGTCCTGGACAGGTTGTCGAGGCTAGCCCGCGGCGCCCTGGTTCTACACTATAATGGCTACTGCACCCCAATCAAGGGCTCTACAACCATAAGGATATGCAGTAACTGGACATAGCAGTCATGCCGTGATATAGCTACTAGATGCACGCTAGGAGCTGGCATGGTGGATTAGGCATGACCCTGCTGCTTGCTGGTGCCGGCCTGGGCCCAGGCCACTTCACAAGAGAGCTAATCGAAGCCCTGAGGAGGGCTGACATGGTCTACGTTGAAGAGTATACCATGCCATCAGGCCTGCGCCTAGTGGAGGAGGTGAGGCGGTATACGGGTAGGGTGGTAGAGGCTAGCAGAGGCATGCTGGAGGAGGGTGCGGCCTCCATAGTAGAAGAGGCCTCTCAGGGACTCGTGGTTGTGGTGACAGGTGGGCACCCGCTGATAGCTACGACACACGTCAGCCTCCTAGCCCTAGCCCGGTCTAGAGGTGTCGAGGCAAGGGTTATACATGGCGTATCAGGGGTGGTGGCTGCGATGACGGTGGCCGGGCTGGACTTCTACAAGTACGGGAGGATAGTGACAATACCCGGGCCGTGGAGGGGTGTGAAGCCATACAGTGTGGCGGAGTATATATACTTGAATACCGCTGCCGGGCTCCATACGATGATGCTCCTAGACATAGATGAGGGTGGCAGGCAGCTCTGCTTAGGTGATGCAGTGGAAACCCTACTATCAATTGATAGGGAATCTGTGATCACGGGCTACAAGCTGCTCCTAGTGGTAAATGCTGGCATGGAGGGGGAGAGGGTTGAGGCGATCAGGGCAGAGCCAGGTTTAGAGTGCCATGAGGGGATTGCTAGCCTAATCTACCCAGGAGGCCTATCGAGGATAGAGGCCGAGAATATAGAGGCCATACACGGGATCAAGTTGGATCCAAGCATCTACCAGGAGGCCCGTAGGATAGCTGCAAGACTCCTAGGCTCCACCATATAATCTCAGACCCCGCGCCGAGGCGCGGGGGTAGAGATGTGCCAGACAGGCTGGAGGCCACGCTGAGGAGAATAGACGGCAGGGGCTACAAGGCCTACAAGGACCTAGAGGGCCGGGAGTGGAAGGTCCTAGGGGTCAATCTGAGAATGGTTAAGGTTCAGGGTGACCCCTTCGCTCCGCCCAGCATCGTTGAGGCCCGGGTGGGGCTGCGGGTCCCCAGGGATACACTGGACACCCCGGTCCCCGTGTGCGATCTCCTTTACAGGAGGCTCCACGCACTCTCGGCTAGGTACTCCTCTAGGATGGGCGAAGGTGGCAGCGGCTTGATCACCATCCCAAGGCCTAGCCCCCTAGTGATCGCTAGGAGTGGCGCAGTATGCATGAGCCGAGGAGAGGATATGGTAGCTGTCGTCAGGCTGAGGGCTGGCCTACCATCAAGGGGCAGGAGGATCCTGAGTGGCAGGTCGAGGGAGCTCCTATTGGAGAGGATCCCTAGACTCGTCGCCGAGGCCGCGTCCATGGAGGCTCAGGCCCTTGAGAGGCACGTGTATAACTGGAGGGTTCAGGAGTGGATAAGGGAGGCCCTGCCACGATACGGGCTCATATCGTTCATTGGCAATGGCTCTATACTTCCACGCAGGTGTGGTGGGTGCTGGGAGCCCCTGGAGGGTGCTGTGCCCTTCCAGAGCCCGCCCAGCCTGGAGGTTGCTATAGATCTCCCCGACGGCTCCAGTGTTGAGGGTATGGGGGTCAGGAGGGGCCTCACAGTCATAGCTGGCCCTGCATTCCACGGGAAGACTACGCTGGCCGAAGCTATAGCTAGCGGCGTGTGGAATCACGTGGAGGGCGATGGTAGAGAGAGGGTTGTAACCGTGAGGAACGCAGTAACCCTTGAGAGCGAGAACGGCAGGTGGGTCTCCTGCGTTGATCTAGCACAGTGGATCCAGGACCTGCCCGGAGGGAGGGATACTAGGTGCTTTACAACAACAGATGCTAGCGGGGCTACGAGCCTCTTTGCCAGCCTCCAAGAAGCAGTTGAGGCGGGGGCCGAGGTCCTGATCGTGGATGAGGACATGACTGCAACCAACGCCCTCCATAGGGACCAGTGGGTTGAGAGGGTGACTGGGAAGAGGACCATAATAACACTGGCAGATGCTGCCGGGAGGCTGAAGAGGGCGGGTATATCCCTGGTTATAGTAGCCTCAGGCGCTATACCACTACTTTCCCAGGCAGACACGATAATAGTGATGGATGAGTACAAGCCGGTAGATGCGACTTGGTATAGGGAGGAGGCCAGGAGGGTGGCGGAGCAGGCAGGATATAAGCCCGAGGAGGGGGTGTACAGGAAGCCGCAGCCTAGGAGTATATCCAAGCCTGTGATAGTGGAGAAGTACAAGGTGAGAGGTGAGGTCCTCGAGGCCCGCGGCCTTGAGGACAGGGTGAACCTGGCGGCCCTACGCCAGCTGGAGGAGCAGGGCCAGGTCACCACTGCTGCCAGCCTAGCGGTGAGGCTAGCCGGGTCTAGGTGTAGCGGGCCCAGGGATGCTAGGATGCTCGGGGAGAAGCTATCCCAGGGCCTGTTCATCGAGGTCCTAGGCCCTAGGGTAGGCCCAGAGGCTGCCGAGGTTAGGGGCTTGGACATAGCTTGGATACTCAACAGGCTACCCGGCCTAGGCTTCTCGACAAGGTGCTAGCACCTACAATAATATACCCTATCTTAGCCACCTCTTGCCTGGAGGCTACACGCCTTGGCAGGGGAGGAGCCTAGGATAGACCCCTGGGGCACACTCGAGGTAAAGGATTATAAGAGGCTGATGGAGGTCTTCGGCATCAAGCCGATCGAGACAGTGTTTCCCCTCCTCGAGAAGGCTGGCATGAAGCCTAGTGTGCACATGAGGAGGGGCATAGTGTTCGGCCACCGGGACCTGGATAGGGTGCTCGAGGCCAGGGCTCGGGGCGAGCGGGTTGCAGTGCTAACAGGGTTCATGCCCAGCGGCCGCTTCCACTTCGGCCATAAGCTGACGGTGGATCAGTTGATCTACTACCAGAGGAACGGGTTCAAGGTGTTTGTGGCCATAGCCGATGCTGAGGCGTCGATAGTCAGAAGGATACCTCGCAGGGAAGCTGTAAGGATAGGGGTTGAGGAGTATATAGCCAATATGATCGCCCTGGGCCTAGACCCGGATAAGACAGAGTTCTACTTCCAGACAGCCCGGGGGACCCCGTATTACAGGCTGGCGCAACTCTTTGCCGGGAAGGTGACTGCTGCGGAGATGGAGGCGATCTACGGCGATCTTAGTCCTGCCAAGATCATGGCGGCCCTAACGCAGGCCGCCGACATACTCCACGTCCAGCTAGACGAGTACGGCGGCTATAAGTACGTGGTCGTCCCGGTCGGAGCCGACCAGGACCCGCATCTAAGGCTAACCAGGGATCTGGCCGACAGGATGGGGGGCATAATAGAGCTGGAGAGGCCAGCGAGCACCTACCACAAGATGCAGAGGGGGCTTGACGGGGCTAAGATGAGCAGTAGCAGGCCAGACTCCACGATCTTCCTCACCGACCCTCTCCCCGAGGCCAGGAGAAAGCTTATGAGGGCCCTCACCGGGGGCAGGGCTACGGCTGAGGAGCAGAGGAGGCTAGGGGGGGTGCCAGAGGCCTGCACAGTGTATGATATGGATATGTATCACTTGATGAGTGATGAGGAGCTGGCCAAGATCTATAGGGACTGTAGGAGCGGCTCGATACTATGTGGTGAGTGCAAGCTGATAGCCTGGGAAAGGATGAAGGCTCTCATGGAGGAGCATGGTAGCAGGCTGGAGGAGGCGAGGAAGATAGCTTGGAGTGTGGTTGAGACTCCACGCTTCTAGCATGCTCCATGTAATACGATTTATAATATGACTTGAACTTATACTATAGTTATATGTAAATGAAGCCTATATATACTTTGGGGAGCCAAATAGCTGTGGGGCCAGGTTGGATAGGCTCATGGCATCACAGAGCATTATACCCCGGCGCCTGGGGTGTGCGGCGTGTCTTTCAGGATAAGCAGGATAGCCAATGTTATGGATAAATGCGAGGAGCTGGAGAGGAAGCTAGGCTCCCTGCCCGCCTGGAGGCCGAAGGCTAAATATATGATAGCGGAGGCGGTCGCCTCATGCATAGCCAAGATGCTAGGTGATATAGTGGAGGAGATACACTATATTGATCTAAGCGGTGGTGAGACGGTGACAGACTTCAGCGGAAGAGACATAGACCTTGTTATAAAGGTGAAGGGGGAGGTCCGGGGCCTAGAGGGCGACCTAAAGGCAGCACTCGAATACGCATTCAATGCGGCACTCAAGCAGCTAGTAGCTCAGTACATTGCTGAGACCGGTAAGAAGGAGTTACTGGAGGTACATGTGATTAGTGACTATAATATGGGGTATGGGAGGCTAATATTCAGCAAGTACTACCCATCCATCAGGCTATGGCCGCCTAAGAGGGATCTCCTAGACCTGGTCTAGCCCGGGGCGGCTAGCAGCCTCCTAACCTTGTACTCTTCCAGGTTGAGCCAGCACTTGGAGTAGTGGCCGCTCCCAATCTCAACCTCGGGAGGCTCCTCCTCGTGGCACTTCTCCCATGCGAATGGGCATCTGGGGGCGAACCTGCAGCCCTTAGGGGGTGTCCTGAGGTCGGGCGGCTGGCCGGGTATGTATGCAAGCTTCTCCTTGGGGCCCCTCAGCTTGGGTATTGCCTTTATCAGTGCCTGGGTGTAGGGGTGCTGGGGGTCCTTGAATATGGCTTCTGAGGGGCCTATCTCCACGATCTTTCCGGCATACATTATAGCTACCTTGTCTGAGACCTCTGCTATCACGCTGAGGTCATGGCTTATGAAGATTATGCTTACCCCGTGCTCCCAGTTTATCTCCTTGAGCAGGTTTAGGATCTGGCCCTGCACGATCACGTCTAGTGCTGTGGTTGGCTCGTCAGCTATTATGACGTCGGGCTCCATTATGAGTGCCATGGCTATGACAACCCTCTGCTTCTGCCCGCCGCTTAGCTCGTGGGGGTACCTGTTCAGGATATCCGGGCTGAGGCCTACCTGCTTGAGGAGCTTCTCAGCCTTGCTCCAGGCCTCATCCTTGCTCATCCCCTTGTGTATTATGAGGGGCTCCGTGATCTGGTCTCCCACCCTGTGTACGGGGGAGAGAGCATTCATAGCGCCCTGGAAGACCATGCTTATCTTCTTCCACCTTACCTTAGCCCTTATCTCAGCCTCCGTCATCCTCGTTATATCCATCCCATCGATCCTTATCGAGCCCTCAACGATCCTGCCCGGGGGAGGTACTAGGCCTAGCAAGCTCCAGGCCACGGTAGACTTGCCGCATCCACTCTCTCCCGCTAGCCCCATTGTCTCGCCGCGCTTGAGGCTGAAGGAGACGCCGTCTACCGCCTTAACTATGCCCCTGAGGGTGTAGAAGTATGTCTTAAGCCCCTCTACCTCCAGAACGTGCACTACCTTCCCCTCGGCCCGCCTGGGTTAATGTGGGTGGAGGGGTATTAATGCAAATCAGTATACCCTGTTTACCGTCTCCCACCGAACATCCTCATGAGGATGTCTACGAACGCCATTATGTCCCTGGCAGATATCATGCCCAGCGGGTTCCCCTCACTATCAACTACTGGTATATGCCTTACCCCTAGGTCCCTCATCTTGTCCAGCACGTCGATCACAGGTGTCTCGGGGGTCACGGTGACCGGGTCAGGCGTCATGAATTCCCAGGCAGGCATGTCGAGGGTAGCCTCCTCCTTGCCTGCAGCGCAGGTCATGTCCCTCTCAGTTATGATCCCCCTGATCTTCCCGTCGAAGCCTATAACTACGACGCTCCCGATCTTCTTCTCACACATTATCCTGGCTACCTCCTTGAGCGGGGTGTTCTCATTAACTGTGATAGCGGGGGTGCTCATAATATCGCGGGCTAGGAGAGGTATAGTCCTCCTAGGTAGCCTAACCATCACGAACCGCCTCCTCGACACGTAATAGTAGATCCCGTAGAGGTTATAGACGTCAAACACGAATTTAAACCATTCACACACCTATTAACCGTTTTTAATCCCTATCCACAGGTTGTGAGCATGGGTAACCAACACTATGCGCATACTAGTAACTAACGACGACGGGATCAAAGCTCCAGGCCTAGAAGCGCTGGTAAGAGGGCTATCCACAAGCGGCTACACCGTCTACCTAGTGGCCCCTGAGTCGAACCAGAGCGGGACCGGGAAAGCAGTCAAATACCCAGCACGCATCAGGGAGGTAGAATACCCGGGAGCGGCAAGAGCATGGAGCATAGACTCAACTCCAGCAACTGCGGTACTAACTGGCCTCCAGCTACTCTTAGATGAGAAGCCAGATGTAGTAGTCTCTGGGATAAACAAGGGGCCTAATATGGGGGTGGAGGATCTGCTAACAAGCGGCACAGTCGGGGCAGCACTGGAGGCGGCGATACACGGCATACCATCCATAGCAGCTAGCCTGGCAACAGACTCAACCAGCAGGGACCCCACGCTATATAGGCTGGCCTCAAGGCTAGCTGCATCCCTAGCAGGCATACTAAGGGGCAGGGACCCGGTGCTCCTGAACCTGAACGTTCCCGAGGGGAAGCCCCGAGGGATCATGCTAACCAGGCCAGCATGCAACAGCTATAGACTAAGCCTTAGCATGGAGAACGGCATGGTTAGAGTAGCGGTTAGCGGCTGGAGGAGTAGGTACTGGGATGCCGAGGAGGGCACCGATGTATGGGCGGTCCTCAACGGCTATGTATCAATATCGGTCATACAACCGGGGAGGCTCAGGGAGGAGGTTAAGCCTCAGTGGCTGGCGGAGTCTGTTAGAAGAGGATTGCTAATAGTGTGATTAAGGCTCTCCGGACCTAGACAGCTACTATACATTAATATTATTAATAATATTAATGTATATGGTTGGGTAGATGTTTGTGTTAATTTGTGGAGCGTGGAAGTGTGGATTATAGGAGGATCGTCGCCCTATTCTCAGTATACATGATCCTCCTCTACCTATGGGCGGCGTACCTAGAGTATAATGCCTTGCTAGCCTGCGACAAACCCTACCGTGTCTTCTTCCACAAGACCCTCGGTATCGGGACCGACAACGTGTGGTACGGGCTCTTCCTAGCACCGGCCCTCTTCTACCTGGTTGCGGCTCTCCTACTAGTTCCCCTAGTAGTCTCCCCGGGACTGGTATGGGGTAGACGTTATAGGGTTGTATTGGCCCTAGCCCTAGCCCTAGCCCCCTTCGCCACAGCGTGGGTATCGAGTGCAATGTTCCTATGCATAGCCTGGGGCGAGGTCTATGAGGTGATCCGCGCTGCATGGTGGCTTGAGGCGTGGGTGGCAGTAGGGTATCCCCTAGCCTATGTGGCCTACGCCTACCTGGCCTACAGTGTATTTGAGCCTTTGATAGGTGGTGTTAGCCCCGGGGAGCTGGCGCCCAGGTTTTATAGGGTATCTACCATGGCCGCTAGGATCATCTCAGTGCCCCTGCTAGTAGTAGCTCTAGCCTCCACCGTGCTCCTGGCCATGCTGAGCCCCTTCGGCATGCAGGCGGCCCTAGTATACCCAGCCGTAGGCCTATGGCTGGCCGGGTTTAGCAGGTTCAGGTGGAAGCCCTACAGGTTCCTGATCGCATTCTCCCTCCTAGGCCAGGCCGTGTGCTGGAGGACCTTCCTATTCGACATGGAGCTACTAGTGAATATAGCGCTGGCCAGTGGTTCAGAGGGGATCCAGGAGGGTGTAGCCAGCGTGCTGGCGCCCCTTCTCCTAGCCAGGTGGGCCCTATTCCCGCTGCCTGGCTTCGGGGGTGCGCAGGCAGGCATGGCGCTAGCTGACTTCCTGGAGTACAGGCTCCTCGGTGAGCTGTCCTGGATAGCGTCGCCACCAACAATGCTCACGGCGACCTGGATCCTGGGGGAGTGGATCATATTCTACAAGGCGCTGGCCCGGGCAGGCCCCAAGCCTATATAGACCCCCTGAATGCAACTACTTTGATGGTGTCCATGTAGATTGGATGTGACCCGTATCAAGGTGAGGCTACCCATAAAGAGTCTTGGCTGGGTAAACTCATACCTAATAAGTTCAACCCTAATCGACCCCGGGATGCTGTGGGGCCGCTCCCTCCTAGACCTCTCCCGAGGCCTAGCTAGGGCTGATGGGGGCCTCTGCAGCCTGGAGAGGGTTGTGGTAACCCACTTTCATGTGGACCACTCCACCGCCTCGACAATGATATACTACACCTCCGGGGCACGACTCTACATAGGAGAGGGGGACCTCAAGGTTATCAAGAGGGGCGTGGAGGAGTACATCGGCTCCGCCCTCCAGCTCTACCGGGAAGCCGGGATGCCGGGGGAGGAGGTGGAGGAGATCAAGAAGGCCCACCCAGCCTTGAGGCTGGGGGACGTGTACGAGGAGGCTGCCGCGCTGGATTGGAGGCCCCTAAGCGGGGGAGACAGTATCGAGCTAGGCGGGGCCAGGGCTGAGGTCCTCGAGGCCCCCGGCCACACGCCGGGGCACATACTACTCAAACTGCCAGATGGAGGGATCATAGTGGGGGACACACTACTCCCCGGCATAACCCCCCACGTGACAATACACGACTGGAGGGACGACCCCCTGGGCTGGTATATGGAGAGCCTGTCCAGGATAGCTGGGATGGGGGCCAGTATAGCCTACCCGGGGCACAGGGATCCGATACAGGATCCAGCCGCGAGGGCTAGGGAGATCCTGGAGCATCACAAGTCCAGGCTGGCCGAGGTCCTAAGCCTACTAAGGGAGGGCCCCCTAACCGGGTATGACTTGGCCAGGAGGATAAGGTGGAGGACTAGGTACAGTAGCTGGGGCGAGTACCCCGCCCCCGAGAGGTTCTTCGCCATGGGCGAGGCGCTGGCCCACATTAGGAGGCTGGAGGTGGAGGGCCTGGTGGAGGAGGTTGATGTAGGCGGGGTTAGGGGGTGGAG
>WAKG01000156.1 GCA_015523445.1 Desulfurococcales archaeon | reverse complement strand
CTCCCCACTAGTTCATTATTCATGCTGAATGAAGGTATAAATGCTTTGTCAAGCAACAACCAGCATATAGATATAAATATTCAGGCTACACATAACTGTTAATACGGAATAATTAGGGTGATGCAGTAAAAATGAAGGGCTGGGTTAGGCTCGTGGCCAAGCCCTATAGGATGAGGAAGAAGCTGAAGACCGGGGAGGAGAGGGAGTACACTGGGTATAGGATAATCCTGCCCCGTAGGCTAGTAGAGGAGCTAGGCCTAGAAGGCGAGGCCCCACTCGTGGCTAGGCTAGAGGTGGCCGAGTGGTACCACCTCCTAGACTGGACCGTGCCCAAGAACAAGGCGCTATGGCGGAGGCTACCAGAGAAGGCCAAGCTAGACCTATGCAGCAAGAAGCTAGCCCCCGAGGACCTATGCACCCACACCGAGACCCTAACAGTACTAGCCCACCCAGAGGACCTACAACAACTAGGCCTAGACCCCTCTAGGCCTGTAACCCTCGAGGACCTAGAGGAGGCGGTGAGGCGGAAGGTCCTAGCGGAGGCGCAGTCGCCTAGCCCATAGATAATGCCAGAGGAACCCGCCGGTGCGAGGGCGGAGGGGGCGAGGCTAGCTCCATAACCTAATGCCTAGCACCGGTAAGAATACTAGAAGGGTGGAGGGCTCATGCACCACCCCAGGCTACTGGAGATGAGGCACCGCCTAGTCAAGCTGACGGCCCTAGCCTAGGAATCCAGGAAGAACGGCAAGGACAGGCAGACCGCCAGGATACTCTACAGTCTGGACAAGGGCGAGATTACATACAGGGAAGCCCTGGCCAAGCTAGGAAATCTAGCAAACAGGAAATAGCACAGCCTAGACCCCAAGGGTACAACGGGCCCAGCTCTACAATTTCGCGGCTCTACTGTGATTCGATGATGTATATGGCCAGCCAGGGATCAGATACGGAGGGGATACGCCCCCACTAATCCTATATATCCTGGCCAGCCACGAAACTAATACTTCGTACCTCCGTGTATGCATGCTAATGCCGTCAATGACCACCCCGCTCCCGGGGGGATATGAGGCCCGTAGTTCCTCCACCCTGATTGGCACTAGGTCGCCCCTACAGCATAGCTACAGGGGGTAGCCGCATACTAATATAATCCATTATCCCCTGGTTCAGGCACGGGACAGGGAGTAACCAGGTGTAGGATCTAGTCCTTGAGCATCAGGTCCACCCTATCACCGCCAGTATCCAAGCCAATTAGAACCCATGTAGGCCGTGCTCCACTAGTCTTATCTATACTTACATAGGAGGGGATTACCTGAACCCCGTCACCCTTACACTTTGAAACATCTATAACCCACCTAGCAAGGCCATGCGAGAAGTCGCTCCTATCCTTATACACGCCAGTAAAGTTAGACTCCAAAACAGTGCCATCCGGTAGCCTGGCATGTAGGGGGGAGTAGCTCGTCGAAGGCTCATAGTCGGCAAGTATACCCCCTGTGGTCACCTTCACAGTTTCACTCACAGCGATATCCCGCTCTAGGCAACCACCTATAAATAGTGTCAGGATCAAGTTCAGCGTCCTGTTGTAACTCACTATATTTGGCCCCGATATATTAGACTTGCTGGCAACATCCTGCTCCAATATAGACACGCTATACAGGGATGGAACATCATTGACTCTAACAGGCAGCAAAATAGAGGGATGCTGTACCTGCTTGGAGACCCTATAACCCAACTCTATATAATTTGAAATATAATACTCGTCATCAGGAAACAAGTACAATACGCAAATACTACTACCACAATGATATAATACTATAGAAGAAGGCTCACGACCGAGATCTACACCCGATAAACCAATTAGACTATAGATATTCTCTAATATTATTTCACTCACATTACGAACCAGCACCACCTTATACTTATCAACCGTATAATTTATACTATCTAGACTATAACTAGCTACACTATACACTGTAATAACCCTGTTAACATCGCACTCCGCCTTGCTTAGTAATTCTCCAGTATCATCACTAACATTAACCTCATACACACACGCACTAAAACGATTATTAGTAGAGGAGACGCCAGGAGACCATGCATAATATAATAACACTAGTACGATTAAACTAAGTACTATAAACATGAAAGCATACAAACCGTAATGCCTATCATTAGACATAATTCCACCTATCCTGGAAATAATATAGGTTTACGGAGGGAAAAAAAGTTAGCTTTATGAGATGTTTTCATTTTGATTACTTTTAAGTTATTACAGTCCACTGTACTATATAACCATAGGTTTCAATTTAGAAAGATAGAATGTACTAATATAGCTGTACGCAGTCTATGGTTTAGCCCTACTACACGTTTAATCCCTTTTATTATCTAGATTGGAGTGTGTAGAGGAGGTAAGGAGGTGGAGGATGGGGGATAGTTGCTTATGCCCCCGGATGCCGTCAAGTGTTTTCCTAGGAAGAGTATACCAGGGAGGCTCTAGTACTAAGAGACTCGTACAGAGAGGGGCTAGTGGATCTCATAGTCTCCACGAGGCCCTCAACGCCCTCAAGTACTCTGGGGGCCTTTGGAGGATGGATTCAAGGAGATCGATAATATTCTATACTCTTAGCCTCACTCAGCTCCAGCGAGTAGCTACTTGTAACTATCATGTAGGATACCAAGTTGTCTGAGCAAACCCGGTCTACAAGGTTCTTGATGGCCAGGGACCACCTACCGTAGGAAGTGGCCTCGTCGAGCACGATCCTAGTCCTCCCATCCGGCAGCCGGGGGGTTGCGGGGCACCTACGCAGCCACTGGCCACCAGGCCTATGCCTGGCAGCCCTGTAGGCCCTCCTACCTACTGTAAGAGTCAACGTCCAGCCGGCCCCGGAAGAGGGGGTAGTCCAGCCAGAGCCCGGCCAGCTTCTTCACCCAGCTGTTGCAGGGAAGCCCGGATATCCTGAGCCCCTCCAGCT
>WAKG01000155.1 GCA_015523445.1 Desulfurococcales archaeon | reverse complement strand
CTTATCTGTCCCGTTACCCTGTAGAACCCGTCCACCCTGTAGCCCGGTAGGCCCCTGTGTTTCTCCACCTCGGCCCTATACCACCTCATGGGGTAGAGGTTGTGGTCGATCATGAACCTCATAGCGAACCTTATATCAGCCTCTAGGACCTCCCTTACCCCGGGTATCCTGGCTACTTTCTCCCTGTACCTCCTCACACTGGCTGGTATGAGGGTTGTCACCCTTAGTGCCTTGACCGGCCTGCCTATATACCTCATATTATCCTCCTGCACCTCTAGCACGGGGCTCCCAGGCTCTGAGAGCCTCTTGATCTCCCCCGCTACCCTGCCCGGGTCTGCAGCGTCCTCCAGGATTACGTAGAAGTATGGTCTGAACCTGTCGTGTACTAGTATTATCCTGGAGCCTTCAGCGTCTCTGGCGTAAATTAGTATGGATGGGGCTCCCGAGACTATCTCGTAGGTGACGTCTAGGAGCTGGAATACCTTCTCCAAGATGGGGTCCCTAGTAGTGTTGGGTACGTGGGGCCTTATTACCTAACTACCTAGTTGTGGCCCCCTGGATCCTCTTGATCGACTCGAGTAGCATGGGGTCGCCCTGGATCCTCTTCCTAACCGGCTCTAGCAGCTTTGCCAGGGCCTCGGCAGTAGCATTCTTCAAGTCTAGCGGGTGTAGCTTGCCCTCCCTGAAGTCCCTTGCAAGGTCCTCGTACGTCTCGTATACAACGGTGCCGCCGTACTTGCTGGGCCTCTCGACCACTAGCCTGAAGCCTGGTGTCTGGAATAGTATGTACTTGTTTATCTCCATGACGGGGTTATACTCCTCCTGGCCCTGGGGGCAGTAGGCCTTTCTCATCTTCCTCCTTATCTCGCCCGGGTCCTCGTGGACTAGTATCGTCGTCTCTGGCTTGCTCTTACTCATCTTAACCTCAGCATAGACTTCGTCAACCTCCATCCCGGCCAGCCTCGAGGGGTCCATCCTGCCCGTGCCCTGGAGGCCGGTTAATAGGGGGGTGTGTATTGCTACAGGCTTCTTGGCCCCCATCCTCCTCGCTATATCCCTGGCCAGCATGTGGGCCTTCCTCTGGTCCATCCCGCCGAGGGCTATGTCTAGGTCCATGTAGTAGATGTCTGCAACCTGCATCGCTGGGTATATGATCTTGGATGCATCGAGCTCCGCCTCATCCGCCCTCCTCCCCATTATTGTTAGGGACCTCTTGATCCTTGCCAGGGTAGCATTCTTAGCCACTCCTATGACCAGGGCCCAGTAGTCCTTGTCCCCTGCAAGGTCCTCGGCGTCCAGAAACCTTATCCTATCCACCGGGATGCCTAGGGCCTCCATGACTACCCTAACCAGCCTGGCCGATTCCCTTATCAGCTCCATGTCGCCGCCAAGCTTATCATTAATCCTGGCGTGCCACGTCGCCTCTAGCACAGTGAAGTCAACGCCTGCATCAACTATGTCCCTTACCTTCATCATCCATATCAGCCACCCTATATGTACAAGGCCGCTGGGCTCATAGCCTATGTATCCCCGGAGCCTCTCCCCCGCCTCTAGCTTCTCCCTGAGCTCCTCCCTGGTTACTACCTCCAGCGCTCCCCGTGTTATCAGGTCTAGCCTTTCCTCCACGTCCAACCTGGGTGCACCTATGCCCCGCATATACAGTCTCCGAGGTCTCCTCCAAATCCTTTTCTCTTCATCTCTAGGAACCTGTCTATAAGGACCTTGTGATCCGGCCTCTGACCCACTATCCTGTCTAGGACCCTTCCCCTCCTCATAACCTCGATCTCCCACCCCCTAAGGGCGAAGCAGATATAGCAGCCTATCCTGTAGAATCCCTTCTCATATAGGGGGTTGAGCGGGACTCCCTTGGATAGTATATAGGCCTGCACGTGGGCCCCGCTCCAGAGCTTCAGGGGGGATACAACTGGGTAGCCTAGCTTCTCGTCCATCCTAACCGGGGGCCTCTTGGCCCTCCTCTCAGACTCAGCATCCCTATCACCCGTAACCACTACAACCCTGCCCCAGGCCGCCTCCCTGAAGCCCTCCCTGAGAGCGTCAAGCTTCCTCCCGGTGCACCACCTATAGTCTGGGTCTGGCATGGGCATACCCTCTAGGAGAAGTCCATCGTCAACCGTAGCCCTCTTCACGATATAGTCTATCCTGAGGCTTGATGCAACCTCCTCCACATACTCAAGGTTCTCTGGGAAGTCTATACCTGTGTCTACGTATACTGCCTTAACCCTGTCCCTACCGAATGCCTCTAGGGCTACCAGGAGGGCCGCTGTAGAGTCCTTACCCCCGCTCCAGGGCACCAGGACCAAGTCTGGCTCCCCCGCAGACCTTCTGAGGACCTCGACCGTATGCCTCTCCAGCACCTTGACTACATCCCGGTTTGCCTCTACTATTGATCCTATAGTTATCCTAGCCCTAGGCGCCCCAGGGTAGGTCCTAGCCCTAGGTGGCCCATACCCGTTGCCGAAGTAAACCTCACCCATGGGGCCGGGGCCCGCATAGACTAGGTGCCTCCCCTTCCCAGCCTTGTATAGGAGCGCTGCTCCGGGTATCCTCTTAACTAGGAAGAGAGACAGTACCCTAGCACCCTGACCATATACTAGGAAGGAGTCCCCCTGCGGTGTTATAGGTGCCCCTGTGAGTGTGGAGCCGTTGACCCTAGCCAGCACTAGGGCTCCTCCTACCCAGGAGGATCTCAGCCTTATCCCGGCTCTGGCCATGGATAGGAGCCCGTGTAGCACCCCTAGGGGGTTGTTCCTAACCTTGGCGGCCCTGGACACCAGGACCTCGGAGAACATGGGGGCCTCCTTCTCCAGCTCTCTAGCCACCCTCTCCTCCCTAGACCCCAGCAGGGCTACCGTGAAGGGTTCCATCCTCTCCCTAGCAGCGTCTAGAAGCTTATCCCCCCGCATACCCCCCAGGCTCTCCACCCGGGCTCTCCATCCCGGCATAAACGCTTCTAGCATAGCCTCAATAGCCCTAGCGTCTTTCCTCCCAGGCACCAGTATCTTGAGTATGCCACCTTCCCCCACTAGGTCCTAGCACCTGGTCAGAGGGGATATATTATAATTGTTATTGAGGGTCCACGGTGATCTAGACTAGGATTGGGGTGGATTCATGGGGGATAGGCTTAGGAGCGCGGCTGAGCCTGTAGGGGAGGGCGGGCTTCAGTACCACCTGAGGGTTAAGCCAGGGGATGTTGCCCGCTACGTCCTCCTCCCCGGAGACCCCGGCAGGACTGGCCTGATAGCTGGTATGTGGGACGAGCACAGGCTAGTGGCAGACCATAGGGAGTATAGGACCTACACGGGCACGTACAGGGGCGTGGGTATAAGCGTTACTTCCACAGGGATAGGCTCTCCCAGCACTGCAATAGCTATCGAGGAGCTTCTCAGGGTCGGAGCCGACACTTTTATACGTGTAGGCACCATGGGGTCCATACAGTCCACTGTCAGGCCAGGAGACCTCGTTATAGGCCTTGCAGCGGTCAGGATGGAGGGCACAAGCAAGCAGTACGCTCCCGAGGGGTTCCCGGCAGTAGCCTCTCCCGATGTCGTCATGGCCCTGGTGGAGGCGGCGGAGGGGCTGGGCTACAGGTACCACGTGGGCCTCGTAGCTAGCACTGACAGCTTCTACGTGGGCCAAGGAAGGCCAGGGTTCAGGGGGTTCATAACGCCTAGACACTCCACTATAATACCGGAGCTAAGCGCCCTCGGCGTGTTGGGCTTCGAGATGGAGTCCAGTACAATATTCACCCTAGCAACCATATATGGGGCTAGGGCCGGGTGCGTGTGCGCAGTCGTTGCCAATAGGGTGACCGACGAGTTCATAGTTGATGCTGGGGTTAGGGAGGCTTCTAGGGTGGCCAGCGAGGCCGTTAGGATACTTGCAGCCTGGGATAGGGAGGCCGGGGGAAAGGGTAAGAGATGGATCTACCCGGGCCTGGTGAGCGGCATCTATCGGTAGGAAACATAAACCTAGACATAGTGCTATCAGTTCCCCACCCTCCAGGCCTAGAGGAGTCCCTAGTGGCCCTTGACCAGTGGATCGGCCTAGGCGGGGCCGCCGCCAACTATGCAATAGCCATGGCTAGGATGGGGGGTAGGTGTAGTATTGTAGCTGCCACTGGCGGGGTCTCCGAGGACCTAGGCCTACTCTCCATACTGAGGGGTACAGGGGTTGACGTTAGCCATGTTAAGCTTGTCCCCGGCGAGGGGCCTGGGGTCGCTGTTGTAATCTCCATACCATCTATCTCCTCCCGGATCATTGTGAAGAGCCGGGGAGCCAACAGGCACCTGAGACCTGAGGACCTTCCCATCGGTAGGTGGGCGCACGTCCACCTAGCCAGCGTTGACCCTATGCTAGCAGCTAGGGCCTCTGAGATGTATGATAGCGTTAGCTACGATCCTGGCGGGGTGGCTATCTCTAGTCCCCGCGAGGTCCTCAGCGTGGCGCCCCTGGTGGACTATGTGATGGTTAACTCTAGGGAGCTGGAGGCCCTGGCTGGGGGGAGCGGGGTAGACTCGGCTAGGAGGCTTCTGGGTGGAAGGGTGAAGGCGGTCGTGGTTAAGATGGGAGTTGAGGGTGCATACGCCGTGTCTAGGATGGGAGTGGTTAGAGTTACCTCCCCCAGGGTTAAGGTCCTAGATACTACTGGGGCTGGGGATGCGTTTAACGCTGCCTTCAACCTATGGATCTCTCGGGGGGCTAGCCTGGGAGATGCTCTAAGGGCTGGTGTAGCGGCTGGGGCTGCTAAGGTTTCTAGGATTGGTAGCAGTAGTATGCCTAGCCTCGAGGAGGTGTTGGAGGTAATGTCTATGATACCACCTGTCTAGGGCTTGTTAGAGAACCTTTCCTTGAGAGTGGCTACTCTCCTCTCGTTTACAGGCAGCCCTGCCTCCTCCGCCCCCTTCACTACATTCTCCAGGAACTCCGACATGGATAGGGCCTCTCTGGCCGCTCCAAGGTTTACCACGCCAACCTTGCCCGTCATGGGGTCCATGATCCTGATTATGTCAACGGTCCTGCCCTCACTCTCAACCCTATACACGTCGAGCTGCTTGAATCCCAGGTACTCCACCACATCCTTATACTTGGTGTATATCTTCCTGGACACTTCCGGCCACCCACCACTTACCTATGAGGAAGCCCCACGGGGGTTTAAAAGGAGGATGTAGCAACATGGGGTGCCGGGATTTGAGGGTTAAGGTGACTATAGACCTTAGGCTCCTTGGGGAGCTGCTGGCCTCCTCTGGGAGAAGGTACGTGACTGTGAGGCAGGTTAGCTCCATGCTAGGAGTCTCCACAAGGTCTGCTGGGAGGATAATGTCTATGCTGGAGGATATGGGCTATGCCGTTAGGTTCTCTGAGAGGACCTACCTCCTCCTAGACAATAGTGATCTGGCTGTGAAGAAGGATGGGACACCCCACAGTAGACCCATGAAAAAGTACCTGGCAAGCCCGAGGTGAATAGCGGCATATAGGCTCATTATGGATGCTGTGGTGGATACTATAAAAGCAGCTATAGTAAGCCTCCGCTCCAGCCTCTCCCTGCCACCCAACCACGGCACCATAATAACCCCCAGGCGCCAGCCCGAATATAAGGGGATTCCGGTGGAGGCGGAGAAGGCCAGGGCTAGGGTCCTCGAGGCCCTCAGGGAGTGTGGCCCCTGCAGCTTCGAGGACCTTATAGAGAGGGTTGGCGGGGTAGACCTGTGGCTCCTCCGTAGGGTTATAGCTGATATGGTTAGGAGAGGCGAGGTTGTGAAGGTACCTAGCCAGGAGAGGAGGAAGCTACTCTACAGCCTACCCCCGGGAGACGTCTCTTAGCACCTCCTCGAGTATATCCAGCCCCGCCATTGCCTGCTCCATTGTTATGGAGAGTGGGGGGGCTATCCTCACCACAGACTCGCCCGAGCCCACCACTAGGAGGCCCCTCTTGAACGACTCCTCAAGCACCCTAGCCAGCTCCTTCTTGGCTGGCTCCTTGGTACTCCTATCCCTAACCAGCTCCACCCCGATCATCAGGCCCTTGCCCCGCACATCACCTATCAACTCTATCTCCTCACCCATCTCCCGCAGCCTCTTCATTATCTCGCCGCCAACCCTCCTGGCGTTGGATAGCATGTCCTCCTCCCTGATAGCCTCTACCACAGCCATCATGGCAGCTAGGGCTATAGGGTTGCCGCCGAACGTGTTTGCATGGCTACCCGGAGGCAGGTCCATCACCTCCCTCCTACCCACTATCGCGCCTAGGGGCAGGCCTCCGGCTATGCCCTTCGCAGCCGCCATCAGGTCTGGCTCGACTCCCCAGTGCTGGGCTGCGAACCACTCCCCAGTCCTCCCGAACCCGGTCTGCACCTCGTCTAGGGCTAGTAGTATGCCGTGCCTCCTTGCCAGGCTCTGTAGGAGGGGGAGGAAGTTGTCGGGCGGCACTATGTATCCTCCCTCGCCCTGTATGGGCTCTACTAGGAAGGCGGCAACCTCGGAGGGGTCAACAAGCCTCTTGAACACCCACTCCTCTATATAGCCTATCACTGCCTCCCCGCACTCCCTCTCCTCCAGCTCGCCGAAGGGGCAACGGTATGTGTAGGGGTACGGCACGTGTATTATATGGGGTACCAGGGGGTAGAAGCCCCTCCTATGGACGGGCTTGCTGGCTGAGACGCTCATGGCACCCATTGTCCTGCCGTGGAAGGCGCCTAGGAATGCTATGATGTATGGCCTCGAACCCCTACTATGGCCCCGGGCTACCTTTATCGCCCCTTCTATACTCTCCGCCCCGCTGTTTGTATAGAACACCTTACCATCCTCTATGGGTGATATCTCTAGGAGCACCCTGGCCGCCCTGACTGCTTCCTCGTAGTAGAAGTCTGTCAGGGAGTAGTGTATGAGCTTGTCTACCTGCCTCTTCACAGCCTCTACAACCCTAGGGTGGCGGTGGCCCACGTTTACAACCACTAGCCCCGAATTGAAGTCCAGGTACCTGTTGCCATCAACATCCTCAACCACGACCCCGCTGGCCTCCTTCACAACCAGGGGGTACCACCGGGAGAATGACTGCATGATCAGCCTGGAATCCTCCTCCACGACCTCACGAGCCCTAGGGCCTGGGGGTGTCACAACAATCCTTGGAGCATCCATCCATGCCCACCACGCTCACGGGGCAATATTATCCTCTATTAATCCTAGCACGGGCAGATTGACTGTATCCTGGAGGGATGGTGCCTTGGAGTATGAGTTTGAGGTTGTAGAGAAGTATGTTCTTCAGGGTGAGAGAAGGTTCAGGGTCAGGGTTAAGGGTACTAGGATAGTGGTTAACATAGCCGCTGACAGCGTGGAGGAGGCGGTAGAGAAGGCTAGGGCGATCCTGGAGAGGGTTGACGCTGAGAGGGTCCTCCGGCGGTGACCTCCCTCTCATCTATATACTTATCACCCACTATGTAGACCCTCCGGCCGCCCTTCCTGACCTCCAGCTTCCATATAGGGGCCTCGTGCTTCACCCTCTCAACGATCCTCTCTAGCGCCGGGAACACGTTCTTCCTAGACTCTCCGGCCACTGCAACGATCATAGTTAGATCCCCTACCCTGAGCCTCCCGGTATAGTGGTATACAGCCACCCCGGTTAGCCCATGAACCTCTGCCTCCTCAACAGCTATCCTCCTAAGCGTCTCCTCTGTAAGGTCCTCAGCATGCTCATATACAAGCTCCTCCACGCCCTCACCCTGGTTGACTCCCCTAACCACCCCTATGAACACAGCTACCCCTCCAGTCATCCTAGACCCAGTGATCCTCGTTAGGACCTCATCTAGGCTAACAGTCTCCCCCCTCCTTAGGACGCCTACCTCCACGTGTAGCCCCCCGGCTGAGGGGGGTAGGAAGTGTATGACCTCTCCCTCAACAACGTCGTCTAGACTGCGGGGTACCCCGTCTGCTATAACCCTGACATCCCATGCTATGGCCTCCAAGGCCCTGGCTAGCCCTGGCCTCTCCCCTGCTAGGTCCTCTAGTAGGCTCCTATAGGTGGATCCTGGCCTGGGAGATACGCTGATCTCCCTGGCCCCGGCCGCGTCTGCTAGTATTGAGTATAGCCTTATCCTGGGCACGCTAGATCACCTTGACAGGCCTCCTCTCCCTATTGATCCTCTCGAACTCTTCTATAACCTCGTCTATAGCCGGCTTGGAGCACCCGTCATCTATCCTCTCGAGGACCAGCCTCAGGAACTTGTAGGCGCACCTCCTACTGTGGAGGTGCACGATCCTGCCAGCCTTCTCCAGTATAATCCCCTGGCCCTCAGGGAACTTCCTGCCGCAGACCAGGCAGGTGTAGTACCTCCTTGGCACCCCTCCTCATCCCACCTTCATGTAAGCGATTCCCGTATCGTAGAGTTAATAAGATTGGAGCGGCCACCGTGAAGGGGATCCTGGCATAGACAATGGGGGAAGCCAAGATAACACTAAGGGATCGAAGGTGTAGAGGTGCAGTATGATGTCTAGGGGCATGCCGAGGGCGGTGGAGGAGCTGGATCCGCGCCTGGTAGAGTTGATCAGGAGGCGTGGGTGGTCAGGCCTCACTGTGGTCCAGGAGAAGGCCATACCCGTGATACTCGATGGGGCCAACGCGATCCTGGTAGCCCCAACAGGTGAGGGTAAGACGGAGGCCGCCCTCCTGCCCATACTCTCCATGATGGCCCGCGAGGGCGCGGAGCCGGTCAGCCTCCTATATATAACCCCCATGAAAGCCCTCATAAACGACCTATACCTAAGGATATCCTGGTGGGCGTCAAGGCTAGGATTCAGGGTTGCCAGGAAGCATGGGGACACCTCAGCCAGCGAGAGGAGCAGGAGGCTTAGGAACGTGCCCCACATACTGGTAACCACGCCCGAGAGCCTCGAGATAGACTTGGACTGGTCTAGGAGGTTCAGGGTATACTACAGGAACCTGAGGTGGGTCATAATAGATGAGGTGCACGAGCTCCTATCAAACAAGAGGGGCGCACAGTTCATCATACAGCTAGAGAGGCTCGCCAGGATAGCGGGGAGGGATATACAGAGGATAGGGTTATCAGCTACAATAGGAGACCTGGACAGAGCCCTAGAACTGCTATCCGGGAGCAGCTCCAGGAGGCGGGTTATAGTTGATGGGAGGAGGGTGAAGAAGCCGAAGCTAAGCGTTACATACGTTAGGGACGACTCCAGCGACCCCTGGCTTGACGTCGCTGGCAAGGTGCTCCAGGAGGTCGAGAAGCCCAGCCTTGTATTCGTGAATAGCAGGTATGTTGCCGAGAAGCTAAAGGACTCGCTGGAGAGGCTAGCAAGGATAGCAGGCAGGGACATACAGCGGATCGGGCTATCAGCTACAATAGGAGACCTGGACAGGGCGCTAGAACTACTATCGGGTAGCAGCTCCAGGAGGAGGGTTATAGTAGATGGGAGGAGGGTGAAGAAGCCGAGGCTAAGCGTGGCCTACGTGAAGGACGACTCCAGCGACCCGTGGCTAGACGTCGCAGCCAGGGTTCTCAGGGAGGTTGAGAAGCCCAGCCTTGTTT
>WAKG01000154.1 GCA_015523445.1 Desulfurococcales archaeon | reverse complement strand
GTATAGTTGAGGCCCGCCTCCCCAGTGGAGGGGAGGCCCTAGCCCTCCTCTATTCCTGCCCCTGAGCGAGTCCACCAACCCTCCTATACTAGTAGAGGTGAGAGGCGGGTGAAGGCCCGTACCTGGATCGCAACCCTCGCCCTAGTCGTACTCCAGCTAGCCGCGCCTCTAGCAACAGCGCAGGTCAACCTGACGGTAACCCCCCAGGCGCCACCGGCAGTAGAGAGTACACTGGGTAAGGCTCTAGGTTTAGTTGTGTTACTTGTGGCGGCTGCTGGGATTGCAGCTATACTATGGGGTGGCTTCAAGATGGCGACAGGCCAGGAGGGAGGAGGTAGATGGCTGGTTGGCGGCGTTGTAGCGCTGGTTCTAGCGTTCTCTGTGAATGAGATAGTGGCGTGGCTCACCACGCCATAGCTCCTTGAGGGAGTCAATATGCCTAGGCGCCTTTTTTCCGTCAACTCCATCCCAGAGTTTAGTATAATAGACGAGCCCACCCTCGGCTTCGGCAGCCTATACCTCTCGCTGCGCAGAATGATAGCCCTAGGCCTCGCAGCATCGATGGCATACCTGCTGGCAGCCAGGGGCCCCCTTCTATTCATCGCTACTGGAGGAGTCCCCGTGACCCTAGGCGCCCTCGCTGCCCTTGTAGCTACAGCTGGGCTGGTGGCATTGGGCTGGCAGGAGCCAAAGCCGCTGCCAGCGGAGACCCAGCTACTACTCACACGGCCACCTAGGAGGCCTGCAAAGAGGCATGAGCACGCGGAGGACTATACTCTCACCGCCGACAGGGACCTGGGCGTAGCCAGGGTGGAGCTCCTGGGCTATGCCCTCGACCCTGCTACAATGCAGCCCCTACAGGAGGTGTTGGTGGTCGTGGATGGTAGAGTCTACGATGTTGAGGTCTCAGGGGATGGACGCTACAGGTTGTCATTGGAGTTGCCGAGGGGGGTGCACCAGGTGAGCGTTAGAGCTGGCAACGTGGAGCTCCGACGCCTGGTCATTAGAGTTACATAAATTAAGTCCTCAAGGCTTTTTAATTAAATATTGGCGGCGGGGGGTCAGCGTGTCGGCCGTACATCACGCATCAGCAGTGGGGGGAGTCATCATCCCCGCCGCCTCGCCTACTCCTATCACTTGCAATCATTCAAGTGTTAGATATGCTCCCAATCATATTTAAAATTTGATGGTTTAGACTAGTTCTAAGTAATAGTGTTGGCAACTCCCCGGTTGCGCCTCGTAGTCCACCACCCCCTGGTAATGTATAGGGGTGTCCCGGGGATGCTGTTCAAGAAGAGTAGGGGGCGCAACCCCCCGGTTGCGGGTAGGACCTTGTGGTGGCAAGTGGATGTGGCTCCCTACGAGGACATGCCCGAGTCAGAGCGTGATAGACTAATCTCGGGCTTCACAAGGTGGATAGCTAGTCTGCGGCGCAAGGCATGGGTACATGCAGTGGCGGAGGAGGGGACTATAGAGTGGGAGGACCTGAGGGCGGAGTACAGGGCGCTACGCTACTATATCGAGGCGCATAGGGACGACGACCCGGTTATAGCGGGCTTGCAGGCCAGGATGGCCCTCCCCCTAGAGCGGCCCTGGCCAGTCAAGGAGAAGTACAAGTCAGTACTGCTGACGGGTGGAGTGTGGGCTAGGACCTACCTCCTGGCCAGGCTACCCCCTAGCCTCCCCGAGGCGTTCCTCGCAGGCGCACCCTGGGACGAGCTCCACATCCTACTGGAGCCCTTCAGCAAAGTGGACAGGCTTAGGACCAAGTGGCGCCGCCTATCAATAGCGGCAAGGGAGGGGTACTTGGCTGAGATAGCCGAGGCCCTGGAGGCGCTACTAGCAGAGGCCTCAGCTGGCCATAGGGTACTGCGAGTTAAGGTCCTAGCAGTGGTGAAGGCCCCTGGCCTCGAGGAGCTGGAGGAGAAGGCCCGGGCCCTGGAGAGCTACCTGGACGGCCTAGGAGTCAAGTACCAGGCGCCGCTCAGGGGCCAGGCCCGGCTCTACGTGCTGGACCCCACGGCTATGTGGCTGGCTAACGGGGTGCTGGCTAGCAGCGCTGCCGCGCACGCCCTCTATACATTTGTTTCAGAGGAGCTATCGCACCCGGATGGCCTATTCATGGGCTTCAATGTTAGGACTGGGTCGCCGATAGTCTACAATCCCTACCAGATGCCAAACTACAACGTGGTAGTCCTAGGCGAGACCGGTTCAGGGAAGAGCATGACTGGCAAGATATACATTAGGAGGTGGTGGCGCCGCTTCCTATCCCCAGTCTACATCATAGACCCTAGCGGGGAATACGCCAAGGTGGCCCAGCGCCTCTCCCCGGAGCTCCAGGTCTACAGGGCAGACCCTGAGGCCGCTGGACTAGACCCCGTAAGGTTGCACGGACAGGGGCTACTCGACTTTAGCACGGTCTACGAGATACTCTCCGATGTATACGGGTTGCAGCGTAGGGAGGAGAAGCTCCAGCTGCTAGAAGCCCTAGACGATGCTGGCTCCATGGAGGACCTCATCGAGTCGGGTGTGCTGAGGGAGGCCCGTGCAGATATGGGATTATTCGATGGGATGCCACCTGAGCTAGGCTCTAACGGCTCTGGTGTGGTCTTCGACCTCTCGGAGCTCCGTGGCAAGAGGCAGAAGGTCCTAGCCGGCGCGGTACTAGCGGGCCTCCTGAGGCCCAGGCTGCGGTCTAGGTCCTTGCTCGTGGTTGACGAGGGCTGGATGTGGGCAGAGTACCCCGCGCTGATGCACATGCTGGCCGAGACATCCCGTGTGGGCCGCAAGTATGGAGTTAACTTCCTCTTCCTGACCCAGCGTCCAGCGGACGTGCTCCGCTCGGAGGCAGGGCGTACCATACTGGAGCAGAGTTCCACGGTCCTCCTGTTGAGGCTGAATGAGGCCAGCATAGCGGCGATCAGGGACATCTACATGCTTACCGAAGGCGAGGAGCAGCGGTTGATTGAAGCTAGGCCGGGGGAGGGTGTATTGCGTGCCGGCCACTGGCGGCTGGCAGTCTACATACAGCCCAGCAAGACAGAGCTCCGGGAGTTCACCACCCGGCCCGGGGAGTGGTAAGCGTTATAGCTACGCATCACTGTATAATAGTGTGGAGCGGCGGGGTCAGGTTGCACCCGACCGCCCATCGGGCCAGCCCGGTGGGCCCTCAGCCCGGATGTGGCTCGTCATCCCGCCGCTTCTCTAGGCTTCTGCTGGGGGAGTAGCCAGGTCCTAGGTAGGTCCTACCCGCAACCCCCCGGCTGCGCTGGGTCCTAGCAGCCCCGGGAGAGTCCCCCGGCCCCTAGTATAGTATGGTGGTGTGTAGTGTGGCGTAGGTATGCCCGGGTGTTTGCCGGCGTGTTCCTAGTCGGGGCCCTCTCGGGCTTCTTCGGCTTCGAAATCGGTGTTGGGTATTATGAGGCCCTGGCCTCTGGCCGCCTGGTTGAGGCTGATACTGTAACCCTGCTGGCTGTAGCGGGTGGCGGCTTGCTGGCCGCGGTGGTAGCCCTGCTCTACATGGCCACGATCGACATAGCCAGAGACCTGAGGGAGGCGTGGAGGAATGCAGAGCGTCGCAGGAGAGCTAGGGGAGCTGGCGGGTAGGCTCCAGGACCTCATACCCAGGCTACTCCTGTGCAGGTGCCCTGCATCGGGGGAGCTGGCCGAGGAGGCTAGGGAGGTGGCCCGCCTCATAGAGGGGGTGCTTAGGGGCTACTATAAGATAAGGAGCATGGAGGAGCTGAGGCGCTACGCCAGGGAGCTGCTGGACGACGCGGAGGGGGTGCTCCGGGCGTGCGGCTGCTAGGCCTCCTACTCCTAGCACTGCTGCTAGGACCAGCCGCAACCGGGGGGTTGACAGGGCATGCTGAGGTCACAATAGTGAACCCGAAGATGGAGCAGTACAGGGATGTAGTGGGGAAGGCGGGGATCAGGGACTGGCCAATCGCATACAGGGGGCATATCCTATACGTGGAGGCCGAGTACAGCGCCTCCACAGCCGTGCCCCCCGACCCCTGCGATGGATGCGATGCCGGGCCCCCGAGCATAGACGCCGATCTCATATATGACGAGGACCAG
>WAKG01000153.1 GCA_015523445.1 Desulfurococcales archaeon | reverse complement strand
CTACTAGTGGGGTTTATAATTAATCCTCCCATGTCCCCGTCGGAATTATCTTGTAGGAGCTTGTTGGTGGGCCCGCGGGGATTTGAACCCCGGACCTCCGCCGTGTAAGGGCGGCGTCCTGACCAGGCTAGACGACGGGCCCTGTTGCCTGGGTTGTGGGTTCTGTTTTTTGGGGTTATTAGCTTTGCTTTTGCGGGTTGTAGTGTTTCTCTATTTCTTCCAGCGGCTTGTTCTTGTATATGAAGTCGTGTAGTGCTTGTGGTAGGTTGTTTGCGGGTATTCTTGCTTGTTTCCATGTGTCTCTGTCTCTTAGCGTTACCGTGTTGTCTTCGAGGGTTTGGTAGTCTATTGTTATTGCTGCTGGTACTCCTATCTCGTCGCTTCTGGCGTATCTCCTTCCTATGCTTCCTGTGTCGTCGTAGATTGTTGTATAGCCGTGATTTAGTAGTTGTTGGTATATGCTTCTGGCTTTCCTCTTTAGCTCCTCGTCCTTCTCTACTAGTGGGAGTACTGTGGCTTGGACTGGTGCTATGTCTCTTGGGAATGCTAGTATTACCCTGTCCCCCTTCTCCCTATATGCGTACTCGAATGCTACGTACACGTTCCTATCGGTCCCGAATGATGGCTCTACTACGTGTGGTATGAACCTCCTACCGCTCACCTTCTCCTCAACTTCTACTATCCTCACATGGTCCCTAGGTATTCTTGCCCCTGCAACCTCTATATGGCCCCTCTCCTCCAGCATCCTCTCCACGGTGTCGGGATCTAGGCTCTGCGCCTCCCTCAGGATCTCTGGAGCCCTGGACTTGTAGTTCCTGCCTACGTACGCCCTGTCTACTATGACCCTCCTAACCCTGACCTTGACCGGTTTGGGATAGGGCTTGAATACTGTTAGGTCCTGGCCGCTGTACTTCATGTGCCTTGAAAGGTCGAAGTCGCCCCTGTAGCTGTGGCCTGATACTTCTACCCAGCCCCAGCGGGATACCTTTACCATCTGGTCGAATGTTTGGCTGGAGTAGTGGGCCCTCTCCTCCGGGCCCTTCTCCTCGAAGAACATGTTTTCCCGGGGCACTCCTAGGCTCTCAACAAACCTCTGGGCCACTGCCATCCAGTAGCCCAGGCAGGGGTGGATTATAACTCCCTCATTCACCGCCTCCTCTAGGGTGTACCACTCTGCCTCCTCTGCTCCGTGCCTGTGGATCCTCATCTTAACACCCTCCATCCTGTGGAGGAATGGGCATGAGCCCTCCCTGTCCTCCGGGTCTATGAAGTACTCTATCTCCATTATGGTGAACTCCCTTAGCCTCATCATTGCCTGCCTGGGACTTATCTCGTTCCTACCCACCCTGCCGATCTGGGCTATGCCTATAGGTATCCTGCTCCTCATCGCCTCGTACACCCTCTTGAAGGCGACGAACATGCCCTGGGCGAGCTCGGGGCGGAGGTAGCCTATGCTCCCCTCGTAGGGGCCTATCTGTGTCTTGAATAGTAGGTTGAATAGTTTCACCTCCCCTAGGGGGCCGCTACAGACAGGGCAGGTTATGTTATTCTCCCTTATGATCCTGGTCATCTCCTGGGGGCTCATACCCTCAACATTGACCCCGAGTTTCTCCTCTATGAGGTGATCTGCCCTGTACCTCCTACCGCACTTTGTACAAGCAACTATGGGGTCGGTGAAGCTCTCCACATGGCCGCTGGCCTCGTAGACCCTTGATGGCCCCACTATCGGGCTCTCTATCTCAACCACGTACTCGCTATGCTCATGTACGAATATCCTCCTCCACTTCTCGATAATCCTCCTCTTCAGGAGCACCCCGTACGGGCCCAGGTCGTAGAAGCCAGCCACACCCCCATAGATCTCGTAGGAAGGCCAGAAGAAGCCCCTCCTCCGGGCCAGCTCCATGATCTTACTATATTTATCATCGCCAGGCATACATCCACCCCTGCCAGCCGATCCACCCGGAGCCCAAGGCCCGGGCTAAATAGTGTGCCCTCCACCATACCCTCTCGGAGGGAGGTGTGTATAGGAGCTTGGCTGGACTGATCGATCTATACAGGACCCGGGGCCCCCTGTTCGCGGGCATCGACACCCGTAGGGAGAGGACTAGGTACTCCGTAATAGGGGCGCCGCTGGACGCTACAGCCAGCTACCGTAAGGGGCAGAGGTGGGCGCCTCGCAGCATAAGGGAGGCCTCTGAGAATATCGAGTCCAACGGGTACTATGCCCGTGGGATCACGATAGAAGAGGCCGGGGTCTACGATGAGGGGGATATAGCGTTACCCCACGGGGACGCCGTTGAGGCTGTTAGGAGGATAGCTGGCGTGGTGGGTGAGATAGCCTCTGAGGGCAGGATCCCGGTGGTGCTCGGCGGGGAGCACACTGTGACCTTGGGAGCACTGGAGGGCCTTGCAGGTGCTGGTGTGAGGCCCTGCATACTCGTGCTAGACGCCCACCTAGACCTTAGGAACGAGTATCTAGGCGAGGAGGTGAGCCACGCCACGGTTATGAGGAGGATCCTCGAGAGGGTTCATCCACCAGTTCTAGTATACATAGGTCCTAGGGCTTACGATAGGGAGGAGGAGGGCCTCGCCTCGGGGAGGAGCGGGGTTGAGGTGATCTACTCGTGGGAGGTTGAGAGGATCGGCCCGGTGAATGCTGGCTCTCGAGCTAGGAACCTTCTATCCGGGTGTAGCCGGGTATACATTAGCATTGACATGGATGTCTACGATCCGGCCTACGCCCCGGGGGTAGGCACCCCTGAGCCTCCAGGCCTGAGGGCTAGAGAGGTTTTCAGGATACTGAGGGAGGTTGTAGATTATAGGGTTGTTGGGATCGACATCGTGGAGGTTACACCAAGCTATGACTGCGGCTCGGTCACCAGCGTGCTGGCCGCGAAGACCCTGCAGGAGGTGATACTGCTGGCCGAGTCCTCTAGGAGGACTAGATCGCGTAAACCTTCCTAGGAGGCCTATAAGCAGGGGGCACCCTAACCTTCACGAACACCCTGAACCCGCAGCGCGGGCACATTATGCTTGGCATAGTATCCATCTCCTCCTTACTCGTCTTGTACCCACAGTTTATACACATATAGTACACGGGCCTAGGCATGATACCATAGTGAAGCTCCATCTCCTCAGCCAAACCCTGCCACCAGATTCCACCAGATTGTACGGTGTAAGGCTTAATAATGCTATCCTACACGCGTAGTACCCGACTGGACGGGTGGTACGCAAAACCATGTCGGACCTTTCAATGTGCGGAGGACTACCCCCTGAGATATGTGAGCAACTCTCGGCGGAGGAGCAGTTCATAAAGATAAGGGTAGAAAAGAGGAGGTTCGGCAGGGAGGTCACTATAATAGAGGGGATAGATGAGAGGGAGTTTAACCTGAAGAAGCTGGCCTCTAAGCTTAAGAGTAAGCTGGCAACCGGGGGGACAGCTAAGAACGGTAGGATAGAGCTACAGGGAGATCATAGGCACAAGGTCAAGAAGCTCCTAGTAGAGATGGGGTTCCCCGAGGAGAACATAACTATAATAGAGTGACAGGGAGGGTAAGGCACCTCGTGCACGGCTGCACCATACTAGACCGGCTAGAGCAGGATCTACGTGGCACAGGCCTTAGGCTGGGAGACAAGCGGGGTGGCAGGATCAAAGGGCTCATCCTACTAAACTTACACGTATCCATAGGAGGCCTACCGTACAGAGCTGCATCCCTCGCAGTATTCTGCGGGCGACCCCCGTACTATAGGCCCTGGATCGAGGTATACAATATCGAGCCGGTGATAGGGGGGGAGAGGAGTAGCATACCCTTCATAGACTCCCAGATGGAGGCGCTCCTACTCGACTCCCTAGCAAAGGCCCTGGGCCCAGGCGATAGACTCTTCATCGAGTACTACAGGGATCCTGAAACTCTGGCCCAGCTGGAGCAGGGATCCCCGGTGATAGCATCCCGGCTTGGCTACGAGCTCTACAAGAGAGGGTTTACCTGGTTCAAGGTATGGTACTACCCCGAGGGCTTCAATGAGGGTGGCCAGAAGATCCAGGCAGAGAAGCCTCTAGACGGGGAGAGGAGGGTGAGCCACCTAAAGGAGCATTTAGCCGAGTTAAAGTCGTTTTTAGAAAGGCATAGGATGCCCACGTCGCCAGAGCTGGGGCTGGCACTGGCTAGGGCTAGGAGGCTGGCTCGGGAGATAGAGAAGATCCTCGGGTAGTATATAGTCTAACCCCTTTTTCCCCCACCACCAGTATCCCGGCCCTGCCAGCATGGTATAGGCTCGAGAATACAGTGACCACCGATCCCTCTAGCACCCTCCAGCTAGCCTCAGCACCGCCGGGGAGCCCTTCAACACGCTCCCCGCGCCTGGTCCAGGTGAAGGCTGCGTCAGCAACCTCATGGGCCCTAACCAGAACCTTTCCCCCGTTCACCTCGAGGAAGCTTGACCAGGCAGCCCTTCCATAGTAGTAGGCTCCCCTGATGCTGGGGGCGAACCACTCTATAGCACCGTGGGGGTCATTCCATAAAATGTGGAACGCTGAGCCTTCGATCGGGTCAACGTCAGCGCCCCGTCTTCTAGCCTCCTCTATCTCCCTAGATGCCTCCTCTATAGTGTAGGGTTTCTCTAGGGACTGGGTACAGCGTCTGCATGGTATTCCTCCATGCAGCATGATCACCCCGTTACCATTGTCTACCGCTATGTATGGTAGGGTCCTGTAGAGCTGGATTATGTCCTCGAATAGGCTGGTTTTTCCCTTCTCCCTGAGCTCGTCATAGAAGCCGTACCTCTCATTCATGTATGGGGACTCGTGGTTGCCCCGTAGCAGGACTACTCCCCCAGTCAAGTATTCTTCAAGGACTACCTCAAGGTTTTCAAGCCCATGTGGACCCCTGTCAACATAGTCTCCTAAGAACACTATCGTCGCTACACCCAGTTTTTCTCTTAAACTCAGCGCTAGCCTAGATACCTGGGGGTATCCGTGCGTGTCTCCCACTACGATATAGTCTCCCCGGCCTATTTCTACTACTGGCTTGGATGGCATGGACTGTAGAGCATGGTCCAGGATGCCTTTGAGCCTAGGCAATGGGCCGCTCCCTCTCTGTTCTTGGTACTAGCGTATACTCCCCCCTTTAGCCCTATTTATTTACCGCTAGCTGGATGTGACTGCTTATTAACCCTTTTTATACTATGCTGGGGCCTGGGATGGGGGCATGATGGTTCCAGACTCTGTCCTATCGATGGTTGTATTGAGGGCCATTGACTTGTACAACTCGCGCATAAACCCCCTTCTCGAGGCCAGGCCAGCCTCATCTATGGGTTCTAGGTTTGAGATAGTTGTGGAGGGTGTTGATTGCGAGGAGTGTGGTCTTGAGGACCTTATCAGCTGTCTTATAGATGTGATGGATTCTCTAGGCCTAGAGGCTTGGGTAGAGTCGGTTGAGAGTATGGGGTCCATTGTCTCCATAGTGGTTAGGGTCAGTCCCCGGCGCCTAGTATCAGCCTCCTAGATAGGTAGAACTTGCCCTGGCATGGCGGGTTGGCTGGGTTGTCTATGCTACCTCTTATTGCGTAGCAGTAGCTTCTCTCACTATCGTATATCAGGCAGTCTCTGCATGTTGGTGTGGGGGTGGTTTTCTCTGCTACGGTTTCCGCCATCTTCCTGGCTACCCCTGCTATTCCCTTCTCTACTAGCTCCTCTATGAAGTCTGCGTAGTCCCGCCTGCCTAGGAGGTCTGCCATCAGGCCTGCCTTCATCTCGGAGCTGATTCTTATCCTTGTGGCGTCGCCCTCGACCTCCTCCATGTCTAGCTCTAGCTTGAAGTAATGGGGGGAGTCGCTGGTGCTCCTATATATTACCTTGTCCCCCTCCATGTCCACCCTTATCTTGACCTTGTAGAACCTCTCCATGCCCCACTTAACCCACCTGAATACTACCTCGTAGGTGTCTCCAAGCCTTTTGACTGTGTATGTGTACTTGCTGTGCGACAAGAATTGTTGTGGGTCTCTTATGCACCTCATACAGTATACTAGGGGTGCATTTACCCTCTTCACAGTAGTGTACCTTAGCATCCCCTATCCTCCTATATATTAATATATTGAAATACAGGCCTATTATAGATAAGTCATACAAGGCTAAGTGCATAGGGCCCAGGGGATATTATACATAACCCTGCCACCACCTAGCCACACCTAGAGGTGAAATACTGTGCATGGAGAGGATGAGCTGGGAATCAGCGGCCACGCCAGCCACGTGGAACAGGTTAGAGAATTCCAACGAACCCTATCCATGCTGGGGCTACGATACGAGGCCGAGGGTGACACAACAAGGATACACATGGATGGCCTACTAGTCGAGGTCAAGGATCTTCCAGGCGGCGGCGTGGTTATAGAGGCCATGCTACCCCTACCAGCATCTACAGGCGATGACCCAGGCTTCTACTCCTCTTCAGCAGAGCGCCTCTTCAAACTCATGAGAGAGATGGGTGAGGGCTTAGGGGTCGAGTATAGCATAGATGAGGCGGCTCCCGGCTACCCCGTGCTGAGAGCCACCATAAGGGTGGGCGGCTTGGAGGAAGCATATACCCTCCTAGACTCGGCTTTGAGGAGCCTCCTTCTAGCCTAATCACCGCACCTATGCTTTATTATCCAGATATATCCTAATATCTAATAGCAGGTCCACACCTAAAGTGAGGGGTGTGCCCAGGCATGGTCCTACCCGAGAAGGTACCCTTCAGGCCTGGATACGAGCTAACTCTAAAGAGGATCTTCAACAGGGCCCTCTACATGTTCCCAGACATGGAGATAGTCTACAGGACTCAGGAGGGCTTAAGCAGGTACACATTCAAGGATTTAGCATCGAGGGCCGAGAAGCTGGCCTCAGCCCTCGCATCCCTAGGCGTGGGCAGGCTAGACAGGGTGGCTACACTCGACTGGAACACCCATTGGCACTATGAGACGTACTTCGCTGTCCCAATGATGGGAGCGGTCCTCCACCCTGTCAACATAAGGCTGGCCCCGGCTGAGATAGCCTATGTGATGGGCCATGCTGAGGATAAGGTGGCCATAGTCCACAAGGACTTTATCCCCCTGATAGAGGCTGTGGCTCCCAGGGTTAAGAGCCTCGAGCACGTCATAGTTGTTGACGCTGACGGTGTACCCGATAAAATAGGAGGGGTCAGGGCCATACACTATGAGGACCTTATCAGGGGCCACTCAAGCTATGAGTGGCCTGAGGTTGATGAGAACCAGCCAGCTGCCATGGGGTATACGAGCGGTACTACAGGGCTCCCCAAGGGTGTGTACCACAGCCACCGGGCCATAGTTCTCCACGCGCTATCCGGGGCTCTAAACGTCTCGAGCATGGGTGAGAGGAGGCTATCATCCACCGACACCATACTCCACATAGTACCAATGTTCCACGTATACAGCTGGGGGCTCCCCTACATCTCAGCCCTACTAGGCCTCAAGCAGATCTACCCCAACAGGCTGGACCCGAAGGTGCTACTCGACCTGATCGAGTCTGAAGGGGTAACATTCACCGCCGGGGTACCCACCATACTATACATGCTGCTCAGCCACCCAGACAGTGGAAAGTATAACCTTAAGGGGCTAACATTCGTGGTGGGAGGCTCAGCCCTGCCCCGCGGCCTGGCAGAGGCGGCTAGGAAGAGGGGCATCTACGTCTACGTAGGCTACGGCATGACCGAGACAGCCCCGATACTAACCCTAGCCACGATTCCCGCTAGATACCTAGGCAGGAGTGAGGAGGAGAGGCTGGAGCTGAGCCTGAGGACTGGGTGGCCAATACCGCTAGTAGACCTAATGGTGGCTGACCCCGAGATGAAGCCTGTGCCCAAGGATGGGAAGACTATGGGTGAGATAGTGGTTAGGGCCCCATGGGTCACATACGAGTACTACAAGAACCCTGAAAAGACTGAGGAGGCTTGGCGCGGAGGCTGGTTCCACACCGGGGATATAGCGGTGTGGATGGAGGATGGCTCTGTGGTGATAGTGGATAGGGATAAGGACGTGATCAAGAGTGGGGGCGAGTGGATTAGTAGTGTGAGGCTGGAGGATGCTATAAGCAGGCACCCCGGTGTGGGCCAGGTGGCAGTCATAGCGGCTAAGCATGAGAAGTGGGGTGAGAGGCCCGTGGCGCTGATCGTGCCTAAGCCCGGGTGGGAGGATAAGCTGACCGAGGAGGAGATCATAGGGTTCCTAACCAGGAACTTCGTGGAGAAGGGTGAGATACCCAAGTGGTGGCTGCCGGATAAGGTTATACTGGTTGAGGACCTTCCCAAGACCAGTGTTGGGAAGATCAATAAGAGGGTGCTTAGGGAGAAGTATGGCGGCGTCCTCCAGTAGCCTCCACGCCCTGCTCTTCCCCCCTCCTAACCCTCCTATATGTTTTCCTCCTAGCCGGTACATTTATCACTACAACCCTTAGGAGCTCGGGCACGTTATGCACCAGTGCCTTGGCTATGGTTAGGGCCTCCCTGTGGGCCCGGGCCAGCGTCTTCTCCGCATCCTGCTCGATCCATACCTCTGCCTCGCTGAACGTGCCGTAAACCTCCACCCTAATGTTCCTCGGCTTGTAGCCCCGGGTCTTGAGTTCCCTTGTAATCCTCGTCTTTATCTCCTCCCTACGCCCTGAGGGGCCGGGGCCTATTAGGTAGAGCGTGTTGGCGTAGGTTATCCCTGCTAGGCCGTAGAGCACGTATGCACCTATCGAGACTATGAGTAGGGTCTCCACGAGGGGGTTGTGAAGCAGGTTTGATAGGATTATAGCTACGCCTCCAGCAGCCTCTACTATGACATCGTACCTTAGCTTGCTCGAGATGACGTGGATCGATACCAGCTTCACCTCCAGCCTGTGGAGCTTCTTGTGTAGCATAGACTCTAGTATGTATGAGGCAACGGCGCTCCCCAGGGGGTATAGTGAGAGGATTATTGGAGTGGCCCCCTTACCCCCCGATATACTCTTCATTATGATCATAGCCACAACTATTATCCCTACCACTCCTATGGCTGAGGATGCCAGGGCCTCCACCCTGAGGACCTCGTACCTGGACTTGTATAGGAGCGTCCTGCTACTTGCTATCTTGAACGCAACCGCTATGCCAGCGAAGGAGACCGCCTCTATGAGCCATACGAAGGCCTCGAAGAGTATTATATCGGATGGGTAGTAGAGGGTGTAGAGTAGGATCCCGGCTATGGACATAACCACGCTGGCTAGCGCCACCCTATAGACTATCCTAACCGCCTCCACGGCCTTCAGTATCTTCCTTACTACAGGCCCCCGCCTGTGCCTGCGTGAAACCCACCTCTTCATCCATTCAACTCCCTTGAAGCCACCTACCGGGCAGATCCCGGCCTAATATATGTAGGGAGTCTAGAGTCTCTTCATTGTGTCTAGCGCTAGGGGTAGTATCCTGTAGCCACCCTCCACCACGCCTAGGGGGCCGTCCTTGCATGCCTCCTCAGTGAACCTGCCAGGCCCCCTATCCAGTTTGGGGTTTGATAGGAGTAGTGGTACTGGGTCTCCGCTATGGGCCTTCCTGTACCATGGCGTTGCGTGGTCTGATGTGACTACTACTAGGGTATCCTCTAGAGGGATCCTATCAAGTACACTCCTTATGAAGTACCTGTCTATCTCCTCTATAGCCCTGACCTTGGCCTCCAGGTCGCCGTCATGCCCTGGCTCATCGGGCCCCTTGAGATGCACATAGACCGCGTCGAACTTATCCAGCGCCCTGGCGGCTAGCTTAGCCTCTTCCCTTAGCAGATCTGGCCTATCCCTGCCCTCAACCTCCACCGGTATATCATGAATACCTAGGGCCCTCGCTATGCCCCTCTCAACAACCATCTCCACTATGCTCGCAAATCTCAGGCCGAACTTGATCCTGATAGGCTCTGCTGGCGGGAGCCTGTCGCCAGCGTCCCTGAGGAGTACTGCATTCGCTGGCGGGAGCCCGCGGCTCCTTCTCTCCACGTTAACCTCGTGACCATCCAGAATCTCCACGGCTAGCCTTGTAAACTCGTTCACAAGGCTAGCAGCCAGCTGTGCCTCCCTTGTATCCTCCAGGGCTACTGCCTCCCTTATGTAGGGCTCGAAACTCTCTACAGCTATACTTATCTTCCCCCTCCTCACGTAGGCCGGGTCAGTGTTTGAGATGGCCCCGCTTAGCCTCACTCCATGAGGCTCCAGAACAAGCACACCCCTATGCCCTATGGTTGCCTTGAAGCGCGCAGTAGCAAGTCCCCCGGAGAGCTCTAGCCCGTCAAGGGCTCCCCCAAGCCTCCTAGCCTCCCCGCTACTAAGGCTCCTACCAACCCTCCTATCCAGTATCCTGAGCGTCCCTGGATCAACGGTTGCGAAGTTAGCCCTTAGAGCCACGCCTCCCTCCGGCAGTCCTAGCCCGGCCCCTAGAGCCTCGAGGGGGCCCCTCCCCGTATAGTACCTCTCTGGATCGTACCCCAGTAGGGACATGACGGCGGCGTCACTCTCAGGGGCAATGCCCTGGCCCAGTATATAGGCTAGGCCGCATAGGCCCCTCTCAGCCAAGCTATCGAGCCCCGGCTTGTCTGCAAGGCTCAGGGCAGTGTCCCTTCTAAACCCGTCTGGAGCCCCATCTAGGACCACGTATAGCAGCTTCGCTGCCACTTCTTGCACACCCTCTAAGCCTGAGGGCGTGGCTCCATATTATAGAGTCCACGCCAGTATGCCTGGGGGCAGGTGGCCTGGGCTTGAGCGTGGTTGAGTGTGTGGAGCGGTATACAGTGGAGAGGGAGCACCTGGCCGAGCATCTGGCTAGGAGGGGGATAGAGGTTCTCTCCACCCCCTGCCTCATACTATTCATGGAGAAAACTGCTAGGACCTGTCTCGATGAGGCTGTGGGTAAGCCTAGTGTTGGGGTTAGGGTTGATGTGAGGCACCGCAGGCCTATTCCTTTAGGTGGGGTTGTGGAGGTGCGTGTGAAGGGCATGGCTACTGGAGGCGGCTACTACTTGTTCTCAGTTAAGGCATACTATCAGGGTGAGCTGGCCGCTGAAGGTGTGCATCTTAGAAAAGTTGTTGACGATGGCTTCCCGTATCAAGCACGTTAGTTCTGGTGCAGTAGGTAGTTGACTATGTAGATAAAAAATTAAGATATCAATATTTTATATGAGCTGGGGGTTAGCCTTCAGATAGGTAGGGCTCGCATATCTCGAGTACATCCTCTGGTATGGGGTGTATCTGCCTGGCCTCCTCTATCCCTGTCTTGAAGAAGCCCTCCACAACCTCGGCGTGTAGCTTTATCGTCTCGTAGGCGCACTGGTTCTCACCAGTCTTCACCACCTTTATTGTGGTCTCGTTCAGCACAACCACCTCTGTATCTATGTACGGGGACATCTCTGCCTCTAGCTGGAATACTGGGTCATACTTCCTAGGCGTGCCTCCATTCTCTAGTATGCACTTCATCTGCTCTATGTGGGAGGCCAGCGTCTCTGCCAGCTCGGGTGTCTCGGCTGTTATAAACCATACTAACGTCATATTCTCATCATAGAAGGTATAGTTGAACTGGAATCTGTCGTGATTGGCAAACAACTCCCTTATATATACTCCTGGGCTACCGCCGCACTGCATAGCCCCCATACCGGGGCCTCTCTGGCCTCCTCCCCTATTCCTGTGCTGTTCCTGGCGGGTAGAGTCATCTACTGGTACTAACATTTCCTCTCCGTTGTTCTCGTACAATGATATCCCATTTTGTGTAGCCTCTGCTGCTATAGCTGTTCCTCCAGCATCTTGGCTAGTTATATAGTATACTCCTACTCCTAGAGCTAATGTTATTACTGCTGTTATGGCCGCTATAGCTAGTACCGTATTCCCTAGCATCGCTTATCACCTATTCACATACGCTAGCTGGTCTGGGATGGGTTATGCTTGGCGACTAGTTTTTAAGGCAGACTCACAATAAGTGAGTGTCCCCGTGCACCTGAGGGGTATTACAACTTTCATTAAAGTTCCCTGCTGTTAGTGCAGATCGTCGCCCCTCTCCTAGGGTATCCTCCTACCACCTCTCCTCCAATCTTATGGGCTATCTTGAAGGGTACGCTTATTGTGGCTAGTAGGTCAGGCGTGGTCATCAGCTGGAAGTGGAGGTGCGGCGCTGTGGACATGCCGCTGTTACCTGCCTCGCCTATCTTCTCCCCCGCCTTCACCTCGTCTCCCTCCCTGACCGTTATTGAGCCTTGCTTGAGATGGGCGTATAGGCTGTAGAGGCCCGGGCCGTGCCTAATGACTATGTAGTTCCCGGCTGGGTGCCTTGTTTTGAGTAGTATCCTACCCACTGGAGTGTTATCTCTAGCCCCGTCAACAACCTTAACCACCGTGCCATCCATGGCTGCATATACTGGGGAGCCGTATGTAGCCCAGCTGCCTAGCGTCCTATGCCTACACTGATTCTCTAGCCTCTCTAGATCGTCTACATGCATCATGTCATAGGCGTAGCGCTGGCTCCATAGGCCCCATGAGTGGGACTCCTCCACTGTAATGCCCCCATTCACTACTGCCCAGCACCCCCTGAATGGGGGCACTATGAGCGGGTCTGACTCTGACGGATTTAATGGTTCCAGTTTGAGGCGTGCGTATATCTCCCAGGCTATCTGCTTGATGCCTGTATATATGCCCCAGGGTGTTAGGAGCCAGGCGGTCATGGTTATATAGGTCTCTAGGATGCATGTGTTCCCTTCTCGCCTCAACAGTGTTGTTATCCCCAGGAGCCATAGGGTGCCCATGATGAGGCCGGCCAGTGCGAGGAGTGTGGAGGCCGTCTTTATGGGCTCGTGGCCAGTGTATCTGGCTATGATGTAGAGGATGAATCCGGCTGTAAGTAGCCTGCTACTAGCACGCCCTAGGCTTGAGACTGTCTTTTCTTCTAGTTTCAATGGAGGTTGTACACCTGGATAACATACACGTATACTAGGAGAGCTGTTAAAAACCTACATCTATATTCTATAGTGTTGGATAATCTGTGTATAGCAGGCTCGAATCAACTCTACACGTCCAGCAGATCCACAACCCTGCACGAGCACCTAGTTTAGAGTGGACAGAGGAGGTAGACTGGCTTGACTACTCTAGGAGTTGAGGCACTCACCCTAAAATAACATTGTAGATAGCCTAGTTGCACGGGGCCCACTGAAGCGTGGAAGAAGGGCTCGCCCTGGCGCAAGGTCCTCGAGGTTACGTGAGTAGGGCTTGCATGTATCCAGGGAGTAAATCAGGAGGCTAGTAGGGGAGGCTGCAAGGGACATGTCAAAACTGCTGCATCCCTATATCTAGGGACGGTATAGTGTGTAGTGTGAGTAGGATATTGAGGATAGTGGGGGAGGCGCTGCATAGGCTTAGGGAAGGGATAGAGGATGTGATCGGAGAGGTTGGGGATGTGGTAGAGAGGCTATAGATGGGGTAACGGGTGACAAGTATTATGTTCAAATAAAACTAAGCATATATTAACTATTATGAATATATATCTGGTAAATGCATTATATATTTATATTACTTCGTATCATAGCTAGAATCCCAGAGCAGCCTTTACTGTTTAAGGGAGGTGTAGACTGTGAGGAAACTAGTAGTTATACTAATGATTGGTATGCTACTGCTTCCAGCCATAGCCCAGGTAGGATATGCAGTCAACCCATTCGTGCTGGTCTACGGCGGGCCGGAGTATGAGGCGGCGCTTGGAGTAGCGGCTAGTGGTGGCGGTGTATATACTGTGGGTGCTACCAACTCCACCACTGTACCCGGGGACTTTTCCGATGGCTTTATAGTGAGGCACATGCCCTCAGGAATTATAGAGTGGGCGAAGCTGATAAACATGAGCATGATTGACTTTGTATCTAGGCCGGCAGTTGATAGTGCTGGAGATGTTTATGTTGCAGGGCATACAGGTGCTATAGGCCCTGATACCGACCTGTTCATGGCGTTCATGAGTAGTGATGGCTCGTGGGGTTGGATTCTCGTTTTCAATGATACCCTGTATAGGATTGATGTTGCTAGAGGCATTTACATCGACCAGGATTACGTTTACCTTGTAGGATCATCATTTGACAGGGATAGCGATGTCATAGTTGCCAAGATCTATAGGAGTAATTGGACTGTGGCATGGGCCTACTTATATGGGGAGCCCTTCACCAACGAGACAGGAACTGGGATCATTGTTGATCCCAGCGGTAACATATACGTGTCGGGTCACACCAATACCACTGGCATCCTAGGCTTCCCGCCCTCAGGAGACATAAACATGCTAGTATACATGATCAACCCTGATGGCACGCTTAACTGGAGCATAGTGATAGACCTGCCTCCATCCGACTATGACTTCACGTACAACTTGGATATGGATGAGTATGGCAACATATACGTTGTCGGGGAGGCCAGGGAAACCGTTATCGGCAACGATATAATCCTGGCCAAGCTATACCCGAACGGGACGATCCAGTGG
>WAKG01000152.1 GCA_015523445.1 Desulfurococcales archaeon | reverse complement strand
GTATATTGTTGCGTGTGCCCCTATCTTGACTCCGGGGAGTATTGATACGTTTATCCCCGTCTTCGCATACCCTCCTATCACTGCCCCTAGCTTCCTCATCCCTGTGTCTATTGGTTTGCCTTTGATCCTCATCTTTACCGTCTTGTTGTCGAACCTGAGGTTTGCTGTTATCGTCCCTGCGCCTAGGTTTACGTGTTCCCCTATTATGCTGTCTCCCACGTAGTTGAGGTGGGGTGCCTTGGCGTGTTCCATGAGTATTGAGGCTTTGACTTGGGTTGAGAATCCTACGTGGGCTCCTGTTGAGAGGCTTGTGTATGGCCTTATGTGGGTGTTGGGGCCTACCCTGGCCTCTGGGCCTATGTATGCTGGTCCCTGTATGAGTGTGTGGTGTCCTATCCTTGCTCCTGGTGCGATGTGGACTCTGCCTTCTATGACTGCTGTGGGCGCCACATCCCCCTGGGTTTGGGGTTCTAGCTCGTTCTCTAGGACTAGCTTGTTGGCTTTGAGTAGGTCCCATGGGCGGCCTATGTCTACCCAGTACCAGCTTCCTGTCTCTACTTTTACCGTGTGGTCTCTGGCCATCGCTGTTATCGCGTCTGTTAGCTCCAGCTCTCCCCTGGGGCTTGGCTTGAGCTTTTCTAGGTAGGACATGATCATGTCGTAGTCTACCTTGAGGCCTCCTATGAAGACTAGCCTGCTGGGCTCCTGGCCCCTCCTCGGCTTCTCTACTATGCCCTGTAGGGCTCCGTGCTCTAGCTTGAGCACCCCGTACTCCCATGGAGTGCTAGTCTCCCCTGCCAGGAGTGTTGGGGGGTCGGCCTTGTCTAGGGCCTGGTAGGCTGTTGGCTGGGCCACTATGTCACCGTAGAGCACCGTGTACCTCCCCGGGCCTCCGTGCTCCATCGCCATCCTCAGAGCATCCCCTGTGCCGGCCTCCCTGCCCTGGTCTATGATCTCTACCTCCTGGGGGCCGCAGCTTCTTATCCCCCTGGCTAGGTCCTCTAGCTTGTATGACGCAACCACTAGCACCCTGTCGTGGGGGCCTGCTAGGCGTAGGTGCCTGCAGACTACTGGCTCTCCTGCCACTGGCATGAGGGGTTTGGGCTTGGTGTCTGTTAGGGGCCTTAGCCTCTCCCCCTTGCCTGCTGCTAGTATTGCTAGTATCCTCTCCGCCATTCCTACCCACCCCGTGTGGTGGCTGGCTGGTTGCCTGGCTTTAGCTTGATTACCCTGCCCCGGGGCAGGGTTGCCTTTATGATTGTTACCTTGTATCCCCTGGCCTGTAGCTTGTCTAGTACGTGGATGAGTAGGTCCTCTATTAGGGCCTCGCCCCTGCCTAGGGCCTCCCAGAGTGGCTTGTAATCCACACTACTGACCGCCTCCTCGAGGCTCCTTGCCACCTCCTCCACATCGACCACTTTGCCAGACTCTATGCACGCCTCAACCTCGACGTCGTGGCCGTGAAGACCATACCTCATTCCCGGTATCCTTAGGGCTACGCTGGCCCAGGACTTGGCGCAGTACTCCCACCGCATGGCCGCTGACCCAGTGGCTATATACTTTGCCCCGGGTAAGAGTTAATATGTCCCCCATGGATTGGGTATAACTAAAGAATGTATTTGGTGGGACGATGGGTGGAGAGGTAGGGCGCAGGGACTTCTTAAAGATCGCTGGGGCAGGTGTCCTAGGCCTCATAGTGGGGGCTGGAGTCGGCTACAGTATAGGCTCTAGGGGAGGCGGGGGAGGCACTGAGACTGTAACAGTTACCCAGACTGTTGGGGGCCAGCAGGCTGGGCAGCAGGCAGCAGCTGGGGGCGTGCCGAGCGAGCCCCTCAAAGTCGGGTACATGTACTTCATGACTGGGCCCTTCGGCACCTACGGGGATATGGCTAGTAAGGCCCTGGAGATGGCTGCAGAGGAGATTAACAAGGCTGGGGGTATACTGGGGCGTAGGGTCGAGCTTATCAATAAGGATGAGGCTGATAGGGAGAGAGTTGTAGATAATATTATCAAGATGGTCCAGGACGAAGGGGCAGAGATCCTCGTGGGCATAGATAGTAGTGGAGACTCGCTGAAACTCATTGACACTATAGAGAAGGAGCTCCAGGTCCCGCTGATCGTGACCCACGCGGCTACCCCCAAGCTGACCGAGTGCGCCAGGAGGAAGTACATATTCAGGGTGAGCATGTACGAGGAGCCCATAGACGTGGCCGCTGCTATGCTGGTGGCGGAGAATTATCCTGATGCGATTAGGATTGCTAATATAGGCCCTGACTACGCCTACGGCTGGGACTCCTGGGCCGTCTTCTCCTCAGTCCTCAAGGAGCTTAAGCCTGACGTGGAGCTTATGGACCCGGTGTACACCAAGCTGGGGACCACCGACTATGCGAGCTATATTGATGAGTTTAACAGGCAGAAGCCCGATATACTCTTCTCGAGCCTGTGGGGAGGCGACGCCGCCACGTTCTTCAAGCAGGCCGTCCAGAAGGGACTCTTCAACAATATCAAGGCTTATGTGAACCCCATGCTAGGGGCCACCGACACACTGAAGGCTATAGGCGACGAGAATGTCCCCCAGGGAGGAGCAGATATATGGGGCAGCGGGAGGTACTGGTTCGACTACCCATCCCCCAGCGTCTACCCTGTAAACAAGGCCTTCGTAGACAACTTCAAGAACAGGTATGGGGAGTACCCCGCCTACGTCTCAGGAACCAGCTACACAGCCCTATACGCCATAAAGGCTGCTGTG
>WAKG01000151.1 GCA_015523445.1 Desulfurococcales archaeon | reverse complement strand
GGGGTGTTCTCGGGAAATCCTCTGTTGAGGAGTTCCGGGGGCTCGAAGAGGAGGCTCAAGCTCAATGATATGTCTCGACACGAACATCATCTACCACTTCCTCTTCGAGACCGAGCTAACTAGTGCCTCAGAGAAGGTTATCAGGGAAGCAATTATTGAAGGCATGGCCGTCCCCATGATAGTATACAATGAGCTACTCTACACGGTTGGCGCGAAGATTGCTCGAATAAAGCACGGTGTTAAGGGAAAATACTCATTCCGGAAACACATAGCCAGATACGGATTCCCCGAGGAAGCCATAGAGAAGGTGAACGGCTTCATTAAGGACTTCAAGGTAACCATACTAAGGGATTACCAAGACCCAGACGAACTTGTCGAGACAATCAGGATTTACAAGCTAGCACCAAACGATGCTCAAATAGCCTTGGGCTGCAAGCATAGAGGCATAGGAAAGCTGGCAACCTTTGACGAGGACTTCAAGCGAGTACCGTGGCTGAATGTCATACCCTAGGAGCCCCTGTTGTTAAGCGGGCTTAATACCATAGGCGTGCGATTACACATTATGATTATCAAGACTAAGTAGGTAGATATTGGCTAAGCTTCGAGGTTTCCCGTTTTCATACCTTTATTGAAGCTAGTGAGGGCTTTGAATGGTTTGTGGTGGGCCCGCCGGGATTTGAACCCGGGACCTCCGGCTCCGAAGGCCGGCGCCCTTGTCCTGGCTAGGCTACGGGCCCTATTCGGGGGTTCCCTCCCTGTGTTATATACTGAATTAATTTATGCTCTGTAGGTCTATTGTAATGGTTGATGTTGTGGTGTGGGGGTTGCCTAGGGCTCCTGCCGTTGTAGATGCCTATGGGAGGCCGTTCCGTAATCTGCGTGTTAGTGTTACTAATGAGTGTAATTTCAGGTGTATCTTCTGCCATATCGAGGGTGACCCTGTTGGTAGGCCTTTAAGGCCTGGCCAGCTGCCCCCGGTTATGGTTCCCGAGGAGTATGGGGTTGTTGCCAGGGCCGCCTGGCTACTGGGCGTGTCTAGCTTTAAGATTACTGGCGGGGAGCCGCTGATTAGGAGGGATATCGTGGAGGTTGTAGGTGAGATAAGCTCTAATGCTCCTGGTAGCGACGTGTCTATGACTAGTAACGGGTATCTTATGAACGTGTATGCCCACCGGCTTGTGGAGGCGGGGCTGGATAGGGCTAATATTTCGATCCACAGCCTGCATCGGGGGAGGTATAAGTTCATAACGGGGGTTGATGGGCTTGATAGGGCTTTGAGGGGCTTCAAGGCAGCCTATGATGCAGGGTTGAGGCTCAAGGTCAACATGGTTCTGCTTCGTGGCGTTAACGAGGATGAGGTTTGGAGCCTGGCCGATCTAGCTGCTAGGCACGAGGCGATGCTCCAGCTTATAGAGCTGCATCCCGTGGGCTTGGGGGCCCGGTTCTTCAAGCAATACTTCTACCCCCTCTCCAGGGTGGAGGAGGAGCTTGTTAGGCGGGGGGCCAGGGTAGAGTACAGGGGGCTCCACAACAGGCCCGTATATACACTCCCCAACGGTGTCAGGGTGGAGGTTGTGAGGCCCCATGGAAACCCGATATTCTGCGCAGGGTGTACTAGGATAAGGGTTAGCGCCACAGGCCACCTGAGCCCCTGCCTCAACTGGAAGGGAGAGAGGATCCACATGCTCCCCCGGATCAGGAGGGCCAAGACGTGGGAGGAGAAGGTGCTGGCAGCCGCTGAAGCCCTGCTGGAGGTTAACGAGCTGAGGAGGCCCTTCTGGCTGGCCAGGAGGATTGACAAGTGGTTCCCAACCCACGGGTCGGGTAGGCTAGTATTACCTAAGAGGAGTGATAAGGCTAGGGTCCTCGAGGAGCTAAGACGCCAGCTTCTAGAAGAAGGAGTCCAAGTAGCCAGAGGGTAGCCACGTATACATCCCACCCGGCTACTATAGAGGCTAGTAGCCCGGTCCCCGATATAAGCGCGCCTGCCTGGACGAGCCTGTTCTCAGACTTGAAGGGGCACCCGCTCTCCTCAACCACCCTCGTTGAGGCCACCATGCCTAGGGTTGTGGTTAGAACTGCGGCCAGCGACTGCTCCACTCCTCCAACCGCTACCGGCGCTAGGACGGTCAGCATTGCTAGGGAGTGTAACCTCCTCGTCCTAGCCATGGTATATGATGCCTGGCCTACCACTGTTAGGGCTGCTAGGGGCTGGGCTAGGCCCGGGGCTACCACCGCTGCTGTTGCTGGTAGTACTGGGAGGAGTGATGCTACCAGCCATGCCTGGCCTCCTAGGGCTGGGAGTGTTAGGGCTAGGAGGCCCGCTGCCAGGGCTAGGCTTGGGGGGCCGTGGAGCAAGCTGGCTAGTGCCGGTAGGCCTGCCCCGGCTATCCCTATACATGCCATCATCCTTGGACCCGTGCATGCCATCAGCTTCACCCTAAGAGGGTTACTGCTTGGATTGCCTGTTCTATGGGTAGGAGTATGAATGCGACCGCAACCAAAGGACTTGCATACTTAATCATGCCTAGAGCCGCCTCTCTCCTAGGGCTCTCCGCGAACCTTAGTATCTTTATGATTGCATGTATACTCATGATCGTGGTCACCACCGCCGCTGCCACGCCATAGCCCTCCACTGCCACGAAGAGCCATGCCAGGACTGGGAGGAGGGCTATTGAGGAGCTGACGAGTATGGCGAAGGTCCTCGGCTTAACAATAGCAGGGAGCACGGGGACCCCGGCTTTGAGATAGTCATCTAGGAAGTAGTAGGCTAGGGCTGAGACGTGGAGGGGCTGCCAGACGAACACTATTCCGGCAAGTATTATGCCCCCGGGTGTGAAGCCTCCCGCCGCTGCTGCCCAGCCGCCTAGGGCTGGCATCGAGCCCGCCACGCTCCCCAGCACGAGGTTTGATATGCTCCTCCTCTTCGTGAGCTCTGTGTAGGTTATTATGTCGAAGTAGAGGCCGGCTAGTAGAGCTAGGGCCACGTACACGTTTATTAAGAGCGCAGCCACTACTCCTGCCAGGATCATTACTATTATTGATATGAAGGCTTCACCCATGGATAGCCTGTTGCTGGGCAGAGGCCTCTTCCTAGTCCTATCCATCCTCGAGTCCAGATCCGCCTCCAAATACATGTTTAGAGCAGTGACTCCTCCTACTCCGCCGAAGCCTGCTATTGTTAGGAGTGCCAGCGTCCCCGGGTCCAGGCCACCGCCAGCAGCGAAGTATGCTCCATACATGGTTACCAGTAGCAATATTAACTGCCTAGGCTTCGTTAGCTCTATTACAGCCTTCACTTTATCCCGCATACCTTATTCCCACTGCACGGATTCTATATTTTGCAAGGCTTAAATCCTCGCGCACAGTCGCCCTGACCCTCTCCGAGGGCGGGCATCGCCTCAACGTATATACACGATCCCCAGCTTCAATATAAATATTTATTCTCCGCTCTCTTGGAACTATTATCATGGAACTAGTCTATCCAGGTATTATGCATCAAGCCCCTACTCATAACATCGTTACGATAAAGATTATAATCTCTAACTGTTAATACTTCTAGATAGAATCAGGGTGTACATGAGATGCCAAGGAGGAGGGATATCCTAGATTATAGAGTGGCTCAAACAATCGAGGCGCTTACGCGGAGATCAACTGAAGATGATGAAGCATCACCAGCTATAAGGTGGTACGCCAGATACATTGGCACAGGAGAGAGGAATCTCTATAAACTTGTTCAGAGGGCCCTGAGCTATGGTTTCAAGTTCGGCATCTCCCTGAACTATGAGAGGATCGGGATAAATATGCTAATAACGATTGGTGACACGATCGACCTAGACCTACCCATGAAGATGTCTGCCAAGACACTAGACGGGAAGGAGCTCAAGATGTTTTACATGCCCTTAGTGTGCATGAATGACGTTATAGACAAGCTTTCTAGGGAGAATGTGGAGTACTACCTGAACAGGATACTATGGGGGTCCAGGCCTGCCCTAGCATCAATACCATTCCTAGACCTCAAGCCGGTCTCTGAGATCAGTGGGGAGACCGAGGAGAAGATGACTAAGATAGCTGCTGAGATATACCAGGAGGGGCCTCCGAGGATCTGGGGCCGCCGCTACCCCCTAGATAAGGTCCTACTAGCCATACTAGACGAGGCCGATGAGGACTCGATAAAGAGTATGGCGGCCATAGCAAGGGAGCTGGGGATCGAGACCCCCAAGGCGCAGAGGAAGTACTATAACATGTGGAGCAGGAGGGTGATACTTGGCTACAGGCTAAGGTACGCCCCATACTTCGGTAGGAACCACGTGCTGGCAGTGGTATCAACGCCGGAGCCGCTGAGGCTCTCCTACGCTCTACCCGTCCTACCACCCGTAGTCTTCGCAACCGTCTCCCCAGACCCGGTGACAGGTAGGGAGAGGGTGATTGTGAGCATAACCGGTGAGGGAGACATGATCTCCAGCACGCTTAGGATAGTTAAGAAGCTTGGAGGCAACATAGACACGATGTACTACTACTATGAGGTTGATAAGGGCAAGGAGGAGAGGCTATCAAAGAAGATACTCTCTATGCCGGGAGACCTCGAGTGCCCCCACTAATATGTGGCATAACAGACACCACATCCCCCGGCCTAACCGCCTCACCCTTTTTAACTGCAACACCATTAACAAGTACGACCACATCATCAAGACTCATACCCTCAGGCAGCTTGACCACGTCCTCAACCCTAGCAGCCTCTCCCACTTCAACTTCAACCTCCTTACCCATCTCACCAGCGAGGAATCCGAAGTACCTAACCCTAACCCTGCCCAATGTAATCCACCATAGTATGTAGTCTCCGGGGCTACATACATAAAACTAAGCATGTAGCCCCTAACTATTATAGAGCTGGATTAGGGGCCAGGAGCCCCTACTCCGGGAGGTGCGCCGGATTGAAGGGGTGGCACGGCAGGATCCTCTGGATCAACCTATCCACAGGCGAATCCAAGGAGGTGGAGTACCCCAAGGAGTGGGCATTGGATTTCCTAGGAGGCAGGGGCCTCGCCGCTAGAATACTATGGGAGTACCTACCAGTAGGGGCAGATCCCCTGGGCCCAGATAACCTGCTGATAATGGCCGTGGGCCCCCTGACAGGCGTAACACTACCCAGCAGTGGCAAGATGGTCGTCGCAGCCAAGAGCCCCCTAACGGGGGGTTATGGGGATGGTAATATAGGTTCCTGGGCCGCAGTCGAGCTAAGGAAGACTGGTTTCGACGCGGTAGTCTTCCAGGGAGCCTCTAGGAAGCCTATTGTCGCGTATATAGAGGATGGTAAGGTCGCTCTAGAGGATGCTGAGGACCTCTGGGGGCTAGACACCTTCGAGACTGAGAGAAGACTCAGGGAGAGGTATGGGAAGGATGCGGGCATAGTGGAGATAGGCCCAGCTGGCGAGAAGCTAGTCAGGTTCGCGACCGTGATAAGCCAGGAGGGCAGGAGCGGTGGCAGGCCAGGCCTTGGTGCTGTTATGGGCTCTAAGAAGCTGAAGGCCGTGGTCTTCAGGGGCACGCGTGGCTTCAACCTGCACGACCCGAAGAAGGTTAAGGAGGAGGGGTCCAAGGCCTACATAGAGGTGGTTAGGGCTAAGAATTACAAGTTCTGGATGCGCCAGGGCACTATGATGACTGTGGAGTGGGCCCAGGAGGCCGGGGTTCTACCAGCATTCAACTTCAGGGAGGGCGTGTTCGACGAGTACCAGGGCATAGGCGGCTTCAGGATGGAGGAGCTTAAGATCGGCCAGAGAGGATGTCCCAAGTGCAACATGACATGTGGAAACATGATTAGGGACGAGGAGGGCGAGATCAGCGAGCTAGACTATGAAAATGTCGCTATGCTTGGGAGTAACCTAGGCCTAGGAGACCTGCGGAAGGTGGCTGTGCTAAACAGGATGGCCGACATGCTCGGCCTCGACACGATAAGCCTCGGGAGCGTGATGGCATGGGCTGCGGAGGCCAGCGAGCTCGGTCACATACAGGAGAAGGTAGAGTGGGGCGACTATGATAGGTTCAAGGAGCTTGTCGGCGAGATAGCCTACAGGGAGACAGGGCTAGGCGACCTCCTAGCTGAGGGCGTGAGAGAGGCCTGCACTAGGACTGGGAAGGAGAGCTGCGACTACGCCATACACGTGAAGGGCCTAGAGGTTAGCGCTTACGACTGCCACGCAGCGCCAGGGATGGCGCTTGCCTACGGGACCAGCCCTATCGGGGCGCACCACAAGGATGCCTGGGTGATAAGCTGGGAGGTTGCAACCGACAGGTTCTCCTACTCCCGCGATAAGGCTGCAAAAGTAATAGAGCTACAGAGGATCAGGGGAGGACTCTTCGAGAGCTTCGTAGCCTGCCGCTTCCCCTGGGTCGAGGTCGGCCTCAACCTCGAGTACTACCCGAAGATACTGACCTATGCCACCGGGGTCACATACACCTGGGAGGACCTATACAGGCTGGCCGACAGGGTGTACTCGCTTGTTAGGGCTCTCTGGATCAGGGAGTACGGCGGGTGGAGCAGAGAGATGGACATGCCCCCTGCAAGGTGGTTCAAGCACCCCCTAACAAAGGGCCCGCTAGCAGGGGCTAGGCTAGACCCTAATAAGTACGATGAGCTGCTAAACCACTACTACGACCTGCGTGGATGGGACGAGCGTGGTGTGCCTAGGAGGAGTACGCTGGAGAAGCTAGGGCTAGGCTTTACAGTAGAGACCCTAGATAAAATAATAGGGTTAAAGGGGTAGAGGAGCGGGCTAGACCGCCCCTTGGATCGCCTCGGCTATCTCCTTATACCTATTTCTAACCGTCACCTCAGTCACGCCAGCAACACTGGCTACCTCCTTCTGAGTCTTCCTGAGTCCATGCTTAAGGGCTGCTAGGTAAACGGCGGCCGCTGCGAGGCCGCTGGGGTCCTTGCCAGCTGTGAGCCCCCTCTTCCTGGCCTCCTTCACTATCTTGATTGCCTCCACCACGACTGGGTCTGGGAGGTTGAGGGCGCTGGCGATCCTATAGACGAACCTCTCTGGCTCTATCACGGGTATCCTTATCTCGAGGTCCCTCACGAGTAGCCTATAGTTCCTTGCCACCTCTCTCTTCGCCTCTGCCTCCTTCATCTTTATGAACCCGGATAGCTCGTCTAGGGTGCAGGGTACCTGGTGGCTCCTACATGCAGCGTATATCACTGCTGCTACCATGCTCTCTATACTTCTACCTCTTGTGAGGCCCTTGTGGGCTGCCTCCCTGTAGAGCTTGGCCGCCTCCTCCTTTACCGTGGAGGGGAGGCTTAGCTTAGCCGTGATCTCGTCTATGAGTTGCATCGCCTGGTTTATATTCTTCTCGAGGCTGCCTAGGGTGCGTCCCATCCTATAGCCTCTCTGGACCCTGAGGGCCTCGATCCTCCGGGTTACCCCCTTAATCTTCTGGCCCCCTCCCCTGCGGAAGGTTCCTATGTATGCATCTATCCCCATGTGGGGCTTGGCCCAGGATACAGGGCCTCCTACCCTGGTTCTCCTACTCTTCTCTTCGGGGGTGTAAGCCCTCCACTCAGCCTCGTCCCCTATTACTCCCTCCTCTATGACCTCTCCTGTTAGCTCGCAGATGCGTACTCCCCTCTCGGGGTCATATATGATCTTGTCGGGAGGACACGTGGACTCCCGCTCCCTATCCTCAGCCACCGAGACTACACCCCTCTTTATAAAGGGATTACCTGCCCAGGGCAGGCGATACCCTTAAATCCCCTTACTACCTAGGACTAGTAGTCTTTATAAGATTTTCTATTTATGCTATGTCGCCTAGTGTCCTGGCGAACCTCGTCAGAACCCTCCTACCACCCCTTGTAACTAGCACCATATCCTCGATCCTAACACCATATAGGCCCGGCATGTATACCCCGGGCTCCACCGTCACAACCATCCCCGGCTCCAACACGGTCTTCGAGCCCGGCCTCAGGTAAGGCTCCTCATGTATCTCCACTCCAACCCCATGACCCAGTCCATGGATAAAGTGCCTAGCCAGTCCATGGCGGGCTAGGAGTAGCCTGGCCTCCTTATCTGGCTCCCAAGCCTCGGCCCCAGGTGCCACCCGATCTATCGCCGCTGCCTGAGCCTCGGCCACCGCCTCTAGGACCTTCCTGAATCCCTGCCCCGGCGAGCCCTTGTAGAGTGTCCTTGTTATGTCGCTCATGTAGCCCATGTGCACCACCCCCATATCTATGAGCACTGGGCCATCCACGCCCAGTATTGTCGGCCCCGGGACGTGGTGTGGATAGGCTGTGTTCGAGTAGAAGGCTACTATTGGGGGGAATGATGTGCCCTCGGCAGCCTCCATAGATAGCCTTAGTATCTCCCCTGCTATTCCAGCCTCAGTCACACCATCTGCTAACATGCCTATAACCTTCCCGAGGATCTCCTCTGCCTTATAGGCAGCCTCTACCATGATCTCTACCTCCCAGCTGGACTTGATCGATCTGACCCTGTTGATGAGGCTGGTTAGGTCCTCAACCTCCTCACCTGCCAGGATCCTTGCCTGAGGGTATGGCTGGGCTGAGAGGTCCCCTGCCACTTTGCCGCCGCAGGACCTAGCTATGCTTAGCGCAGCCCTGGCTGGGGTGTCCTGTATCAGGTCTCCTCTAGGTATGTCTGCTTCCAGCGCCTCATCGCTCCTCCTGTACGCCGCCTTGACTTCTACGTGGCTGGGGGCCTGGGATACTATCCTGTGGTAGTCTAGCAGGGGTGTTATGAGGGTATAGCCGCAGTCCCTGCCAGCCACTGCTAAGCCGGTAGGCTCTACTATGCCTGTGGTATACCTTATGTTTGCCTTGGATCCCAGGATTAGGGTATCGATCCCTTGCTCCTCGGCCTTGCCTAGGAGCTTCTCTAGGTTCTCCTCCCATCTAGCCTCTGGCACCTGGCCACCCCTACACTATCCTTACCCTATTATACTTCTTATTCTGCCAGCTATACCTCCTCATCCTCCTACTCCTGCCGAAGCCGCAAGCAGCACAGTATCCCTTAGCCACGTTGAAGCTCCTCCTACCACACCTCCTACACACTATGTGGCTCTTACTCCTCCCATGCTTCCCAAAGCTTGGAGTACCCTTACCCATGGCACTGCACCCCTCTACTTCGCGGGGCTCATCATGACCACGTTGTCCCCTCTTATGAGTACTGTGCCCACTGGCCGAGAGTTGCCCTCGCTATCCAGCTCCTCAGCATCCTTCAGTATCAGGTTTAGGTGCTGGTCGTAACTCTTCAACGTGCCCTTGAGGCTCCTACCACCCTTGAGCTTGACTAACACCGAGGTATCCAGGTACTCGCTAAGCATCTTCAGCGTGTTCCCACTCAACGCCGAACCCCCTCTCGCTCCCAGACTTATCCGGAGAGTCTTCATATATGCCCTTGGCGTCTGGCAGGGAATATAAACGTAGACTCTAGGCTCCACGGCATATTAGCCTATGAGGTACTAAAAACACGCTGGGGGCCCTGCATCTTGCTTAAAGCACGGATAGATGCTGGCGAGGATCTTGATAGGGGGATAGAGCTTGTTTCCAGGAACCTCTCTAGGCTGTTAGAGGCAGGGTCTAGGAGAGGATCGCTGAGGATACAGGCCTACCCTTCCATGGACTCCATGATAGCTGGGGCCGTGGTATACAAAGCGGCCAGGAGCCTAGGGATCAACGCTATACTAGCGGCCAGCACAGCCCCTAGAACTGGTATAGGACCTACCCTCCTCCTGGGCTTCAACAATCTAAACCTTAAGAGCTGGGATGTTGACGATACACTTTTAGCCCTAGCCAGCGGCCAAGTCAAGGGCAGCCCGCCGCCAGGAGCTGTGTACCTGGAGGTGGATGGTAGCGTATCTTCGGCAGTGGGCCTAGCTCTAGCAGAACATAAGACTCCAACCCGCGATCTGCTACCACTACTAGCGGCATCCTACCATACAAGATATGTTGACCAGGCCGGCAGATTCCACGGGGTAGACAGGGCGCTCCTCGAGGCCCTAGCCGACCAGGCTAGTCTAGACATGTATACAGGGGTCAAGTCGTATAAACCTCATAAGTGGCCTGCGTGGAGGAGCTTGTCATCAACATGCAACCCCTACATGCATGGAATATCCGGTAGGCCCGGTGCAGCCAGAGACCTGGTATCTGGCGCCGGGCTAGATCCAGAGAGGGTCCTGTCAACGCTGGAGACTAGAGAGGTTGAGAGGCTAGCCTCCACTATGCTAGAGACATTGGCAAGGCACGGGAGGGTGGAGGCGGCTAGGATCCTTGGAGGCGTCATAATTACCGGGGATCCCCTAATTGAGGACCTCAGGATGGCTGCAGATGCCTTGGCCATGGCAGCTGAGGCTGGGGGCCTAGGAGCCTTAGCAGGCTCCATACTTGACTTGGAGCTGGAATACCCCATAGCAGAGTCCCTCCTAGTCTCCCAGTGCAGAAGACTGGTTAAGGGGATTGAGGAGGATGAGCCAGTTAAGGTAAAGATAGTGCCCTGGCTTAGAACCTATAAGCTTCCCAAAAGCCTTTCATCAAGCCCTCTGACAGCGTGGAGGGCGCTAGAAACCCTAGGCAGGGTTGAGGGGGACTCGATAATGGTGGTGGAGGATGGGGAGCTTAGGGCATCAATAGTCCAAGCCGAGGCTGCCCAGCCCGGTGTCGCTAGGAAGCTCGTGGATAATAAGCTGGCTAGGCTAGATGGGTTGTGGCTGGTGTTCAATGTTGGAGGGGAGGATGTGTAGAGCTGTTATCAAGGTTATCATTGATGCAACACTCGACCTGGCCAGAGCAGTCGAGCCTGATAATAAGAGCGCTCCCCCCGGAATCATGGTTAGGTGTAGCGGTGCCTCTGTTCTGGAGTGCGTTATTGAAGTAGATTGCACTACGACCCGGGGGCTACTCACCCTCAGGAATACTGTAGATGACCTCATCCAGGCCCTCCAAGCCGCTGAGTCGGCGCTAAGCGCCTCCAGCTAACCGTTTTTAAGCCTAAAGAACGTCTAGCCCCGTGTTTGGAGGGTTAGATGGGATTGGCTAGGAGAAGAAGGGTTAGGGGTGTATCAGCAGACACCTGGAGGCAAAAGAAGTGGTATACCGTAGTGACCCCCGAGGTGTTCGGCAACGCCCCCCTGGGCACTACGCCCGCGGATGACCCGGATAAGCTTATAGGCAGGGTCATGGAGACCACCCTATTCGACATAACAGGGGATTTCGCCCACGTCCACATAAAGCTCTACTTCCAGGTAGTAAAGGTAGAGGGAGACACCGCCTATACCCGGTTCAAGGGCCACGAGCTCCTCCGCGACTACCTTAGGAGCCTCACTAGGAGGAAGAGTAGCAAGATAACTGGCATATTCGATGTGTGGACCAAGGACGGTTACGGGCTCAGGATAACAGCAGTAGTCTTCACAAGGTATAGGTGTAAGACTAGCCAGAAGAAGCTAATCAGGAAGAAGATGCACGAAATCATAGAGAATAGGGCGAGGAACAGCACGCTCGACGAGCTAATACAGGCTATGGTATTTAGCGACCAGGAGGGGAGCCTAGCCCTAGAGGTAGAGGAGGCTGCCAGGAAGATCTATGCTATAAGGAAGGTTGAGATAGCCAAGTCGAAGCTACTATGGGTCCCCGGCCCCGAGGGACCTCAGAAGGCTGTAGTCATCTCCCCGCTCCAGCTGAAGGCAAGGTGAAGCCAGGCTGGAGCCCTGCATACTCGTCAAGACGGCCCTCGGCATGGAGAGAGTGGCAGCCTCTAGAATAGTAGAGGAGGCTCCCTGGCTAGAGGCCACCTCCTCACCCAAAGGATTCAAGGGACTAGTACTAATTAGCGGATGCCGCGGCGGGGAGGACAGGATTATCCTCGAGAAGGTGCCCGAGGCTGATAAGGTCCTAGTAGTCCACGCTAGGGCTAGAGCAGTGCTCGAGGACCTTCAAAGGGCATCCGTGGAGGCTGTCAAGGGCAGAATCTCGAGTGGAGAGTGCTTCGCTGTCAGGACCGTCAGGAGGGGGAGGCATAGCTTCACTAGCATAGATGTTAACGTTGCCGTGGGAGACGCTGTCAAGAGAGCTACAGGGGCATGCGTCAACCTAAGCAGGCCTGATAAGATAGTGGCAGTGGAGATACTCCAGGATGAAGCATTGATAAGCGTGTACCCGGGGAGCATGGAGTGGAGGAAGCACGGCCCCGGTAAGGCACCCTTACACAGGTTCTTTAGGAGGTTCTCCATCGTGCAGATGCCCTATCTAGGCCCACTTGATGCGTGCCGCAACATGGGGGTTAGAATTGGCAGGGAAGTGCAGAACTTCGAGGTAAGCGAGCTGGTTGTAGCTCCAGCAGGCATGGTAGATGGAGACCAGCTACTCCACTTCCTCCAAGGGATATTCGAGGGTATAGAGTCTAGGTACAAGATCCAGGAGAAGAGCTACAGCAGGAGGCCATGGAGAGTTCCCGTTAGGGTCCAGGACCTACACCAGCTGGTCAGGGACAGGAGAGGGGAACCCATCATAGTGTTCGAGCCAGAGGGGGAGCCGGTATCTAGGCTCAGGGAGGACCTCTGGAGGCTTCTCAAGGGTAGGAGGAGGGTTAACCTGCTATTCGGGAGCAGGGAGGGCATACCTCCAGGTGTTTACAGGTTTGCTGATTTAGTGGTGGATCTGGCCCCCGGCATAACGCTGTCCACGGAGTACGCTGCATCTTCAGCCCTCATAGCACTAGCCACTATACTATATGAGGATTATCTAGGCGAGGAGGGTAGAGTGGAGTAGCAGCTATCTATCCCTAGATCTCTATTCCAGGCCTTATCTTGGTGTAATGAAGGCAATCATGATATAGAGTTATTTAGGCTATACGTAAATATTTTCTACTGTATAATGGTGTCTATAATGAGTAGTGAGAGGAGGCTCCTGGCCTCAGCTATGGCTGGGAGCATACTGGCTGCCATCATTATTGAAGCAATCCTATTCGTGGTCATACTGAGGGGGCTAGAATACCTCTTCACCCCCCACATACTTCCTGGCCTAACATCCCTGCTCGTCATAGCAGGCTACGTCTACACCAAGCTACTCAGGTCGGCCAAGTATTCACGGCCTACCGTGAGGGTTGCCGGCCTGCTTGGAGCCGTGGTTGCTGGGCTTGGCGTAGCAGTGGGTGTCCTGGGCAGGCCGTACTTGGGGGCTTGGCTGATAATTGCCGCGTACTATGGAGAACTCGTTTTAGGTTTTAGGTTGAGGAGAGACCTGGAGGAGCATGTAAACCGGGGGGTTAACGCTTTTATCGGGGGCATGCTAGTATTCATACTATCCCTACCTCTAGCAGTGGTGGATCACAGGCTGGCGGTCATACCCTTCATAGGGAACCTAGTGAAGACCTTGGGCCTCATACAGGTCTATCGGGAACTGTCTAGTCGAGGGTGAAGGCGACCCGCCCTACACGGCCGCTCAGGATCTTAAACGATACTATCCCCCACCCGTGGGCTGAGAGGTCAATCCAGTTACTACCTTGGGATAGGGTGTAGTCGTCCACCTCTGCCCCGCCTGGAGGATCCCCTATATTATAGGTGTAAACCCTAACCTTGGCCCCATTAACCGTCTTAAAGTAAGCCCTAGGCCTCTTATACCCGGCTAGAGGTATACCCCCGAAGACCCTACCTTCTCTAGCTGTACTGGGTGGAGGCCTTATCACTATCTCAGCTCCACCAGCTGTGGCCACCATGTCTAGGGAAAGCGCCGCCAAGCCTCTGATACCCGCATCTAGCCTGGTCGAGTCGTACCTCTCCAGGTTGGGGCTGGTACTATAGCCTATTATTATAGAGTCTCCAAGGCTCTCTAGGCTAGTAGCCCTGACACCCAGGGGCGCTACTATCCTGGGCTGGGGGCCCTCCAGCGATACGAGGAGGGAGGGAGCCAGGACCCTCCTCGACTCTACCTGCATTTCGCCAGATACCTCATCTGTTCCTACCACTGTTGCATGGCTCATATTGTTCCAGACTGTCAGGGGAGCTGCTAGGGGGGTTATCGTGTTGACCCGTAGGGGGCCGTAGTGGCTTGGGTAGAAGTCTAGTATTCGGTAGAAAACAGGGTCGTCACCGCTAGTCGGGTCCCCCACGAATACTCCTCCCCTAGCCATAGTATACAGCTTAGTATAGGCTGAGACCGTGCTCCCCACCCTTGGCTTCTCCACACCCTCCCCATCGGGGCTAGGGACCCTGTCAGGATCTACGGTTAGGGTTAGAGTCTTACCTGTCCCCATCTCTATGCACGTATAGCCTCTGAACGGCTTCCACTCTCCTGGGCCGTGGAGTGTGAAGCATGCATGGTCCAGGTGGACTGCACCCTTGAGAACCGGGTTGGGGCTTACCTGCACTGCCCTACCCTGCATGTCCACCTCGTACACTCCCAGCATGTCATGCCCATCCCCCCGGGCAGCGTATAGCACGTCCTTGAGCGGGTCGTATATGATCTCGCTAACCTCCCCTGCCCAGTGGCGAGGGTGGTGTATTGATTCCTTCCATAATAGGGTTACCTTGTCCTCCTTAATGTTGTAGGCGTGTATGTGGCTGTACTTGTTGGTGAAGTCCAGCTCCCTCCTCCTTCCATTCCTCCTTATGGTTGGGGGTGCGTGGGCCCATCCCCCGAAGAAGATCACGTCATCCACCGCTGTGGAGGCATTGTATGTGTCTCCGCCGCTGGCCTCTTTCCCTAGCAGCGTGTAGTCGTATACGGTTACCCCTCTTGATTTACCCCGTATGAAGTATGCTCTGGCCTCAAAGGCTAGGGTGAAGTATAGGACTCCCTTATGGTACTTGAGCCCGTATACTCCGCCGCTTCCCCACTCCGGGCCGTATCCTTGTGGGAAGGATACTGTGCCTAGTACCTCTAGTATGCTGGAGGCTACAGTCAATTAGGGGCTCCTCCTAGTGTATCGGTTTTGATACCCTCCTTACCCACTCCCTATGCTCTTCTCCGGGCAGCTCTACCCAGACCTCGCTACCCCTATCTCCATCCCTTACCTCTAGGTGGAGCCTGGGTAGGGGCTCCTCAGCCTTCCCCTTACTCGGCTCCCCTGTGGCGAAGTCGAATATCTCGCCGTGGCCTGGGCAGACTAGCTTCCCCCCGTTAACACTCCTCTCACACATTACATAGCCTTTATGTGGGCATACAGCTATGTACGCCTTCAGCTCTCCGTTGTACCTTGCAACCATGACGGGGATCCCATCTATCAGCTTGACACGGGCTCCTCCCTCAGGTATGACCTTGAGCCTGGAGAAACGTACCATAGC
>WAKG01000150.1 GCA_015523445.1 Desulfurococcales archaeon | reverse complement strand
TCTCAGCTAGGATCCTCTTAACTAGCTCCGAGTGGGGTCCTGACCCTAGCTTTCCCATTATAGCCCTATAATCTATAGTTGGAGGTAGCTTTTGGCTGTTGGTGCGGGGGTAGCTTATCAATCCCTCCAGATAGAGGTTCTCTGCTAGGGACTGGGTCTTGGCTGGGGAGTACTTGTAGATCCTAGATGCCTCTGCCTGCAGGTCCCCTAGGTTAAAAGCTGGGGGTGGAGGGAGCTTATCCCTCTTGCTCGAGGCTGCTAGGACCTTCATCGAATCTAGCCTCCTTATCCTCTTAACATGGTCTAGGGCTTCCTGCCTAGTCTCGGGAGACCAGCCATAGGGTTTTGCCTTAAACTCTACCCCGCCGCTGGATAGAGTTACCTCTATCCCGAAGGATGGCTGGGGGACGTGGAGGCTCTTCTCGATCCACCTCCTCTTAGCCTCCACCAGGGTCGGGCTCTGTACTCTGCCAGCGCTTAGTGAGGCCCTCTTGCCTGAGAACCTCCTGAGAGCCTCCATGAGGGCCCGGGAGATATTTATTCCCCATAGCCAGTCGAGCTCGTGTCTAGCCATCCCGGCTTCTACCATCTCCATGTCGAGTGGCTGAAGGTTCCTGTAGGCCTTCTTGATCTCCTCTGGCCCTAGGCTGGAGAACTTCATCCTGTAGGCCCTGGACGGGTCTCCCATATTCTTTATGATCATATACCCTATAAGGCTACCCTCTACATCGTAGTCGCATGCATTAATGTATATCCTAGCGTCGGATAGTACCTTGGATAGCATGAGGTAGAATTTCCTGAGGTATGATGCTCCTCGTTCATTCTCCCATATAGGTGCCCAGTAGTAGGTATACACAGGGAAGCCCCTCTCCCTAGTATACATACCGTAGAGGTGGCCAGCGCTAGGCGCGACCACCAAGCTTGACCCGTTAACCTTGACTATCCAATAAGGTACATCATACATCCTACACTTGACACCCCTCCCTAGAGCCCTAGCTATCTTCTCAGCCGCCTTCGGCTTCTCCGCCACCACAACTGTGTAGGATGGGGGCAGCCTACAGTAGCCCCTTCTCCCCCCCTTCAACCCGTAAACACCCACTACCCTATAGGTATGGGAGCCGTCAATGCAAGGAGAATCCCGTAGAGTAGTATAGAGATCATTCCCGCGACTCCAAGACTTGTCTCCCCCATTGCTGGTCCTGGGTGCCTACCTCTAGATAAAAGGTATATAAATACCGCTAATATTGCGAACATGAAGAAGGCGGGATATACCATCGAAACTGCTCCAAGAACTATTATAGTGGCCCTGGATATAGCCCTGTGGGCAGCCTCACTCACAGCACTCCTAACTATGTGGCCTCCGTCCAACATAGCCACAGGCAACAGGTTCAGGAAGGTAACTAGAAGCACTATATAACTAGCATAGGCTAAGGGACTCAAAAGTATGAGACCTTCACCATGAGGTGCATAGACCTCGACTAGAGCTAGGAGTAGCGCTGGTGCTACTTGCAGCTCCGCCGCGCCGCCCGGCAGTACTGTTGGGTCTGCCAGTATTGACGCCTTTACCCCGATCACGGCGAAGGGTATAGCTGCTATGAAACCCGCCAAGGGGCCCATAACTGCCATGAGTGCCAGCGAGCCTGGAGTGGGAGGTAGCCACTTGAGGTTGATCACGGCCCCAAGAGTACCTAGAAAGCCGAGCTGGAGGGGAGGTGCTGGTATGAGGTATGGCATACTGGAGGGCACCCTATAGAGCTTCATTATTGACCAGTGGCCGAGCTCATGTATTATCAAGGGTACTAGAAGCCCTAGAAGATAGCCCCAGGGGCTCCAAGCGAACCCCTCTCCCCGGGGGCCGGGAGCGCTAGCCAACCATTCCCCGGATAGGTATACCATGGCTAGAGTCACTGCTGCCAGTATAACGCCCTTCAGCAGTGTCGAACCGCTTTTCTCCTCCATTATTAGCCTTAGGATGAGGCCGTCACTTGTAGCCCTCAGCAGGGGTTTGCATCCTCTGCTTATCAACTCCTTGTATAGACTTATCCTTGCATCCTCCCCTGTCCTATATGGCTTGCCCAGAAGTATCTCGAAGCCCCAGGGCTGGCTTCTGGCCTCGAGTAGCTCGTAGTATGAGGATACAGTATCCAGGCAGGGAGTAGTCTGGCCCTGGCTAGGCTGTATCTCCGATCACCTTCCGTGTAGCCTCTATTAGGACCTTGAGGGGTATTGACTGGCTATCCCCTCCTTCCGTGTACCTGTATATCGATACAGGTAGCACCCCGTTGTCCACCTCATACCTAGCTATATCGAGTGTGTTTGTTGTTCCCACCCTTTCTATCGGCACCAGTGGAGGAGCCCCATAGTTTAGCTGGAGTACTCTTACACCTATGATCCTGGCTCTTTCGTACTTGGTCAGGTATGGGGGTCCAATCCTGATCTCCTTCACAATTTTAGGGTATTCCATGTAGGATTTGTCTGCCTCTTCTGCCACGCCCCTTGGCACCCCTAGCAGGGCATATATCTCCGGGTGGGACTATATAAGTTATTAAATACAGTATCTTCTGTGCCTGGATCCTATAGATTATTCTGGCTATCTATCAGCTGTCTCCGTGGGTTTTTCATGAGTATACTATTTATATTTCATAGCCTTCGCCGAGTCAGGCATAAGTATATATTTAAGTATTTAAACTATATGTCTACTATTAAACAGTGTAAATATATACTTATTTGGTACACCTAAGTTAATTGAAGCCTCATGAAGGGTGAGCGTAGAGTTGTCCCAATTAACACGCAAAATATCGAGAAGAGACTTCCTGAAAACCCTAATGGCAGCAGGTGTAGTGGCTACAGCTGGAGGAGTAGCAACAACCCTAGGTAAGACCAAGTACTTCCAGGAAATCGGAGAACCCGCTATGACTTACCCACAGGAGTATAGGGATTGGGAAGACATGTATAGGCAACGCTGGCAATATGATAAGGTAGCTAGGTCCACCCACGGGGTTAATTGTACAGGCTCATGTTCATGGTTCGTCTATGTTAAGGATGGTATAGTAGCTTGGGAGCTCCAGGCAGATGACTATCCCGAGATCAGCGCGCACCTACCAAACTATGAGCCCAGGGGCTGCCCTAGGGGAGCCTCGTTCAGCTGGTACCTATACTCATCACTAAGGGTGAAGTACCCCTACGTTAGAAAGCCCCTCCTAGAACTGTGGAGAGAGGCTAGGAGCAAGTATGACGATCCAGTAGAGGCCTGGAAGAGCATAGTCAGCGACCCAGAGAAGAGGAGTAAGTATGTGAGGGCCAGGGGCCTAGGAGGCTGGGTTAGATCTAGCTGGGACGAGGTCCTAGAGATAATAGCAGCAGCCCTAATACACACTATAAAGGAGTATGGCCCCGACAGGATATTCGGGTTCACGCCAATACCAGCCATGAGCCCGCTGAGCTACGCCTCCGGGGCCAGGCTCATAGAGATGATCGGAGGCTCCATGGGCAGCTTCTACGACTGGTACGCCGACCTGCCGCCAGCTAGCCCCCAAGTATGGGGTGAGCAGACAGATGTGCCCGAGAGTGCAGACTGGTATAACGCGGCATACATAATAAACATGGGAACCAACATACCCATGACCAGGACTCCTGATGCCCACTTCTTCACAGAGGTCAGATATAAGGGCACTAAGATAGTCGTTGTAAGCCCTGACTTCAGCGAGCACACTAGGTTTGCAGACGTTTGGGTGCCAGCCAAGGAGGGTACCGATGGCGCCCTTGCATTAGCTATGGCCCATGTGATACTAAAGGAGTTCCACATTGATAACGAATATGACTACTTCAAGGATTACGTCAAGAGATTCACAGACCTACCATTCCTAGTTAAGCTCGAGAAGAGAGGCAACGAGTACAGGGCCGGGAAGTTCCTGAGGCTATCCGACCTACACCCCAGTGAGTATGCCCACCCAGACTACGGCCAGGAGGAGAACCAGGAGTGGAAGTTCCTAGTCTACGACACCAGGAGCAGCAGGGTGAGGCTAGTCAACGGGTCAATAGGATACAGGTGGGACACCAAGAATACTGGCAAGTGGAACCTGGATATGGTAGACCCTGTTACGGGTGATGAAGTTGACCCAGCCCTAACCTTCATAGGTATGAGTGACGACGTTGTCCCAGTCAAGTTCCCACTATTCGGCCCTGCCTTCGGCTCCTCAAGCTACACGGTTAGAAATGTTCCGGTCAAGAAGGTTAGGACCAGGGACGGCGAGGTCCTAGTAACCACCGTGTTCGACCTACTAACGGCATATCTAGGTGTTGACAGGGGACTGGGAGGCGACTACCCGAAGAGCTATGATGACCCTAAGCCATTCACCCCGGCATGGCAAGAGGACATAACCGGTGTCTCAAGGGAGCTGATCATAAGGATCGCGAGGGAGTTCGCAGAGACCGCCGTGAAGACCAAGGGCAGGGTAATGATAATGCTGGGCCCAGGTGTGAATCACTGGTACCATACCGACCTCTACTACAGGAGTATACTCATGCTGATTAAGCTGACTGGGGCTGAGGGTAGGAATGGCGGAGGCTGGGCCCACTACGTGGGCCAGGAGAAAATAAGGACCATAGCAGGCTGGGCCAAGCTAGCCTTCGCACTGGATTGGATGAAGCCGCCGAGGCACCAGAACAGCCCCAGCTTCTACTACGTTCACACAGACCAGTGGAGATACGATAACATGGAGGTCAAGTACATAGCACCCAGTGACGCCGATATACAGGGCAAGATCAAGTGCAACCACCCAATGGACTGCAACGTGATTGCTGCTAGGCTAGGATGGCTACCATTCTACCCACAGTTCAATAAGAGCCCGATAAAGCTGGCTGAGGAGGCTAGAGCGCAGGGTAAGGACCCGATCCAGTATGTTGCGGAACAGCTGAAGGAGGGCAAGTTGAAGCTAGCTATAGAGGACCCAGACGCACCGGAGAACTGGATAAGGGTCATGTTCGTCTGGAGGGCCAACATACTAGGTTCCAGCAGCAAGGGCCACGAGTATTTCCTAAAACACTTCCTAGGCAGCCCCATGAGCAGTGCGATGGCGCAGGAGACCGCTAAGGGCAAGATCAAGGAGGTCGTATGGAGAGATCCAGCACCCGAGGGCAAGCTAGACCTGCTCGTAGCAATAGACTTCAGAATGGCGACAACCCCTATCTACGCAGATATAGTCCTACCAGCAGCCACCTGGTATGAGAAGTACGACCTGAGCATGACGGATATGCACACGTTCATACACCCATTCACCCCCGCAGTAGATCCCCTGTGGGAGTCCAAGACTGACTGGCAGATATTCCTGGATCTAGCTAAGAAGTTCAGCGAGCTTGCCGAGAAGCACTTCCCCGAGCCAGTGGAAGATATAGTAGCAAGGGCCCTATGGCACGATACCCCCATGGAGATAGCCCAGCCCTATGGAGAGGTTAAGGACTGGAGGAAGGGCGAGACTGACCCGATACCGGGCAAGACCATGTGGGACCTAAAGGTGGTCAAGAGGGACTACAAGAACGTGTACCACATGTTCAGGAGCCTAGGCCCTGGAGCCAAAGCTGCCGGAGCTAAGGGAGTCTCCTACAAGACTGACGACGTATACGAGGAGCTAAAGGCTAGGTTCGGCGTAGTCTATAACCCGGTATGCCCAGACGGGTGCCCAGACATAGAGTTCGATAAGAACGCTGCCGAGGCCATACTAGCCCTGAGCCCGGAGGCCAACGGCAAGCTACAGCTACGAGCCTTCAGCTCCCTAGTGCCCAAGACTGGTAAGGACCTGCCAAAGATGTTGATGGAGAAGGACGCGTACAAGCCAGAAGAGATTAGGTTTGACGATATAGTAAGTCAACCTAGGAGATCACACACCAGCCCAATGTGGAGCGGCATCGAGGCTCCAGGCAGAGCTTATGCACCATTCACTATAAATACTGAGATGGGAGTACCCTGGAGGACCCTGACCGGCAGACAACACTTCTACATAGACCACGACTGGTTCATAGAGATGGGCGAGTCCTTACCAACATATAAGCCGCCGCTGGACATGATAAGCCTAGGCACTCTGAGCAACGTTGCTGCGAGGCTAGGTATAAAGCCCAATGGTAGCTACAGGGTTGAGGCCAACGGTAAGAGATACCTAGTGCTAAGGTACCTGACTCCACACGGCAAGTGGAATATACACAGTGAGTTCTGGGACAACCTTAGGATGTTAACCCTATTCAGGGGAGGCCAAGTCGTATGGCTCAACGATGAGGACGCCAAGTGGGCTGGGATAAGCGACAACGACTGGATAGAGGTTGTCAATGATAATGGAGCTGTGGTTGCTAGGGTAGCAACTAGCCCGAGGATACCTCCAGGGGTGGCGATAATGTATCACGCCCAGGAGAGGCATGTCTACACTAGGAAGAGTAAGCTGACTGGGAAGAAGGGAGGAATACACAATAGCCCCACCAAGGTGGACCTAAAACCAACTAAGATGGTCGGGGGCTATGGTCAGCTGAGCTACTTCTTCAACTACTATGGCCCTACTGGGGTGAACAGGGATACCATGGTAGTTGTTTACCTGCATGAGAAGCTAGGTTCACTTCTAACCCGAGGTAACGGGGGGAGGTGATGAGAAGTGGTGAGAGCCCAGATCTCCATGGTAATGGTTCTGGATAAGTGTATCGGCTGTCACACGTGTAGCATAACCTGTAAGCACGTGTGGACCAACAGGGAGGGCCAGGAGTATGCGTGGTGGAACAACGTAGAGACTAGGCCAGGAGTGGGCTACCCCAACAGGTGGGAGGATCAAGAGAAGTACGGTGGAGGCTGGGTTGCCGATAATGGTAAGCTAAAGCTAAGGATGGAAGTCATGAAAAAAATGGATCCGCCTAAGATGGAGGACTACTATATACCCTTCGACTATGACTACGACAAGCTCTTCGACGAGAACTTGCAGCAAGAGCAGCCTAGCGCCAACCCAGTCAACATGATCACTGGTGAGAGGATGGATGTGAAGTGGGGCCCCAACTGGGACGATGACTTGGCCGGAGGAGATATCTATGCAAGGATGGATCCCAACTGGAGGGTGCTGGAGAAGGAGATAACTCTAAACTTTAAGGATGTATTCATGTTCTACCTACCAAGGATATGCAACCACTGCCTCAACCCCTCATGCCTCTACGCGTGCCCCAGGAAAAGCATATACAAGAGGGAGGAGGATGGTGTTGTACTGATAGACCAGAACAGGTGCCGCGGCTACAGGCTCTGCGTCACAGCCTGCCCCTACAAGAAGGTGTACTACAACTGGAAGACCGGTAAGAGTGAGAAGTGTATATTATGCTACCCCAGGCTTGAGACAGGGCAGGCCACAGTATGTACGGTCTCATGTGTAGGCAAGGTAAGGTACATGGGAGTTGTGCTATACGACGAGACCAGGATAGAGGAGGTAGCCAACGTACCAGATGATAAGCTGGTAGAGTTCCAGAGGAGCCTGATACTAGACCCCTTCGACCCCCAGGTGATAAGGGAGGCCAGGGAAGCGGGTATACCTGAGAACTACATAAAGGCCGCGCAAAAGAGCCCGGTATACTACATGTTCAAGAAGTGGGAGCTAGCCCTACCGCTACACCCAGAGTACAGGACCCTACCTATGGTATTCTACGTGCCACCACTAAACCCTGTCATAACAGCTCTGGACAGGAGGGGCAAGTACATGGCAGAGTACAAGAACATACTACCAACAATAGATGAGCTCAGGGTGCCGATAAGGTACCTGGCAAGCCTATTCTCAGCGGGTAACGAGGAGGAGGTTAGGAAGAGCCTCAAGAAGCTACTAGCAATCAGAGAATACTTCAGGCTAATAGAGGTGGAGGGCCTCAGCAGGATGGAGGCAAGCAAGGTCCTAGCAGAGCACGGGCTCAGCATGGAGGATGCAGACCTGATGTACAAATGGCTAGCCCTAGGTAGGGAGAGGTGGACCATACCCACAGCTCAGAAGGTCAAGGTAGGTAGGATGAGTCACATGAAGAGAGGTAGGAGATAGCTCTCGGGGGTGGGTATGGTGAGGAGGGAAACCAGGATAGCGGCCATTATTGGTATCCTACTCATATTCGTGGCCTCAGCCCTAGCGGTGATGGGTATAGTACCCGTCACCGCCCAGACCAATGCCTACACCGCCAAGTATGTGCAAGGCACCATACCGCTAGACCCCACAGCAGAGCTGTGGCAACAGGCTGATAAGGGGAACGCGGTACTGGTTGCCCAGCTACTAACCTACCCCCAAAGGCTAGACACTCAGCCCAGGCAAGTGAGCTACGCCGCTGTTAGCAATGGAACACACTTCGCTATATACATAGAGTGGAGTGATGAGACCAAGGATGTACCCCCAGTAGGGTCGCTAGACCAGTTCCCCGACGCCGTAGCGGTACAGTTCCCCGTACTGGCCGGGGAACAGCCATACGTATGTATGGGAATGCCCGATAATCCAGTAAACATTGTGCTATGGAGATCTAACGGTACAGTGGAGAACCTGGTTGCAGGCAGCGGCTATGGTACGAAGGGGCAACAGGAACAGGAGGCTAGGGGCCTCCAAAAGACACCTACAAGCCCTATAGTCAAGCTACCCCCAGAAGAGCAGGTATGGACGGCTTCAGCAAGCTATAGCGATGGGAAGTGGAGGGTGGTGCTAGCACGTCCCACAGGCGGGGTGGGCAACTTCACTCCCAGCCTAGACCCTGGTAGTGAGGTTAGCATAGCCTTCGCTCTATGGGACGGCTCTAAATATGAGAGGGCGGGGTCTAAGGTTACCAGCGGGTGGATGACCCTGAAGCTGGAGGCGCCAGCTGGACCGACTGAGGCCCAGACAGTGACTGCGACCGAGACACAGGCAGCTGGTACTGTAACCGAGACTGTGACTCAGACCACTACTGTGACTGAGACTGTAGCGGCTGCTACTGGATCCGTGAAAGCGGCTATAGTA
>WAKG01000149.1 GCA_015523445.1 Desulfurococcales archaeon | reverse complement strand
GGCTCGGAGATGTGTATAAGAGACAGGTACCAGGCTCGTCGTAGCCCCTAGACCCACGTTTCTGGGTATAACATTTTTGATCGACACCCCGACTTCCTGGCATCCCGCCTCCTCTAGGACCTTAACTGCCCTTAGCGCCCACTCCCTATAGTAAGGCTCGGGAGCGCCCTCCACCCCACCTCCGGGGTGGATCTCAATCACTGTTCGGGGCTCCTCGAGCGTAAACCCTATGGTGCCATAAAGCCTCCCCAGGCCCCCGTGGATGTCAAAGTTCCCCACATGCACATGGCTGGGGGCCGAGACCCTGATCCTAGCCACCCAGTAGGCACCCTGTCCCAGGCGTCGCATGCTAGGGTCATTAAGCACGCTCCATACCCTCCATATTATCCTCCTGGACCCCGTGCCCTTCCCGGGGTGGTCTTGGTGGAGGCATTCAGATTCGATAGGGGTAAGCTTAGGAGTATAATCAGGGAGATAGACGGGTATCTGGAGGAGAGGGACCAGGTTAGGGAGAAGGCTATACGCCTCAGCCGGGATATTGTCAGGTATAGTGGGTGGAGTGTTACCAGTGTGCATAAGGGTGATATGGATGCTGCTAGGAGGAACCTGAGGGAGGCTGAGGATAGGGCTATCCGGCTCCTCTCGATCCTCAAGCCCTACCCTGAGCTATACTACTCTGGCATTGTTAATAACGCGGTCTCCGAGTACGTGGAGGCTAAGCTGCTCCTCAGTCTGCTGGAGGGCAGGGGGCTCCCGGGGCCGGAGGAGCTGGGAGTACCCCCGGTGCCCTACCTCCAGGGGTTGGGAGACCTTGTGGGGGAGCTGCGGAGGCTTGCCTTGGAGCTGGTGAGGCGTGGTAACTACTCTGATGCCTGGAGGCTTGTGGAGGCTATGGAGGCTATCTACCTAGAGCTGAGGGGGCTCGACTATCCCGAGGCTCTGGCGCCTGGTGTTAGGCATAAGGCCGATGTGGCCCGCAGGCTCGTGGATGATACTAAGGCTTTCCTGGTTGATATGGAGAGCAGGGCCGAGCTTTCCAGCCTCCTCCGGAGGGTCCAGGGGCTATAGCTCCTCCCCGCCTCTCCCCTCACCTGCCGCCATGATTAGGGCCCTTATCTCCCTGACCACCTTCTCCGCATCCCTTCTCTCAGTGTTTGCTGCCTCCTCCATGATCGCTGTGATCCTTGACGCTATAAACTCGTCGAGACTGCCCGTATACTGGATCCTTGTCCTCTTGAGCACGAGGGGGGTCGGCTCGGTGACCGCTCCCCTTACCAGCGCCTCGCCCTCGTCTATCGGGGTGGCGAGCATTGCACCCACCACTCTGTCCTGGTGTAGGATCTCATAGACAACGTCACCTGTATCCGTCTCTCCCAGCCTTCTGGCATCGAAGTCTATCGCCCCCGTCATTATATCCTCCGCCATTGATATCGCAGATCTCACGGCCTCATTGACCTCCTCTTCAGGCACCATCCTCCACGCCTGGACCTGGAGGGTGTCTAGCCTCCACTCTACACGTCCATCCGAGACCTCGTAGTCCACCGTGATCCTGACAACATCACCCTTGTTTATGGATAGCCTGTTAACTAGGATGTCGAATAGGAGCCTGTTGAGATCGCCAGCCGCCCTGGCCACCTCTGTGTTTGATACCTCCCCCGACTTCACCATATCGCGGAGCTGGGCGAAGAGAACTCTCCTCACCTTATCCGCGTAGGCGCCCGCTATAACCAGCCCTGTCCTGAGCGTCGCCATATCCAAGTCAACCTCCACTATATAGATGGGTGTGCGGGGTAAAATATTACTTGGCGCCCTTAGGCTATGAGTCCTAGGCCTAGGAGGATCTGGGCCCTAGAGGGCGGTGGCGTTGAAGGAGTGTAAGCTCGCCACGGGGGAGCCCAAGCTCGTGGTCGAGAGCCGGGGAGTCGTGATCGGCGGAGGCAAGCCCGTAGTCATAGCGGGGCCCTGCAGCGTCGAGGACCCCGAGATGATCAGGAGGATCGCATCATTCCTGGCAGAGGAGATCAGAGACGAGCTGGGTATAAGGAATCTGATACTAAGGGGTGGAGCATGGAAGCCTAGAACCCACCCCTACAGCTTCCAGGGCCATGGCCTCAAGGCCCTAGAGTGGCTGAAGCAGGCCGGGGAGGAGGCCGGTATACCGGTGGCAACCGAGGTTATGGACCCGAGGGACGTGGAGCAGGCTACCTTGCTAGCCGACTTCCTCTGGGTCGGGGCCAGGAACATGCAGAACACCCCCCTCCTCAGGGAGCTGGGGAGGAGCGGGAAGCCAGTCCTCCTGAAGAGGCACTTCGGCGCCAAGATAGGAGAGTGGATATGCGCCGCCGAGTATATACTAGCCGAGGGGAACGAGAGGGTGGCCCTCATCGAGAGGGGAACCAGGGGCCTCAACGAGTACGCCAGGTTCAGCCTAGACCTCACAGTGGTCCCCGTAGTCAAGCGGGTATCGAGACTCCCCCTGATCGTTGATGTTAGCCACCCGGCCGGGGAGAGGAGCCTGGTGCCCCCACTAGCCTACGGCTCCCTAGCCGCCGGGGCCGACGGTATAATGATCGAGATACACCCTGACCCAGACAAGGCGCTTAGCGACGCCAAGCAGCAGCTACCGCTGGAGGACTTCAAGGTCCTAGCCAGCGGGCTCAAAGAGGCTGGTCTACTGTGAAGATACTAGAGGCAACAGCCAGAGAGGGCCATACCTACAGGGTTATAGTAGGCTCCGGAGCCCTATCCATGGGGGATTGGAGCCGCTACACGGGTGCCATGATTGTCTACGATACTTCAGCCCCGAGGTGGGGCGTGGAGGAGCTGGCCAGGGGCATAGCAAGCTCCGGCCTAGAGGCTAGGCTCCATGGCGTGGCTGGGGGCGAGGCTCTGAAGACCCTAGACTCGGTACTCAACATAATAGACTCCATGGCTGAGGGGGGCCTTGACAGGTGGAGCGTGCTTGTAGCCTATGGAGGGGGTAGTGTTAGTGACACCGCTGGGCTGGCTGCAAGCCTCTACATGAGGGGAATAGAGTGGGCTGTGGCCCCAACAACCATGCTGGGCATGGTTGATGCGTCGGTAGGTGGGAAGACGGGGGTGAACTATGGGGCTAAGAACATGCTGGGCTCATTCCACCATCCCTCCCAGGTGTTGGTGGACACGAGGATAGCCCTACAGCTCCCCTGGGCAGAGTACCTCCGCGGCCTCTCAGAGGTGGTGAAGCACGGGGTCATAAAGGGGTGGAGCATGCTGGAGGACCTAGAGGCTAGAGCTGGAGGGCTGGCCTCGAGGAGGCCTGAGGATGTCGAGGAGGTGGTAGCCTCCAGCCTCGAGGTCAAGCTGGGTGTGGTGGCTAGGGACCCTAGGGAGAGGGCTGGGGTGAGGGAGGTCCTCAACCTGGGCCACACCGTGGCCCATGCGCTGGAGAAGGCGACGGGGTACAAGCTGCCCCATGGAGATGCGGTCTCTATAGGGCTGGTTGTAGAACTCAGGGCAGGAGTGGAGCTGCGGGGGGCAAACCCCGTATTGGCTAGGAGGGTTGAGGACCTACTTTCCAGGCTAGGCCTGCCCACTAGGGTGCCTAGCGGCGTCGGCGAGGCCCTGTTGGGGGCCGTGTGGAGGGATAAGAAGAGGAGGGGCCATGTGATCAGGCTTCCCATAGCCTACGATGCTGGGGATGTGAGGGTAGAGGAGGTGCCCATGGAGAGGCTTGTGGAGGTGTTGAGGCGTGTGGCGGAACCCGCTTGATAGGATCTGCTGCACAGTATCCAGGACTAGGCCCGGCGGGATAGCGGCCCGCATCTCCAAGGCAGGGTGCAGGATAGTTGAGGTGAGGCTAGACCTCATACCCGGGGGGTTAGAGAATGCTAGGGGGATTGTGGAGAAGGCCGTCTCTACTGGGGCCAGGGTGGTGGCTACCCTGAGGAGCAGCGAGGAGGGGGGCGCATATACTGGGGACCCTGGCGATAAGCTTAAGGTCCTATTGGGGGCCCTAGAGTGGGGTGCATGGATGATTGATGTGGAGTACCGGTTCCCCCTCCTCGGCGAGGCCATATCCTCGGCCCCTGGCAGGGTGATAGTGTCGGCCCACTACAGCTTCACCCCCCAGCCGGAGCTCCTCTACGCCGCTGCGGGGGAGATGCTCGCGGAGGGGGCTGGTTTAGCGAAGATTGCATCCATGGTTGAGGATCCGGGGGAGAATTGGAGGTTGATAGGCCTGAACGCCCGGTGGCCGGGCAGGGTGGTGGCGATAGGCATGGGGCCTAGGGGCATGGCGTCTAGGCTACTAGCCCCCCTAGCCGGGGCACCCTTCACCTACGCCGCCCTAGACAGCCCCGCCGCCCCGGGCCAGCCTAGGGTGTGGGAGGTGTTGGAGGCTTGGAGGATCCTAGGGATTGCCCCGAGCTGAGGCTATTCATAGTGGGGTACCCCCTGGAGTACACGCTGAGCCCCCCGATATACATGGAGTGGGCCAAGAGGAGGGGGATACCGCTAGTCTACACCGTGGAGAGGCCTAGCAGCCCCGCATCGCTACCCTACTATATCGGGACCTGCAGGAGGGACCCCTGCTGCCTCGGCTTTAACGTGACGATGCCCTACAAGGCTGTCATACTGAGCCTCCTAGACAGGATAGAGGCCCACGCCCGCGTAATAGAGGCGGTCAACACGGTCTACAAGCACTCCAGCGGCCTGGCGGGTACAAACACTGACTGGCTAGGCGTAAAGGACCCGGTAAGCAGTACAACGGAGCCCGGAGGCATGGCCCTAATCATAGGGGCTGGAGGGGCTGCTAGGGCCGCCGCCTACGCCCTCCGGGGCCTCGTGGATAATATTGTATACACCAGTAGGAGCGGGGTGACAGCGGTCAAGCTGGCAGAGTGGACTAGGAAGACCCTAGGCCTAGGAGCGGAGGGATACAGGGCGGCGCCAGAAGTATACTATAAGCTACTTCCCAATGCACGCCTAGTAATAAACGCCAGCCCAGCCAGCGGAGCCAGCAAGAGCCCCCTGCCACAGGGCCTCCTCCACGAGGCCCCCAAGCCATGCACTGTGATGGATATGGTCTACAACCCCCCAGAAACACTCCTGCTACGAGAGGCTAGGAGTGCCGGGTGCAAGATAATTGATGGGATCAAGATGCTCGCCACCCAGGCCGCTTACAACCTTGAGATATGGATGGGCGAGATGCCTAGAGTCGAGGAGCTGGAGGATATAGCAAGGAGGCACGCCCGACGGATCCCCGCCTCACACCGCCCCGAGGAGCCTCGGGAGTCAGCGGGGAGGAGGTCCCCATAGGTTTAAACCCCTCCTGCAGGTAGATAAAAATAGCGGCCCAGGCAACCACGTCTGGCCTGGAGCGCCGGGGTGGCCGAGCGGTCCAAGGCGGCGGGCTCGAGGGCGCAGGCCGGGTTTCCCCGCCGCGCATGGGGAGACCCGTTGCCCCTCTGGGGCGCGCGGGTTCGACTCCCGCCCCCGGCGCCACACCTCAGCGGCTTTGTAGC
>WAKG01000148.1 GCA_015523445.1 Desulfurococcales archaeon | reverse complement strand
GGAGTAGGGGGCTTGGCGGGGGTATGTTATCCGTTAGAGGGTTCACTATGTAGAGGTACCTATCCAGCCCGGCCTCCCCCGGCCTCTCAACAATCCTTGCCAGCCTGAAGGCCTCGACCACGAGCTTCCACATCTCCCCCAAGGTAGTGTCGTGGAGGGCGTTGTGGAAGCAGCTGTACCTGCCTGTGTGGCATACCGGGCCGTCTGGAACGGCTAGGTAGAGTACCGTGTCGGAGTCGCAGTCATATTCTATCCTGAGGACCTTAACCCTGTTCCCGCTGGTCTCCCCCTTCATCCATAGCCTTCTCCTGCTCCTAGAGTAGAAGTGTGCATATCCCGTCTCTAGGGTTAGCTCTAGAGCCTGTCTATTAGCATAGCCTAGCATTAGTATCCTGCCTGTAGAGGCATCCTGGACCACCACTGGCACTAGGCCATCCTGCTTCTCGAAGTCTATAAGGTCCAGGGGCCCCTTGGCGTGCTGGAGCCTAGCCACCTCTTCCACCCGCGATCTCCACCAGGTTCCTTAGCACCCTGAGCCCGTTGGCCCCACTCCTCTCAGGGTGAAACTGGGTCCCGTACAAGGGGGGCTTCTCAACCACTGCTGTAAACTCGATGCCTCCAAGCCTTGTAAAGGCTCTAACCCAGGGCCTTCCCGTATCCATGGAGGCGTAGCTGTGGACGTAGTAGGCGTAGAACCTCTCTGGAAGGCCCTGGAGTAGCGTTGATCTCCTGATCCTCTCAACAAGGCTCCAGCCTATGTGTGGCAGGGGCTTCACAGGCATCTTATCAACGACACCCTCAAGGAGGCCTAGGCCCTTGGTTACTCCGAACTCGGTGCTGGCCTCATACATTAGCTGGAGGCCTAGGCATATACCCATCACAGGTCTCCCAGCATCTATATGCTTCATTACCCTCTCCAGGTCCTTCTCCAGCCTAGCCATCGCCGCTGGCATACTCCCCACGCCGGGGAGTACAAGGAGGTCCATGCTGGGCATGTTGCTGAGGCTCTCCACGACTCTAGCCCTAGCCCCCGCCTTCTCCAGGCCTGACTTGACGCTGTAGACATTGCCCACCCCATACTTGTAGATCACGGCCTCCACAGTCACTTCATCCTCCCCCTAAGCACCTCCTCAATCCTGCCCGGGCTCACGCCTGTTACTGCTAGGAGTAGGAGCAGGTGGTAGAGGAGGTCAGCCGCCTCCTCCGCAACCTTATCCCTATCGCCCTTAACAGCCTCCACCGCTAGCTCTACCGCCTCCTCCCCGACCTTCCTAGCCACGTGATCCACGCCCCGGGAGGCGGTTCTCCACGTATAGCTCCCTGGAGGCTTGGATTCAAGCCTGTCCAGGATTATATTATATACCTCATCCAACACCCTGAACCCCATCACCTACCACCCAAGCTCCTGAGGTGCATCTTGAACCCCTCATACTCTGCCAGTACACGGGCCGCGCTGACAAGGTCCTCATCAACCGCATCCACCATGGAGACGGGCTTGAGGAAGTCGTAGACGCTGAGGCCACCTCTCCACCTAGCCGCCCCGCTGGTAGGGAGCACGTGGCTAGGCCCCGCTGCGTAGTCCAGGTAGGCTGTTGGGACACCAAGCGATACGGCACCAGCACTCCTAACCATCCCAGCAATCCTATCAGGCTCGGGAGCGAGGATCTGGAGGTGCTCCGGTGCATATAGGCTTGCCAGGTCAGCCGCCTCCTCGATGCTGCTAGTCTCAACAAGGAATATGGGGGCCATCCACCCTCCATATCCCATCCCGGCCAGGCTAGCCTCGACTCTATCCAGCAGGTCCTGGTCGGGAGAGGCTATGACTACCGTTGATGAGGGCCCGTGCTCAGCCTGGGCTAGGGCCTCGAGAGCAACCCTGCCCGGCTCCACCCCGCTAGCTATTATAAACAGCTCGGTGGGTCCAGCAATCATGTCGATCCCGACAACTCCATGCACTAGGGCTTTGGCAGCCTGCACATAGGGGCCGCCAGGCCCCACTACTAGGTCCACCCTAGGCAGAGGGATGGTCCCGTAGGCCACGCCAGCCACAGCATGGGGGCCACCTACAGCATATACCCCGGAGGCCCCCGACTTAAATGCTGCAACCACCACTGCTGGGTCCGCCTTGAGCCTGCCCCTTCTGGGTGGTGTGAGCACGTGTATACCCCTAACCCCGGCCACGCTAGCGGGGGCTACCGTCATTATGGCGGTTGATGGATATGGGTTCCTCCCCCCAGGCACGTATATAGCAACCCTATCCACAGGCCTCCAGGTTAGCCTAGCCCCCTTGACCCCGCTTGTGCTTGGCATCGTGGCTCTGTGGTAGCTCTTGACCCTATCCACTACCCTCTCTATAGCCTCCAGTAGCCCATAGTCTAGGGGCTCCTCGTACAGGTGCACCTCGTCCCTCGAGACTAGGGGGTCTTCATAAGCTACACCGTCTAGCTTGAGGGAGTAGTCCATTACGGCCGGGTAGCCCCGGGCCTCCACCTCGGCTACTATAGGCCTGACCCTCTCTATGTAGTCTCCTAGACTCCACCTCCTCCCAATCGCTCCGAGGACCTTGCCAAGGCCCGCGCGGGTAGTGAGCCTCACCAGCTTCACTCTAGCCTCACCTCCACACCCCTCTTGGCTAGATAACTCTTCACCTGGGCCGGGGTTAGGATCCCGTCGTGGAAGAGGCCAGCAGCCAGGAGAGCGTGGGCCCCGGCCTTATAGGCCTCGTAGAAGTGCTCCAGCCTGCCTGCACCACCGCTTGCTATGACAGGCACGCTGACCCTGCTGGTTATTGTTCTTAGTAGTTGGAGGTCGTAGCCCTCCCTTGTCCCATCCATGTCTATGCTTGTAACCAGGAGCTCTCCTGCACCCAGCTCTTGGGCCTTGACAGCCCACTCTATTGCATCTACCCCGGTGGGTATCCTGCCCCCCGCAACGTAGACCTCCCAGGAGCCTCCTGTCCTCTTAGCATCTATAGCAACCACTATAGCCTGGCTACCGTACTCCCATGCAGCCCTCTCCACGACCTCCGGCTTGCGTAGTGCTGTGGTGTTTATAGACACCTTATCAGCGCCCGAGTCGAGTAGGCTCCCTACATCCTCTACACTCCTTACACCGCCTCCCACTGTGAAGGGTATGGTTATAGTAGATGCAACGTCCTTGACCAGCCTGTAGAGGGGGCTCCTGTCCTCCACCGTCGCAGTTATATCTAGGAAGACCAGCTCGTCGGCACCCAGCTCCTCGTAGCGGCTGGCCATCTCTACCGGGTCCCCCTTCCTCCTGAGGTTGAGGAACCTGATCCCCTTGACCACGACCCCCTTATCCACGTCGAGGCATGGAATGATTCTGACCGCCGCCATCATTGTCACCCCTCCAGTACCCCCTTCAGGCTAACTGTGCCCTCCCTGGGTCTCGTAGCTGCTCCCAGCGCCATTCCTAGGGCCTTGAACATGGCCTCGATCGTGTGGTGCCTGTTCCCCCTACGTAGAGCCATTAGATGTATGGAGGCCTTCAGCCTCCACGCTAAGGCTTCAACCATGTGGGCTAGGTCCTCCAAGGGGACCCCTCCAACCGATCCATCCAGCCTCTCGATCACGGGGACTGGGCGGCCCGAGATGTCTACAGCAGCTAGGGCTAGGGCCTCGTCCATGGGTACTATAGCGTAGCCGAACCTAGCATAGGCTCCCTGGTATAGGGCCTCTCTTATTGCATCCCCCAGCACTAGGCCCACGTCCTCTGCAACATGGTGGCCCCCCACGCTCCTGGTCTCCTCAGCCTCAACCCTAGCATCGAACTTGGCATAGTATAGCATTGTCTCTAGCATGTGGTCTAGGAACCCTATCCCGGTGGATGCACCTACCTTCCCGGATCCGTCGAGGCTTATCCACACCTTGACCCTCGTCTCGAGGGTCTCCCTAGTAATGCTAGCCTCACGCATACCCTGCAGCCACCTCCCATGATATGGCTCCTGTATAGAGGGCCATGCCAACCACCGCCTCATCTACTCCTAGGCCTTCGAGGACCTTGATGTCGCCAGGTGATGAGACTCCCCCAGCATAGGCTAGGAGTAGCCTGGTTGAGGACCTTATATCCCGGATCCTGTCCACGGGTATCCCGGCTAGGGTGCCCTCGGCGGGGATGTATGTGTAGAGTACTCCCTGGAAGCCTAGTTCCTCAACGATGCCTAGTGCATTCTCAACGCTTATCCCAGAGGCCTGAGTCCACCCCCTAATCATTGCCTCCCCTAGAGGGCCCTCTTCTACTGCTGCCCAGGCTGGGATGGTTGATGCTATTCTTTCCGCCTCCACGGGGTTTAGGGCCCAGAGGGTCCCCAGTACGACTTCGCTTGCCCCTGCCCTAGCAGCCTCCTCTGCATGAACTAGGCTTCTGATGCCGCCGCCTAGCCTAGCCTCTAGGCCTAGCCTACTGGCCTCTTTCGCCAAGTCTAGGCTCCACCTTGTGGGCCTCCCCTCTACCGAGCCTCTGAGGTCTACGATGTGGATCTTCCTGAAGCCTAGGCTGGCTACCCGCTCGAGTATGGGTCGGGGGTCTCCTAGGTCTAGGCCTGTGCCGGGCTTTCCCCTCACCCTCTTCACCGCCCTGGGGCCGTCTAGGTCTATGGAGGGTACTAGCCTCATGGTATCACCCTCTCCAGGCTGAGCACAACTATGTCTCGGGCCCCCCTCTTCTTGGCCTCATATATCACCTTGGAGAGTATCCTGGCTGGGACTGCTGTGATTACCTCCCACATCTCCTCCCTGCTCTCCAGCCTAGTTATGGCTGGGCCGCTCATGCTGGGTAGAACATCTAGGACCTCCCTGAGCCTATTTCCCGGAACGTTCATCATAACCATTCTCATCCCCCGGGCATTGACCACCCCTCTTATAGACTCCACGACCCTCTCTACACCCTCATCACCGTTGCAGGACCTTGCCACCAGCACCGCCTCAGTCTCCATCACCGTGTCAATGGGCCTGAGCCTGTGGAGCCTCATTGTTGTCCCCGTGGAGAGCACATCTATGATCGCATCCGCTGCTCCCAGCCGGGGTATGGCCTCTGCCGAGCCGCTTATCCTGAATATTATAGGATCAACCCCGTGCGCCTGGAAGTACCTCCTCGCTATGGAGACGAACTTAGTCGCTACCCTAGCCCCCTCTAGGTCCCTAGGGCCCCATACTGGGGACTCCTCGGTCACCGCTAGGACTAGGCGTGCCCTCCCGTAGCCCAGCCTCAGGCAGGGCTCAACAGCTACTCCAGACTCCTCCACATAGTCTAGCCCCGTGATCCCGAGGGTGGCAGCCCCGGAGTAGACTATTGCTGGCACGTCCTCAGGCCTAATGTACACCAGGCCTACATCGTCCTGGCTGGTCGGCACTATCAGGCTCCTGTCAGGCCCATACATGGGCTCCATACCGGCGGAGGCGAGTAGCCTAAGGGTGGGGTCCCGTAGCCTCCCCTTGCTGGGCACCGCTATCTTGATCTCCATCGCCATAACAACCCTCCCCCGGGATCCACGCCGCCAGGCCCATAGTAGGGAGTGTACGCGGGGGAGGGTGCCGAGCCGCTATGATGCCTGTGATGCGCCATCTCATCCACCTCACGACGTGAGACCGGGGGATCAGGTTTTATAACATTTATGTTACCGCCGGTCCCAGCAGTGGGGCTAAAGATGATAGTGGACCCGCTCGACGAATACCCGATCAGGGATTACCCCCGGAACGCCATTAGGCTGGACCTCAACGAGTCCCCGATACCGCCCCCCAGGGAAGTCCTAGAGGAGATGGCTAGGGAGCTGGAGAGGGTTAACAGGTACCCGGAGGCCAGGCTAATCTTGGAGGCACGAAGGGCACTGGCTGAGTATAGCGGTGTGGATCCTGGCATGGTTGCTCTAACAGGGGGAGGCGACTACGGGATCCTGACCCTCCTAGCACTCTTCAAGGGTAGATGGGGGAGGATCATAGTCCCGGCCTACACGTACTCCATGACACCCCACCTTGCTAGGGCTCTCGGCATGAAAGTCTCTACAGTACCTATGGTGGAGGGCGAGTGGTGGGGTATAGATGAGGATAGGCTGTTCAAGGAGGCCCGGATCGGGGGGGCCATATTTATAGACTCACCAAACAACCCCACCGGCTCCAGGCTGCTCCCAGCTAGGAGGCTGGTGGAACTGGCTGAGGAGGCCCGTGGCCCCGTGGTGGTGGATGAGGCATACTACGACTTTGAAGGGGATAGCATTGCAGGGTACACGGAGTCACACCCCAACCTGATATCCCTGAGAACCCTGAGCAAGGCCTTCAGCCTGGCAGGGATGCGGGTAGGCTACATAATAGCGGAGGAGAGCGTTACTAGAACCCTGAGGGCTGTAGCCCCATTCCCTGTATCCCGCCCGGGCCTGGCGGCTGTTAAGGTGCTGGCCAGTAATCCGGGGCATGTAAGGGGCCTAGTCGGCATGGTGAAGGCGGAGAGGGAGAGGTTAAAGGCGGCTATGAGGGGGCTGGGGTTGAGGGTATATAATAGTAGGACTAACTTCCTCCTAGTAGACACCCCGCTCGAGAGGCCCTACAAGGTCCTCGAGGAGATGGGGGTCTATGTGAAGAGAGTCCCGATTAGGGAGACAATGATGAGGGCGACAGTTGGAGCGCCCAGGGATAACGATGCCCTCCTCAGCGCCCTAGCCAAGGTCCTCAGCTAGGTTTTTACCCTCTGCGAAGCCTCCACGGTTGCCTGGGCTGGGGGTGCACTGGTTTGCACCTACGCGTATTCATCGCGATTGACGTCGAGGATCCTCTCCTAGTGCGGGAGCTCGATAAGGTTAAGGACCTTATAGTATCCACTGGGGTTCCTATGAAGCCCGTGGAGAGCCACAACTATCACATAACCCTCCGCTTCATAGGAGAGGTCGATAGGGGGCTTGTTGACGAGATCGTAGAGACGGTCCTTAAACCCCTAGATGTCTGGAAGTTCAGGATACACTTCAAGGGGCTAGACGCCTTCCCAGGCCCCTATAGGCCGAGGGTCGTCTGGGTCGGTGTGGATGAGGGGGCCGAGGAGCTTACAACGCTGTGGTCCAGGATCGAGAAGGGGCTGCGAAGGCTCGGAGTAAAGCCAGACTCTAAGGGCTTCGAGCCCCACCTTACAATAGCCCGGGTTAAGGGCACCAGAAACCTCCGCGCACTAGTCAGGCTAATAGAGCAGTATAGCGACTACGACTTCGGCTGGATGAAGGTAGAATCGATAAGGCTCAAGAAGAGCACGCTGACCAGGTCAGGCCCCATATATGAGACCCTCTACGAGGTCAAGACGCTATAGGGGCTTCCATGATGCGGGGAGGAGTGGAGGAGAAGGTACTAGAGGCTCTAAGGCCAACACAATTCCAACTGGGCATGCTCACACGCCTATACAACGTAGTCGAGTCTAGGCTAGCCAAGTGCCCCGAGATAGCTGGGGTCAAGGGCAGGGTCGAGGCTGTTGGAAGCTTCGCAAAGGGAACCCTCCTATCAGATAAGTGGGAGATAGACGTCTTCCTCCTATTAGAGGGGGTTGACGACTCCTGGATAGCGGAAAAAGCAGGAGACCTACTACATACATGCCTCCACGGGCTCCCAGTCATATCCAAGTACAGCCAGCACCCATACGTCACCCTAGCCGTGATGGGGATGGAGGCCGATATTGTACCCGCCAAGCTCATAAGCGACCCGGCCCGGGCCCGGGGTGTGGAGAGGACCCCATTCCACACAAGGTGGGTCAAGGAGAGGATAACCCCCTGGCTGGCCGACGAGGTTAGGCTATTCAAATCCTTCCTCAAGGGAATAGGGGTCTACGGTGCCGAGACCGCTAGAGGCGGCTTCTCCGGCTACCTAGCCGAGGTCCTAACAATAGGGTACAACGGGTTCCACGGCGTGCTCGAGGAGGCCTCACAGTGGAGGCCTCCCGTCACAGTTGATCCCCATGGGGCTGGGGATCCCGAGAGGCTGGCTAGGAGGTATAGGAGCTCCCCACTAGTTATCCCAGACCCCGTGGATCCGGATAGAAATGTGGCGGCAGCAGTCACCATAAGGAGCCTGGCAACCTTCATACTAGCCGCTAGGACCTACCTGGAGGCCCCCGGCGAGTGGTACTTCCACACCCACCAGCCCACACTGCCTCCAAGTCTTAGTGCACCAGCTGTGGCGGCATGTCTAGAGGGCCCCATGTATACTCAGCCCCCACAGGACGTGGAGGGCCGCCTGGCTAGGCTCTCAAGCTACATGGCTACCAAGCTAGGGGAGGCTGGCTTCAGAGTGCTCCACCACGGCTTCTCCTGGGACGGTGGCTCCAGGGCTGTTGTCTATGTGCTGATGGAGTCACTAACCCTCCCCGGCGTCGAGGCCATGCAGGGCCCCGAGGCCTGGAGTGACATGGAGAGGGTTGCCAAGTTCATAGAAAAGAGGCTTAGGGAAGGCGGATCCGTATGGCTGAGTGATAGCCTCTTACTCGGCTTCAGGCCTAGGAGGATCTTGTATGCCCTAGAGGCCCTGTACAAGGTCCTAGCCTCAGCACCCCTCCCGAGAGGGGCTAGGGTTTCTAGGAGCTTTACATGCCCGGGAGCAGGGTGTGAGGGATGGTGTGGGCGGGAGGTGGAGCGTGGAGCAGACCCGACCCCTGCATGGATAAGGCTAGCATATACTCCCAGGAGGCCTCGCTCCTAGCTTGCTACCCAGACCCCCGGGGGTGCTATTCCCGCCTTCAAGAGCTGGCTGGTATGGGTGTTGAGCAGGTTTGCACCAGGGGTCATGTGGCCCTTCCCGGGGGTGTGGGAGCGCTGGGTAAGGGCCACTCCTCTACGGTCTTCGCAGCCGTATACCGGGGGGTTTACACTGCGGTCAAGTCTAGAAGGCCCCAGGGGAGGCGGTTTAGCCTGGCGGGGGAGGCTAGACTCCTCTCCATAGCCTCCAGGGCAGGCGTGGCCCCCCGGGTCTATGCATGGTCCCACGACTTCATTGTTATGGAGTACCTTCCCGGTCCTAGCTTAGCCGATCTCCTAGACAATACCCGCTCCTTGCCTGGATGGGCTGTGAGGGGGCTACTCGAGGCTGCAGCCACGCTGGACCTTGCCGGAGTTCTCCACCACGAACTCCACAGACCATGGTGGAACATATTCTACACGCCTACCCCGAGTCCCCGGGCAGTGGTGGTTGACTTCGACTCTGCCTCTATTGGTTGTGGGAACCTGGCTAAGGCGGCTTCAGCCCTGGTCCACCTTGGCCTGCTCAGCGTGGAGCCCGGGCTTAGGAGGGTGCTGGCTTGGTATAAGAAAGAGTGTAGTGTTGAGGGTGTGGGGATTGCCTTAAGTAGTATTTACGACCTCCTGTCTCTGGCCGTCTAGCACCGTCGAGCTCACTCCTACACCTGCGGTTATCGACTCGCGCATGTGCTCTTCGACCAGCGACTTCCTGCTGTAGATCCTGTACTTGCCCACCACGTACCTCTCCTCGAACTCCCGCCTACTCATGAAGTATATTCCTACAGGCCTCCTCTTCAAAACCCTACCGCAGACGGGACACTTATCCTGTTTCTCCACGTCGAACTGGTACAAGATCTTCTGGGGCGTGGGGGGCCCGATGAACTTGGTCTTATTAGTCTTCTCACCTATAGCATACCAGTAGAGCTTGAAGCCGCAGCTGCAGACTGCGGCGATTATCCCAACCCCGTTGCTGCTTATACCCACTAGTTCCACCTCTGTGGGACGGTGGGAGCCTAGTAGTACCGCCTAAGTATACATTTAAAAGACATATAGTATAATACCCACCCATACCTTATATATAACTAACCGGATATAATACCCTGTTCCAGACGATATCCAACCGAATTATAGCGAACAACCCATATAAAACACATATTCATATCAAAACATAACCCCACAGTGGCTAGGCAAAACTTTAAATCCCCGGTATACAGTAGTAATCACCATTGGGGCCGGGTAGAGGGGCCGTCGTCTAGCCTGGCTAGGATGCCAGCCTGGGGAACGTATCCCCACGGCCAGGGGCGTCCAGACCGCTGGTGGTCCCGGGTTCAAATCCCGGCGGCCCCACCAGGCAACCCTTATAAAACCCACTAGTCACAGCAGGTAGCCAAGGGACTAGGATATGGTTAGGGAGGGAATCTACAGGGTCAAGGCTGGCTCCAAGGAGATCGAGATCACAGAGGAGGTCCTCGAGACCCTACAGAGGTACGTCCACACAGAGATGACCCTAGAGGAGCTGGCGGCCAAGCTAGACCTCGAGGGCTGGGAAGAGGCATACGATTTCCTCAAGAACCTCCCAGCATGGATCCTATGGATCCACCCAACCCTATGGAAGACCATGAAGACCATGGAGGCCGTTAGGGAAGAGGTCACAAGGCCCGGGAAGAAGTAGTTTTAGGGGGGCTGTGACCGAGCGTTCCAGCGCTGACCCTTCCCGGGGGGAATGAAGTAAAACTTCCGCCCCTGGGGAGCCCCAGTAGGCGGGGCAACTACTCCCACCCTAGCGCCTCGAGCCTCCTAGACAGCACTGCCTGGAGGCGGGTATAGACGAGTAGGAGCACCACCCCTAGGGCTACCGTTACAAGGAGGAGGGCTCCAGCCGCCTCTATGTCTGCCACCGAGATCATATTGTAGATCGCGAGGGGTAGGGTCTCCGTGTAGCCAGGCGTATTTCCAGCTAGCACCAGTGTAGCCCCAAACTCGCCTATGGCTCGGAAGAGGGAGAGGATCCAGGCCCCCGCTATCCCCGGAAGGGCTACTGGCAGTAGAATCCTCGCCAAGAGCCCTGTGCCCTGGAGGCCGTAGAGGCTGGCCAGCTCATCCAGGGTGCGGGGGATATAGGAGAACACGCTGGTCAGGAGTGATATGGCTAGTGGGGCAACCACGGCTGCCTGAGCCACCACTATAGCCTTAAGCGTGAAGAGTATGTTAACACGATCCTCGACTAGGTTGAAGGGGGAAAGGTGGCGGAGTAGTATGAGTATACTCACCCCCAGCCCCACTGGAGGGAGCCCTAGGAAGAGGAGGTGTAGTGATGAGACCAGCCTTGCCAGGGAGCTATTCCTCCGGGACACATAGTAGGCTACGGGTATCGAGAGGAGCACGGCTATCGAGGCGGAAGCCATGGATGTTGCAAGAGAAAGTAGCAGCGCCCTTCTAAACCTATCCTCACTCAGGACCTCAATAATGGCCCTAGGACTGGCTATAGTGGCTGGGGCTAGGGCTATCATGAGCGTAAGCAGGGCGAGCCCTGTGACTATTATGGCAAGGGGGCTAGGCCTATCCATGCCTCCTCAGCCTTTGCCGGGCTCTACTCCGTACTTGTAGAAGACCTCTGCATTGCCTATAATGTATCTGTAGAAGTCTACACCCGCCTCGCTTGCCCCCCGCGGGAGGGCGACCACTACGGGAGCCTTGAAATCGGCTAGGAGCGGGTCATCTACTATATCCAGCTTATCCGGGTTCAGGTTTACATATATGTTGAATGTTATAGCTGCATCCACGAGGCCTAACATTACGTATGATGCTGCCTCCGAGGCGCTCTTAACCATCACCACCCTACCAGTCCCCACAAGCTCCTCCACACTATCCCAGAGCCCCGCCTTCTCTAGGACCCTCTTAGCTAGTACTCCCGCCGAGACGTGCTCAGGGTTTCCTATGGCAATTGTTACGTCTCCCCTCTCTAAGACATCTTGTATAGAAGTGATCCCCTTCGGGTTACCCTCTTGAACAACAAGGACTAGGCGAAGGTAACCAATAGTCTCCAAGCTTCTAGGGTAAAGGAGCCCCCTATCAACACCTATAAGGGCGAAGTACTGGTCATCAGCCACATAGACATCTCCACGCCCCTGGATCTCGAGCTGTGACAACACGTAACCACTACTGCCATAAATGAAGGTAACGTTAACCTCCACCCCATCCAGTGCCTTCTCCTCCACATACATTCTAGCCAGCTCCTCTAGAGGGGGCTGAAGGGTCCTATCAGCGAATACAAGGATCCTGGCCTCTGCTCCGCCCCAAGGCTGTACAGAGACTAGGACCACGGCTAGGACTAGAGCGGCAAGTGCAGCTATAACCCTCTTCAACCCTCAAGCACCCCGCTACGAGGAACAAGGGAGACGTGATCACCAGGCACAACGTCATCTGATGCTAATGCATAAAGTATCATACCATCCACGTCAACGATACCTACCCTATCCCCATTGAACTTAACAATTCCTAGCAGTCTAGGACCATGGCTGGCCTTCACAGCTAAAAGCATGGTATAGTGTATGCTAGCCTGCCCCTCTAATCCCATCTCTCTACATATACTGAGCCCCCCGCAATCTATAGTTGCAGTTAGGGGAGGCCCTGGGATCCCGGGGACGGGGCTGGAAGGCGAGAATATGTCCCCTGGATCCCCGTGTGCTATAATCCTTCCCCCATCCATCACCCACACAGTATCAGATGTATAGACCAAGTCATCCAATATGTGGGTAGCCACTAGTATGGTGTAGCCGCTGCCACGTAGCCTATAGATCAGTGAGTAGAGCCCCCGCCTATACTCAGGGTCCAGGCTCGAGAAGGGCTCGTCCAAGACAAGGTTCCTAGTTCCCATCGCTAGTGCCGTCGCTATTGCAACCCTCTGCCTTTCACCCCCGCTTAGCCTCCACGGCCTTCTATCTAGCAGATGATCCACACCTACCAGTGACGCGACCTGGGCTGCCCTGGCCCTGGCCTCTCCAGTTTCAACACCCCGTGCTATGAGGGGCAGCATTATATGGTCTAGAACCGTGGGGGCGGGGAGGAGTGGCGCGCCCTGGAGCACTACGCCCAGCCTCCTCCTGCTAGGCTTCTCGCGAGTCACGTCAAACCCATCCACTATAATCCTGCCCCTACTCGGCCTTACGAGGCCAGCTATTGCCTTGAGTAGGCTTGTCTTCCCGGCCCCGTTACGGCCTAGGATTACATGTAGCTCACCCTGCCCCGCGGAGATTCTGGCCCTTCTTACCACTGTCTTACCGGCTAGCCTAACCTCAAGATCTACGGCCTCAATGGGCACCGCGGGCACCAATTATGCCATAGTATGACATAATAGGAGAATATATACACCTACCTAGCCCCGCACTCAAAGAGGAGCCCCTCCATCCTCCTATACTCCTCCACAATCCTCTTACCCAACCTAGTCAGCCGCGCCCCTCCCCTGCCACGCCCTCTCTCCACAAGCCTCTCCCCAGCTAGCTGCTCTGCACGCACAAGCCTAGCCCACAGCCTCCTATAGCTTATCCCCAGCTCCTCCGCAGCTCCCCGGAGGCTCCCACGCCTATCTACTGCCTCTAATATCTCCACCAGACCATTACTCCCGATAACTATAGTGTCCCTAACCACGAAGAGGCGGGTCACAACCCTTATACCCATAGGCTCCCCCATCCATAAACTCGGATAAGCATGATAATAAGCCAACCCTTGGGAGAGGACATATTGACCTCAACCCAGACCCACTACATGGTGCCCCGGGCTTGACGTTTAGGATAGCTATAGTAGGCGCGGGGGCCATGGGCCACCTAATAGGAGGCCTTCTCAGCCTAGCCGGCGCCACGGTGGATCTCATTGACGTTGACGATATCAAGGTTAGGGCTGTCAGGGAGAATGGAGTCACAATAATATCGCCTGAGGGCGAACTAAGGGCTAGGCCCGGCTCGCTCCACGCCAGCGAGGCCAAATGCTGTTACAATGCCAGCATAATACTAGTAAAGTCATACCACACCAGGAAAGCCGGGGTGCTTGCCTCCAGGATCACCAGTAACAGGGGAGTGATAGTAACCCTGCAGAACGGCTTAGGCAACCTAGAGATGCTCCGGAGCATAGCCGGTGATAGGGCTCATGGGGGCTCAACTACATGGGGCGCAACACTCCTAGAGCCTGGGAGAGTGCTACTCGGCGGCAGGGGGGTCGTATACCTCGAGTCTCCTAGGCCAGGCTATGAGGAGGCTCATCAAGGCCTCTTCAGCGCTATGGAAAATGCAGGCCTCTCCCCCAAGGTCACCCATGACATAGCCAGCGTGCTGTGGTTGAAGGCGGCGGTGAATAGTGTTGTCAACCCTATAACTGGGCTCCTCCGGGTTAGGAACGGCTTTATCACCGAGAATGTATGGGCTAGGAGGCTGGCGGGTGAGGTGGCCTCTGAGGTTGAGAAGGTTGCTAGGGCTGAGGGTATAGAGCTTAATGATGTTCTAGGTACAGTCCTTAGAGTGGCTGAGGCTACACATGGCAATAAGTCTAGCATGCTCCAGGACCTTGAGGCCTGTAGAAGGACTGAGGCCGATGCTATACTGGGTGAGATCATCGCTAGGGGAAGGAGGCACGGGGTCCAGGTAGGGCACCTAGAGGCACTCTACCTCCTGGTAAAGGCGGCGGAGGAGGCGTGTAGGCAAGACTAATAAACTATCCCACGCAAATCCCACCACAGGTGCCGATACATTGGACCTAGTCAAGGCCCTAGAGGAGGCGGGGACAGCACCCGTGTCAGACGCCCTCTCCAGGCTTCCAGGAGTTCCTGGAGTTATGCCAGTCAGCATAAGGAGGCCTGTTGCCGGGCCAGCCTTCACCGTGAAGACCACCCGCGGTAACTGGCTACCCGTCGCCAGGGCCATGGAAGAAGCGTCCCCGGGCTCTGTCATAGTAGTGCTCGACGAGGAGCCTCTGGGCGCTATCTGGGGGGAGTTGATGACCAGGACTGCAATGGAGAGGAGGGTGAAAGCTGCCCTTATATACGGGTACACGAGGGATACTATGGAGATTAGGGAGCTAGGCTTCCCCCTATACTCGTTAGGCACCACTCCCATGGCCGGGATTCCCGGTGAGGGAGGCGAGCTCGGCGTAGAGCTAGACCTGGGGGGAGTCAAGGTTAGGCCTGGCGATATGATCGTTATGGACCAGGATGGAGTAATAGTAGTTCCCCGGGAGAGGCTAGAGGAGGCTGCAGAAGCAACCCAGAGGGTCCTAGACCTCGAGTCACGGATACGATCCAAGATACAGGGCGGCAGGGGCCTCTACACGATACTAGTGGAAGAGGGGCTCCTAGGCAGGGTAGGCTAGCGGAGGGCCTCAGTTAAAGGAACTAACACCATATCCCCAGCTGGGGGTCTGGCTGGGGAGTACACGTCATAGGCCCCGGGCAGGTAAGAGGGCTACATGCAGGATAAAATCCCGTGGATAACCATACGCTCCAGGGAAGCATTATTGCCTGGAGGAGCAGTACTTGCATGGTCACGCCTTGCCAGGAGAAGCAGGGACATAGCATGGAGGCTCGGGCTGAAGCTGTACCACCTAAACGATAAGCCCCCGTACCTGAGAGCCCTTCTATCAACACTAAGACTAGCCCCGCGCCACGACTGCCTAATACTCCAGCTCCCCCCCGGGCCAGCACTGCCTGGCACCCTACTCGCGCTAAGGGGTAGAGGGAAGATACTGTGCGATGTGCACACGGGCATGTTCCACTATAGGAGCATAAAGGAGATAGTACTCAATAGGCCCTTCAGACGCCTCCTATCCAAGTGTAGCCACGTCCTTGCCCATAATGATGACGCTGCAGGTATGCTAGAGAGGATAGCGCCAGGGCTCGTTGAGGTAATATATGATCCCCTACCACCACCCAAGCCCCTAGAGCCTGTTGAAGGCCTAGATCCGGGCAGGTTCATACTGCTCCCAGCATCATGGGATCCAGACGAGCCAATAGGGTACGTAGCTGGGGAGGCCATCCGGGGGCTCCCCGGGGGCTACAAGCTAGTAGTAACTGGAAGGCCTAGGGGAAGGGAGGCCAGTAGGGTAAGGGAGCTGGCGAGGAGGGGTAACAGTATCGTCCTCACAGGGTTCCTACCCGAGCCCCAGTACTACTGGCTAGTAACTAACTCAGCCGCCGTCATAGCATTAACAACCTGGGAATACACAGTACTATCCGTTATCTGGGAAGCCGCCGCCTACGCTAAGCCCATAATAGCCTCGAGCACTAGAACCCTCCGTAAACTTCTAGGTAGCGATGCAGTCTACTTCAACGTAGGCGAGGATAATAGCTTGGCCACCGCTGTGGCGGCCCTCAAGCCTGGCATGGGCGAGAGACTATCGGAGAGGCTAAGGAGGCTATCCAGCGAGAGCATGGACCGCCTCAGCTCCCTCTGCAATGAAACAGGCAATCATACAACAATATCACCATAATAATATAATAAAACATATTAATTATTAATGATTAACCTTTTAGCATATATAGTATAGATGTGATAGTACATGTAGATGTACCCACTTATAAGTGAGATAAGGGTCCTGCCATTCAGACAGCCGGGGGGTATATATGTCCGGGCTCCGCCTTAGCAGAAACGCCAAGAAGTTGATGCCCATAACAATAGTGATGTTTGCAGGTATAGTACTAGCCAGTGTTTTCGTATACAACCCGATAACTGGCCAGCTCGTAACAACAGCCCCAGCCATAATATTCCAGCCGGGCACCAATGCTGGCCAGGCAGATCTCGGAGGAAATACTATAACAGTTAGCCTATCACCTAGCCAGACAAGCGCCTCAGTCCTACTACACCCAACATACCAGATCACCTACTACAAGGATATTCTAGAGGTAAACAACACCGATACTGTAAATGCATACTTCATCCTGCTAAGGGTAACCGATCCACTGAACGACGCCAAGGTTACACAGGCCTTCGCATACCTAAAGGACGCTGGAGGAGCCGTACTAGCCACTCTAGACCTAACCATTGCTGGCACTGAGACAACCTGGATCCAGATACCCGCCAACACGGTATACACCCTAGACTTCTCCTTCACCATAGCTGACGGCACAGGAGACTCCCCAGGCACAGCACCCGCACTAACAGACACCCAGTTCGCTATAGACCTGATCTACAGTACAACCAATACAGAGGCAGCGCCATAGCCAGGGGCGGGCATCTAGATGCCTAGGAACCCCGCCCTCCACGCCACCCTTTTTACACTTTTATCACTCCTCTCAATTGTAGGCTATGCAGTCGCATTCGCATCCCTAGCCATGCAAGGCTCCCTAGCCACCACACCCCCTAGCCTAGTCCTGGGCGACCCCTCGCTACCTCCAGTCCAAGCCTCGCTTAGCCCGAGTAATACCAGTGCTGAGGTGGTTGTATTCACCTCCAATAGCCAGCAGATCCTGTACAACCCAGACTTCTATAGCAGCCCTGACGGGTGGCTCTGCAGCGCAGGAACTAACCTTACCTGCTACTGGCTCCCAGGCGATACCGGGGCTAGTGGCGGGGTCGCTGCTATAGGTGGCGTTCTCCCCACCCTGTCTAGCGACTCAGCGTATGTGGTCCAGGAGGTTAGGATGCCCAATGCCAGCTTAACTCAAGTAGTTATGGAGGCTAGAGTGAGGCTATCCCAGGGGATCCCCGGCCTCTCTTCCTACATTGTTGGACTATACGATCCTGTAAACTCCTCCCTCTACTATACTAGCGGGCTGCTTCAGACAGGATACACTGTTGTAACCGTAAATCTGACCGGATTAGTCGAGCCTGGCGGAAGGTATTATGCGGTGGTGGGCCTTTATACAGTCTCCCTGATATCATTTACAGTAGAGATGCTAATAGACTGGGTAAACCTGTACGTGAATACTAGTGAAAGTACGTATAGCGGCCCTATTCTCAAAATTAATGCTAGCGAGAGGATCCATGCTAGCCTACTACTCAAATCCCTAGACAGCCCTGGAGGGCTAAACGTGGAGATCACATTAACAAATCTGACAAGCACATCCACACCAATAACGGTGGAGAATAGTATAGTCACTAGTAGTAGTACGAGTGAGGTGATCTTTGACGTGCCGCCTCCCGGCTACACGTCTGGGAGGATCAATATATCCACTTCTAAGGTTCAAGGTAATCATACCCTGTGGCTAGAGTTGAGGTATTGCACTCTGCCGGGCAGCCTAGGCCCATGCGTCTACTATAATATTACGCTAACAATAGATCCCCCAGGAGCCCTGTATACGTGGAAAGGTAACCCCGTCACAGCTAGCGTAGAGGAGGCCTCAATCCCCGTCTATTCCCTGACAACTATTGAGGTGGGTTCAGGTGAAGATTAGCAGAGGTGGCGCCAGCTTCATCATCTTCCTACTTATACTTATGACAATGGGCCTCACAGGCTACTCACCCATAGCCATACACATAGTTATGGGCTACTCCATGTACCCCAACTTTAGGCCGGGAGACCTCCTTGTTTCAGCTAACACATTAATACTAGACTATGAGCCGGGCGACGTTGCAGTATACTGTATACAGCTGGGTGGATGCATAGCCCACAGGGTCGAGAGCATACACGGTGGCATGGTAGTGTTTAAGGGCGATAATAACCCCTCCTCGGATCCCCCGGTCCCGGCCGAGAGCGTTAAATATAGGGTTCTAGCCAGGATACCCCTACCCCTATGGATGCCCATAACCCTAACCGTGGCTGTAGCCTGGCTCCAGGGTTCTAGGATCAAGTCTCCGGAAGTTGCTGCAATAGCCCTCTTCATAACCGTCATAACAGTAGCAGCCTACACCTCCGCCGCGCCACCAGGAGGAGTTAATATGCCCCTGCCCGATGCCAGCCTTAAATATGCTAAGATCGTTAACGAGACGATGATCGAAGCTATGTTCAGAGTGAATAATACAAGGCTGGAGTCTATAGACTCCTGCGTAGCGTCAACTATAGGAGCTTTAGCCGAGTGCACGTGGACTAATTATACTATACAAGGTGACTGGATACTGTTCAGGGCTGGAATACCAGTCGAGGTTCTGGCCGCAGCGTATACCGGGCAGAGTAGGGAGATCGTGGTTCACGTTAACTTCACGATGAGTAACGGGGTGCTTCTAGCCTCTAGGCTCCCGGCCTACATAACCTGGAGGGAGCCCGAGGCTGTCCTGGATGAGGGGGTTTTGACTATAGTTAACAATCTCCCCTTCCACCTTCGTGTAGGGATCAATTTGACTCTATATACGAGTACGTGGCCAGTCATTGAGCCTCCTAAGAACGTCTACTTCGAAGTAGTGGTTAAACCCTTTCAGTCTTATAGTGCCAGTGTAGGTGAAGAGTATAGGTATGCCAGGGCGTGGATCCTGTATACGGTGGAGGAGGCGGGTGTTTCAGGTGAACTGGTGTTGAAGGATGCGGGGTAAAATCATGCCCCTCCTACCACTGACATCCTCACTAATAATTCTAGCCGTCGTTATATCCCCCCTCTACGTGTTTGAGGGTACAACAACGGGCAGGGTTGGGCTGGCCAGCTATAGGGTTAATGTATTGGGTATAGATGTTAAGGTCGATCCACTAGAAAGGCCCAGGCCACTAGTACTTGCCATCCTGGTCGCCCCTATCCAGGTCGCCATTACGCTACTCCTTATACCCTTTAGGCCGGAGCTTGGGAGGCGGCTCCTGGTAGGGGCCTCCTACAATCTCGTCTTATCAGCGTCACTTACATGGGCTCTAATCAGCAGGCTTGTTTCAGATGTTGTTAGCAAGCTATTGGCTAGGGATGTGGTAGGTACAAATATGGGGTTTATAGTCCTAGAACCCACCATTATGGAGCCCACTCTAGTCGGTAGGTTATGGCCATTACTTCTTGGGGCTAGCATGGTGTTGGCCGCGGTGTATATAATGTATGGGGTCGATAGTAAATAGGCCTAGCCCTATACCATCTTAGGGGGCCGGTGAGGTGTACTCCCGACTATGAATAGGTGATTGGAAGGCATTTGCCCGAGGCCCCAAGAAATATATAACTCCTGCCGATATATCGGGTTGTGGTGGCTCCGAAATGGCGATCCACAGCTTCAAGTCTAGAGTATATTGGAGCGACACAGACGCCGCTAGGATAGCCCACTTCTCCAGCATATTCAGGTTCTGCGAGATGGCGGAGGAGAGCCTCTTCAACGAGAAGCTAGGGTGGAAGTGGAACCCTAGGGCCGGGGTTATGATGCCCCGGGTTAGGGCTGAGTGCGACTTCCACAGGCCCCTCCACGTCCACGACGAGTTCAGGGTTGATATAGTGGATATACTCATAGGGGAGAAGAGCATAACATACAGGCTAGAGGTTGTCAACGAGACCCGGGGATACAAGGCTGCAACCTGCAGCCTCGTAACCGTCGCGGTAGACCCTGAAACCATAAAGCCCATACCAGTCCCCATAGACCTTAGGAGAAGGCTGATAGAGGTGGGGGCAAGGGAGAGGGGCCAAGCATAGCCTAATAGCCCCCACAAGATAGTAACGCCATGGTGGCACGTGTGGGGATAGGCGGCTACCCCGAGGAGGTTTCACGCTTCCTAAGGAGCCACGGGCTCGATGTAGGTGATAGGGTCAGGCTCCACCTCGCCTCGGGCCTAGTGCTGGAGGGAGTTGTAATGCCCCGGTATAGCCCCAGCACTAGACGCGTACTAGTGTTAAAACTCAGGAACGGCTACAATGTTGGGGTTAGAATAGGCGAGATCAGCAATGTGGAGAGGCTGGAGAGAGTGGCCCAGGAGAGCCCCGGCGCCCCTGTGCCCCTGGTTGAGGAGGTTAGCGTCGCCGAGGATAGGAGGGTAGCATTGATCGGAACCGGGGGGACGATAGCGAGCAGGGTGGATTATGAGACTGGAGCAGTCAAGCCCAGCCTCAGCCAGGAGGAACTAGTCCTCAGCGTCCCTGAGGCCTTCCAGTATGCTAGGATAGACGTGGAGGAGCTATACTCGATCCTAAGTGAGGATATGAAGCCGGGCATGTGGGCCAGGATAGCCGAGGAGGCTGCTAGGAAGCTCGAGTCAGGGTATGACGGGGTGGTTATAGCCCACGGCACCGACACCATGGGCTACACAGCCGCAGCCCTCAGCTTCGCCTTCCACAAGGGCCTACCAGGGCCTATAGCCCTCACCGGGGCTCAGAGGAGCAGTGATAGGCCTAGCAGCGATGCTGCGTTTAACCTAACAGCAGCGGTACTGGTCGCCTCTAAGGCCCCCTTCGCGGAGGTTACAGTCGTCATGCATGGGGAGACTGGGGATAGCTATGCCCTAGCCCATAGGGGGGTGAGGGTGAGGAAGATGCATACCAGTAGGAGGGATGCCTTCCAGAGCATAAACGCCCTCCCCCTAGCCAAGGTGTACCCTCAAGATGGGAGGATCGAGATCGTGGATCCCAGCCACCGGCCCCGGGGTGGTGGGTTGGAGCTAGAGAATGGGTTTGATGAGAGGGTGGCGCTGATAAAGCACTTCCCCGGTGCTACTGGAGAGATCATAGACCTGCTCCTGGACAGGGGGTTCCATGGCATAGTGGTTGAGGGCACGGGGTTCGGGCACATTGCCAGTGACGCTATAGGAGCGGTGAGAAGGGCGACCGAGATGGGGGTGCCAGTGGTTGTGGCTAGCCAAACCCTCTTCGGTAGGGTGAACCTAAACGTGTATAGTAATGGGAGGCGACTACTAGAGGCAGGGGCTATACCGGTGGAGGATATGCTCCCGGAGACCGCATACGCCAAGCTGTCATGGGTCCTAGCCCGCACCAGGGACTTGGGGGAGGTTAGGAGGCTGATGACCACCAACCTGGCAGGAGAGATCAGCTGGAGGCACAACCTCAGGCTGTACCCGAGGTGGAGGCACAGTGCCTGAGCTGGACTACAGAGCCCTCGGGCTCAAGGTTGGCCTCGAGATCCACCAGCAGCTAGCCACCAGAGAGAAGCTCTTCTGCGCCTGCCCAGCCGACCTAGGGGAGGAGGAGCATGACGAGTTCGAGAGGAGGCTTAGGCCTACTAGGAGCGAGCTCGGCGACGTTGATGTCGCAGCGCTATTCGAGTGGAGGAGGGGGAGGAGCTACCTTTACGAGGCCCCGACCATGCATAGCTGCCTGGTGGAGGCTGACGAGGAGCCGCCGCACCCGATCAATAGGGATGCCGTTGCTATTGCCCTAGCGATAGCCCTCGCCGCCGGCTCCTGGATACCTGGCGAGGTCTATGTTATGAGGAAGGTTGTGATCGATGGGAGCAACACGAGCGGGTTCCAGAGGACGGCCATAGTGGCGCTGGGTGGCGAGGTGGAGGCGGCTGGTAAGAGGGTTCCCATCGAGACGATAGTTGTGGAGGAGGATGCCTCGAGGAAGATGGATGAGGAGGGTAGGAGGGTTAGGTATAGGCTGGACAGGCTCGGCATACCCCTAATAGAGATTGCTACTGGCCCCGTTATAGAGACTCCTGAGGAGGCTAGGGAGGTCGCCCTGGCCATAGGCAGGCTCCTCCGCCTAACAGGCAGGGTTAGGAGGGGGCTCGGCACGATTAGGCAGGACCTCAACGTGAGTATAAGGGGAGGGGCTAAGACGGAGATCAAGGGGGTCCAGAGGCTCGACCTGATACCTAAGGCCGTCCACTACGAGGTCCTCAGGCAGGTCAGGCTACTGGAGATAAGGGATGAACTCAAGGCCCGGGGGGTTACCGGGGAGAAGGTATTTTCGTCCCAGCCAGTGGATGTGACAGGCATATTCAAGGGGACTAGGAGCAAGGTTATAAGGAGGAGCCTGGGCAGGGGTGGTAAGGTTCTAGCCCTAAAGCTACCCCTATTCAAGGGCCTCCTAGGCAGGGAGTTGATGCCGGGGAGGAGATTTGGCACAGAGCTTGCAGACTACGCAAGGTTCTGGGCTGGGGTGGGGGGCTTATTCCACAGCGACGAGTTACCCAAGTATGGGATAACTGGCGATGAGGTCGAGGCCGTCTATAAGGCCCTCGGAGCCGACCCCGGGAGGGACGCTTTCGTGCTTGTAGCAGACGAGGAGGAGAAGGCTCGGAGGGCCCTAGAGGTTGTGAGGGAGAGGGCAGCTAGGGCGCTCGAGGGGGTGCCTGAGGAGACGAGGGCGGCCAACCCCGATGGGACAACCAGGTTCCTTAGGCCCAGGCCTGGCAGTGCCAGGATGTACCCTGAGACCGATATACCGCCCCTAGAGATCGATGAGAGCCTGCTGAGGATGGCAGAGGAGATCAAGCCGGAGCCTGTTGAGGCTAAGATGAAGAGGCTTATCGAGGATTACGGGCTCTCTAGGGAGCTGGCAGAGCAGGTTATAGGTGATGTGAGGCTGGACCTAATCGAGAGGCTCATAGAGAGGCACCACAGAGAGCTGCCTGCCCGTGTCATAGCATCCCTCTTCACGGTAACCCTGAGGGGCCTCCGCGGGGAAGGAGTTGATATAGAGGCGATACCCGACAGCGTATTAGAGGAGCTTGTCGGCATGATAGCCAAAGGCGAGGTTGCCAAGGAGGCGGCGGAGGAGATACTGAAGAGGGCGGCCGAGAATCCCGGTAAGACTGCTAGGATTATAGCTGAGGAGCTTGGCCTAGGTAGGGTGACTAGGGAGGAGGCCGAGAGGATCGTGGAGGAGATTATCAGGGAGAATATGGATAAGGTGGTGGAGAGGGGCGAGAGGGCGCGAGGCCTAATAATGGGTCGGGCCATGGCCAGGCTCAGAGGCAGGATAGAGGGCAGGATAGTAGCACAGATAGTCGAGGAGAAGCTTAGGGAGGCGCTCAGAGGGTAGATCCATGGACCCCCGGATGGCCGCAGAGGCCTCAAGGATACTAGGGGAGACTACTTATAGGCTATGGGGCCCCGGCCCCGGGGGCTTCATCTACACCCGGATAGGCGTCACAACAGGGAGCCTCCACCTGTACAAGGTCGGGCGCGGGGAGGATATACGCCTCAGCGAGGGGCCTATCGAGGCTGCAGCCGGGTCCAGTGAATGGGTTATCTACTCGATTTACAGGCCCGGCGGCTCGATCCTCGAGGTCCACGATGGCTCGGAGGCCCAGCCTGTTATGGGCTTCAAGCCCGGGGGAAGGGTGATAGGGCTCGCTGTGGATCAAGGTATGGCTGCAGCCAGCGTTTCCCTAGCCCAGGGAGTAGAGGTTAGGATTATAAATCCTAGGGAGGCTGTGGTAACCTCCTCCATAAGCCTTGAGGAGGCGTTCAGGGTTGAGACTATTCATAAGGGGTTGATCATTGGAGTGGATGAGGCGAGCGGCCACCTCGGCATACTGGATCCTGTCGATGGGAGGCTTCACCTGGCCAAGCCGCCTGGGGGTGGCAGGGTTAAACAGGTTAGGTCTAGGGATGACGATGTCTCAGTCCTCATCTCCAATATAGTGGATGAAGTGTACCTGTACAATATCGAGATTGGCTTCAGGGAGAAGATAGCCCCCGGCAAGGAGGCTTCGAGGACAAGCGAGGTCCTAGACCACGGCTGGCTAGGTAGATCGCTCTGGACAATAGCCAGGGGCAACGATACCGGGCTATACCTCGGTGGTAGGAGGGTTAACGTGAAGCTTAGGGGTAACCCTAGAAGAGCGGCCCCTATACCCGGAGGGCTGGCCGTCGAGTATAGCAGTATAACGACACCGAGCAGGATAGCAATTATAGAGAGCCCCGGCGGTAAGGCTAGAGTCAGAACCCCCCGGGGAATGGAGAAGGCTAGGCCGGTCGTGGAGGCCAGCATTAGGGAGACCCGCATAGAGGCTAGGAACCAGGTGAGGGTGCCCCTGCTAGTAGCGGAGCCCCGGGGGGCCTCCAGGCCTGGGGGCGTAGTTATCTATATCCATGAGGGCCCCTGGGGTAGGGTTAGGGATGAGTGGGACCCGGTAATAGCTACTCTATTACTCCTAGGCTATAGCGTAGTAGCCCCAAACTACCGGGGTAGCAGCGGAGAGGGTAGGCACTACGCCGACATGGTGCTCGGCGACCCTGGAGGGGGGGACCTGGAGGATGTGGTAGAGGCGGCGCAGTGGGCTAGGAGTCAGGGGCTAGGGGAGGCTATCCACCTAGTTGGCAGGGGGTATGGAGGCTACCTTGCCATACTAGCCTCGATGGAGGCCCCGGGAATTATTAGGAGTGTGGCAGTCGAGAACCCCATAGTGAACTGGGTTGACGAGGTGAGTAGTGGGGATGTTGGGGACAGGTGTAGGGCAGATACCCTCTTCCAGGGCGACACCGAGCTGATGGCGAAGAGAAGCCTAACAGAGATGGGCCTCCCAAAGTCTAGGATCCTAATAGTCTCGTCACCACCCCGGGCAAGAAGTGTGCTAGACTATGCAGCCACCCTAATAGACTCGGGCATAGATGTCTCCCTCCACGTTGATAGGGAGTCTGAGAGGAGGTTCATCCTAGAGCTCGCCCTATTCCTAGCTAGGCCCCGGAGGCGAGGGTAATTACCCTCACCAAGCACTACACACCCAAGGGGCCGGCTGGGGCGTGGGGTGGAATCCGGGATCCGAGCCCCCAGGCTGGGGGCTGTGG
>WAKG01000147.1 GCA_015523445.1 Desulfurococcales archaeon | reverse complement strand
CCCCTAAGCCATGCGGCCCCCAAAAGAGGGCCGCCAGGCCACCATAGGGATAGGGGACGGAAGCCCACAAGGGCTCCGCCCTCCCTCATTACCCCTATGGTGGCCTGGCAGGCACTAAGGGTAGGGCCCTAGGCTATAGGGGTGTGGTTGGAGGATGTGTTTGTTTTGTATGCTTGGTTTATACGCCTGGCCCTTTGAATGGCCAGGGCATGGCCATGCACACGCGAGCCACCCCAAAACACCACCACACAGCAACAGCCCTTCCACCGGGCCCGGGGGGTTTGGTGGGGTGTGTTGCTCCGGAGCTGTTTTGGGGTGGCTGGCTTCTGTGGTGGGTTATCGTTGTTGTTTCTGTTGTTTGAGTGCGTGTATTGTGTAGGTTGCTGCTATTGTTATGCTTGTTATGATTAGTAGTGATGCTATTGCGTTGAGTGCGTTTTGGCTTGTGTATTCTGTTAGTCCCGGTCTCCGTGCGCGGTTCCATATAAGTAGGGGTAGTGTTTGGAATCCTGGTCCTGCTGTGAATAGTGTTTTTATGAAGTCTGTGAAGCTTAGCATGAAGGTTAGTGTTGTTGCTGCTAGTATGCCTGGTAGTGTTATTGGTATGAGTATTTTTGTGAGTGTTGTGGTTGTGTCTGCTCCTAGGGTTTTTGCTGCTTGTGCTAGTTTTTCTCCTTTGCCTGCTTGCGGTAGTAGTGTTATGTATGCGTATGCTATGTTGAATGCTATGTGTCCTATGTAGACGCTTATTGCTCCTAGTGGGAAGTTTATTGTTATGAATAGTAGCATTAGGGCTACTGCTTCTGCTATTTCTGGTATTATTATTGGTGGGTATGTTAGCGGTGTTGTTATGTTTCTTAGTCTTGTTGTTAGTATTGTTGGTGGTATTGCTAGTGCTATTGATGTTATTGAGCTTGCTATTGCTATTATTAGGCTGTTTGTTAGTGTTTCCAGAATTTTTGGGTCGTTTAGTATTATCTTGTACCATCTTAGTGTAAATCCTTTCCATTCTCCTATGTAATTGCTATTGTTAAAACTGTATATAATCATTATTATTATTGGTATGTATATTATTATTGCTAGTGTATATGTATAAGTCTTTAGGATGTTCCTTGTGTTCATGATGTTGTCCTCCTCCTTGATATTATGATTGTTGCTATTAGGAGTGATAAGGTTATGATGAGGGTTAGGGCAGAGCCCTGTCCCCACTTGTCTCCGGATAGGAATAGGTAGTATATTAGGGTGCCTACAGTGAAGCCCTGGGTACCTCCAAGTAGTGCTGGTATCACGTACTCTGTCATACTCATTAGGAATACCAGTATGCTACCTGCAACTATTCCTGGGAGTGCCAGTGGTAGTATGATCTTGGTGGCTACATGTATAGGGGTTGCCCCTAGTATCCTTGCAGCTTGTAGTAGGCTTCCCCGTATCCCTGCGAGTGAGGCGTATACTGGGAGAAACATGTATGGTAGGTAGTCATAGATCATCCCGGCCATCATGGAGGTATAACCCTCTCTAATGTCAAGTAGGTACATTAGGTTCTTGATAGCTAGGGCTCTAAGTAGAAAGTCGATCCAGAAAGGAGTAATCATTGCCACTAGGAGTGCGGCTTTTTCGAGGCCTCTCGAGTGGACGGCTATATAGTAGGCGGCTGGAAGAGATAGGAGCAAGGTGGCTATCGTGGTCTGGCCTGCTATGACTATGCTATATAGGATCACTCTGAGGTATGCGGGGTCTTGTAATAGTTCTAGGTAGTTGCTTAGTCCATAACTGCCATCTTCCTCAACTATGCTATAGTATGCGAGGACCGCTAGAGGCACGTAGAAGAAGGCTAGTAGGAATAGGATCAGTGGTAGTGCCGCTAGGTGTAGTTTGCTCATTCCCGTAGCACCTTCATGTCTGATAGCCTCCATCCTACTCTAACTCTGTCGCCTGGCCTTGGCATTGATCCATTGGTTCGAGTATGGATTAGTTTTAGGGTGAACCCGTTTACCCTGACTTCCAGCCTCAGTACAGGGCCTTGGAAGATTACGTCTTCAACTATTCCATCATATACTATATCGGCTCGGCCTTCGGGATTCAACATGATTTTCTCTGGCCTTATAGCAACTAGCCCGTTTATCCCCAGCGCGGAACCCTCTATTAGGTTAGAGTCGCCGTAGAAGGTGGCTACGAATGTGTTGGCGGGGTTCTCGTATACTTGGTCTGGAGGGCCTTCCTGGATAACTCTGCCATTATTCATGATCACAACCTTGTCGCTGATCGCCATGGCCTCGTTCTGATCGTGCGTCACATATACTGTTGTTATCTGGAGCCTCCTCTGGATCCTCCTCAGCTCGAGCAGGAGTCTCTGCTTGATCTTGAAGTCTAGATGTGCGAATGGCTCGTCAAGGAGTAGTATATCTGGCTCTATAACGAGGGCCCGGGCTAGGGCTACCCTCTGCTGCTGGCCCCCGCTCAGCTGGCTAGGCTTCCTGGAGGAGTATAGGTCTGGGTCTAGGTTTACCAGCTCTAACATATTCTTGACTCTACTCTTGATCTCGGTCTCAGGGACTCTCCTGACCCTTAGCCCGAAAGCTACGTTGTCAAACACTGTCATGTGTGGGAAGAGGGCTAGGTCTTGGAATACCATGCCTATATTCCTCTTCTCCGGGGGGAGCTTGGTGACATCCTTGTCGTTGAAGAGTATCTTACCCCTGGTAGGCTCCTCCAGCCCTGCTATTAGTTTGAGGGTAGTTGTCTTACCGCACCCGCTGGGGCCGAGCAGGGTTGTTATGGTTCCTGAGGGTATGGTTAGCGTTAATCCATCTACCGCCCTAGTGGTGCTGTAGTGCTTTGCAACGTCCTCCAGCCTGACTGTGACGCCCCTCACGGCTCATCCCCCCGAGGGGCATTCCCGTTGAGCCCCGGCTAGCCTGTTGGCTGGAGGACGTGGAGCCTGATCTGCTCTACAATCCTGCTCATCTCCTTGTCAAGTACAGGGCTTGGAACTAGGTTGATTCCTGCGGGGGGATATACGGCTGGGTCTCCTAGTATCTCCATGAGTTCTTGGTCGCCATTCTCCCTGGCATAGTCCTCTAGTAGGCCCTTCTTTATTGAGGCCGCGTACCATACAGCCTTGACGTTTCTGGCGGCTATGTCTGGCCTCAGCAGGAAGTTTATGAACATGTGGGCTGCCTCCACGTTCTCCGCGTCCCTGGGTATAACCATAAAGTCAACCCAGTATATGGTGCCGTCCTCCGGGTTGACATACTGTATATTCTCATTGTCCTCCTGCGCTACAAGCACGTCTCCATTCCATGCCTGGGCTAGGCATACCTCCTCGTTTACAAGGGCTGGCATATACTGGCTGGCTCCATAGAATCCTGTTAGATACGGCTTGATGCTGAGTAGAAGGTCCTCAACCCTCTTGGCAGTATCCTCGTTCCAGTTATCCTTATCCGTGGGGTCTATCCCCAATGCTATCATAGCTGCCTCGACCACGTCGGTGAACTCGGATAGTAGTGAGACCCTGCCGTCGTACTGGGATAGGTACTCGGGCGACAGGAACTGGGCCCAGGTCTTAGGTGGATCCTCAACACACCCCTCCACATAGGCTATGCCAGTCGTGCCCCACATGTACGGGATGGCATACCTCTGCTCTGGGTCTGCTGGGTGGCTCGCGACTATAGGGTCCAGATTGGCCAGGTTCGGTATCTTATCCTTATCCAAGGGCTGCACTACACCCTGCTCTATAGCCAGCCTGACGTGTGTGTGGGCTATTATAATAAGGTCGTAGCCAGCGCCCCCGGCCTTTAGCTTGGGCCATGCCTCCTCCGCGGCCTCGTACTCGTCATAGATAACCTTGATCCCTGTCTCCTCCTCGAACATCCTAAGAACCTCTGGGTCTATGTACTCGCTATAGTTGAGGACCTTCAGCACCTTCTCCCCGCCACCGGGGCTGCCGTAGAGTAGGAAAGCGCCAGCAATGATAAGTAGGAGTATGGAGCCCGCGATTATAATCCGCTTATCAACCACCTTTATCCACCGAGACCCCCCGGACCCCCCTGAGTTAAAACGTTTTACCCGCGTCTGCCCACGGGGAAGAGTAGCATGGGTATCTCCAGCCTACAGTCTATGTTGAGTAGCTGGCAAATCTCCTCGTCGTAGAAGGCCCCAACCGCCACGGTGGCGAGGCCAAGGCCCTCGCATGCTAGGTAAATATTCTCTCCAGCAAACCCTGTATCCCAGTGTACATACCTGTAACTTCTCTGCCCGTACTTCTGCAAGGTCCTAGAGTATACGGCGGTAAGGATAAGGACTAGAGGGGCGCTAGAGACGTGATCTTGGTCCAAGGCTATACTGGCCAATACCCTAGAGTAATCTCCACGCCTCAACAGTTCGAGGCCGTGTAGCCGAGGATTGTAATGGTATAACCCGGGTTCCAGGCCAGATATCCTGTGCACCGACGCATAGACCTCGACTGGCTGTAAAGCACCACTACTCGGGTACGCCCTCTTAGGGCCACCCCATAGTGCCCTACCCGTGATCCCGACCGCATGGTATAACACTGTTGAAACCTCCTCCAGGCTCAAGGGCTCCCTCGAGTACCTCCTCCGACTCCTCCTAGACCTTATGGCCTGAAGTACGTCAACACCTGTCTCCTCCAAGGGGTCAGGTAGCCTTGTTAGAGGAGCAGAGGGATACTCTTTATAATAGCCTCTATCGCCTGAGGGAGGACTAACATCACCATAGTAGTCCCTGTATAACATGCCAACTCTATGATAGATCCTGGAGACGTCTCCACCCATCTCCACGGCCTCTCTAAGACCCTCCTCCAGGTACTTGGATCCATGCCTGCCTACGAGTCGTAGTAACCTGGATAGAGCCTCCATAGCCATAGGTCCACACCACCTGGGAGTCTATAGGTTATGCTAGTACTCTTCATAACCCTACCATTTTATAATCCTAAGGCGGAGAGAGGCGTGGATGGTGGTGGAAGGTGGGGGGTAAGCACGGGAAGTATGTATACGTTAGGAGGCGGGATGGCTGGTATGTAAAGGTTAGAGTGTTCAAGAGCAGAGGTGACGACGACCCCGACAAGTATCTAGTAGTAGGGCCTAAGGTGAGGGAACCCCCGTTCACGTTCAAGGTCCTAGACGAGGTAGACCTGCCAGATCAGGTCAGGCCTCAGTTATACGAGTATTGAGGACGCGGCAAATGGAGGAGTGTAGCAAGCCAGAGATAAGCATAGTTGTTCCGACATACAATGAGGCCCAGGTTATAGGCACCTTCCTGGATAAGGTTAGGGAGGAGCTTGAGGAATACACTAAATGCTACGAGGTGATAGTAGTAGATGATGACAGTCCTGATGGGACTTGGAGGATCGTGGAGGAGGAATCTAAGGGTGACCCCAGGATAAGGCTAGTCAGGAGACTAGGGGAGAGGGGCCTGGCAACAGCGGTTATCAAAGGGATACAGGAGGCCAGGTCGGATCTAGTAATAGTTATGGATGCAGACTTACAGCATCCTCCAGAGGTGGTCCCTAAGATACTTGGAAAGGCAAAAGAGGGTTATGACATAGTTGTCGCCTCCAGGTATGCTAGGGGCGGGGGAGTGGAGGGATGGAGCAAGGCTAGGCTAGCCATTAGCAGGATATCAAGTATTGTATCAAAGATCCTTGTGAGGGAGGCTAGGAAGACCAGCGATCCCATGTCGGGCTTCTTCCTAGTCAGAAAGAGCATAGTCAGGGTAGAGCATCTAAGGCCTCGAGGCTATAAGATACTGTTAGAGATACTGGCGAAAAGTCCTGGAGCTAGAGTGGCTGATGTACCCTATACATTTAGGAAGAGAGCTGCAGGTGATAGTAAACTTGGTCTTAGAGTCATGGTAGATTTCATACTACACCTGATATCACTATCAAGACTAGCTAGATTCGCCATAGTAGGTGGCATAGGGTCCATATTAAACCTTGGAGTTATGTATATACTACTCCCCGTAGCCGGGGTTGACGCCTCTAGCATTGCAGGAATAGAGGCAGGAATACTATGGAACTTCATACTCCATGAAGAGTGGACCTTTAAAAGCAGGTTTGCTGGTAGCGTAATTAGGAGGCTTATAGGATACCACCTATCCTCGCTGGCTGGCATAACATCAACATATCTAGTAATGAGGCTGCTATACACGCTAGCAGGTGTAAACCCTGTGCTCGGCCAGGCGATCGGGATTATAGTAGGCTTCATAGCAAACTATACACTATCGAGTGGGGTCGTATGGCGTGGAGCAAAGGCTAAGACTGCACCATAACCTGGTGAGGGAGATAATGGTTTGTACTCTCTGCAGACTTCACGAGGCCAGGAAGAATCCTGTTCCAGGCGAGGGGCCTATACCCTCCAGGGTCATGATAGTAGGAGAGGCACCAGGCAGGAAGGAGGATGAGGCTGGGAGACCGTTTGTGGGCCAAGCGGGAAGGCTTCTAGACAAGCTACTAGCTCTTGCAAATCTCTCTCGAAGCGAAGTATATATAACAAATGTAGTTAAGTGTAGACCACCAGGAAATAGGGATCCTAGACACGATGAGATAGCGGCTTGCATGTCATACTTGAGCAGGCAGATCCAGCTAGTAGAGCCGGAGATAATAATGGCTGTAGGCAGGATAGCCGGAGCTACCCTGTATAGGATGGCCGGGTTAAGGTGGCGTGGAATACGGGCAGATAGGGGTAAGCTAGTATATGGAACTATAGCAGGGAGAAAAGTGGGAATATATGCTACATTCCATCCAGCAGCTGCACTCTACAATAGAGAGATCTTACCGCTATTAGAGGATGACTTTAGGAGGCTTGGGGACATACTTAGGGGTAACAAGGGCAGATCACTTCTAGACTTTTTATAGATAAATTGTCCTCTTAAGCATAGAGACCACATACCAACCCACTAATGTTAAGGCTAATATGTACGCGGCAATCCCCACCGTAACAGTTAGGAC
>WAKG01000146.1 GCA_015523445.1 Desulfurococcales archaeon | reverse complement strand
GGAGGGGTCTGGGCTTTGCCCTGGCTAGGGGGGTGCCGGGTAGGGGTAGGAAGTGGTGGAGCCTCATCTTAGCCCCCATACCTGCTAGCCTATACATGATCTTGACGGTTGCCTCTACGTCTTCCTCCCCCTCCCCTGGCATCCCGAATATGAGGTCCACCACGGCGGTGAAGCCGTAGAAGTGGATCAGCTCCACCGCCCTCAGCACCTCCTCCACCCCATGATCCCTGCCCACCCTGTCTAGTAGTGGATCGCTACCGCTCTGGAGGCCTATAGATATCCTCCTATTGGCCGCGTAGGACCTCACGACCTCTAGGACCTCGGGGGTTACATACTCCGGCCTCGTCTCGCTCGGGAATGTGCCCAGGTATGGCCTGCCACCGGCCTCAACAACGCCGCTGAGGAGCTCCGCTATGGCGTCGGGGTTTGGCCTTCCATCCCTGCTCATGTAGGCGAAGCCTACGGGGGCTATGAACCGTATATCCTTCCTGCCCCGGGCCACGTATGCCCTAGCCGCCTCGTGCACCCTAGCAGGGCTCCTATACCTGACACTGCTCTTGAACTGCCAGGGAACCTGGCAGAACCTGCACCTATACATGCACCCCCTCATGATCTCTATGGGAGGGTATAGGCCTAGACCGTCGTGGTATGGCTTATACTCGTCCAGATCAGCTAGGCTTACCCGGGTCGTCTTGAACCTACCACCCTCCATATAGGCTATGTTAGGAACCTCCGATAGATCCCTCCAGCCTAGGAGGCTTTCAACCAACCCCACTATTGCGGGTTCCCCGTCGCCTATAACCGAGGCGTATGCACCGAGGCGGAGTAGGTGCCAGTAGGCGCCCTCCGCATGGGGCCCGCCAGCTATTACCGGGTACCTCGAGGCTACCCTAGCCACCTCATCCTCCAGCTCCAGGAATACAGGGGTGGAGAGGCCGTAGAGCACCGCAACCCCCCTACCCCTACCCTCCTCCCTGGCCGCATCTGCTAGGGGGTCCTCGGTGAAGCGTATCTCTACCTCCCTGCCTAGGAGCCCCTCTCTCTCGAGGGCCGCGGCTATATGGGCGAACCCGTTCTTAGCCCCATAGGCCACTCTGGCTAGCAGTGTAAGCCTGGGCTGCAACCCGGGCCAGCCCCCCAGTGCGTATTGCCTCGTAGAGTTATTATCACCTATCCGCCTTGGTGTGCGCGGTGCGCTAGCCTTGGGCTGGAGGCGGCCTCTGATAGTCTTCGCTATAACATCCTTTATTGTTGACCTCTCCTACATCCTGAGGGTCCAGGATGTGGTTGACACTGACAAGTACTTCCTGGGTGAGTGGTGGATACCGTGGACCTATCTGGAGGCCGCCTTCAGCCCTTACTCCCCCGATTATATGGGGATACTGAAGTTTAACTACCATCCTTCAGCTCTCATAGTAATGCTAGTCTATACGATCATAGACTTTATTGGGCTAAACGCTACCCTAATCATACCGTTCCTACTCCACCTAAGCCTCATGGCTGGAATGTATACACTACTCTCTAGGCTAGTTGACCAGGAGCAGGTCAGGCTCCTGGGAGCCCTAGCCTATGGCCTTAGCCCCGCTGCTTCAGCCTACTACGTCTCGACCCCCATAGCGTTCCTCCCCGCACTCCTGCCAGTTATGGCCGCGTTCATACTTGACCTAGCAGGCGACCAGTCGAGGAGGGTATATTTCAAGGCAGGCCTTGTATCCGGTTTCACTGTAAGCATGCACTACTCCTTCGCCCCTCTGGCTGCTGGTATAGCGGTTGTAGCTGGCCTCTATACCCTAGCCTACTCCACGCAGAGGCGCAGGGTTCTGAGGGCATTGATTCTAGCCGCCGTGGTTGCCCTAGCTGCTATGGCACCCACATTGGTACACCAATCCATAGTCCAAATTATAGCTCCAGATAAACAGCTCAACTACCTATCTCAGGGCCTGGACCCGGAGTCTGTTGCTAGGGACATCAAATACTGTTACTCCACCGACATAACAGGTATAATAAGCCTGGCCTGGGATCCCTGCCACAAGCAGACTAGGGTAACTTACCGTGAAAACCCCCTGGGGATCCTGCATATCCCCTTATCTCTAGCAACACTAACACTGGCGGTACTAGTCCCCCGGCTTAGGAGGGCCAAGCTTCTAGCTGGGGCTGCATGGGCGTCAACGGTGCTTGCAGCATCATACGCCACAATGCTCTTCATGCAGTCAATGGGCCCAACCCTCTCTGATAATGTACTAATAGCGGCGCTTAGAACTCCTATTAAGCTGAGGCTTGTTGCCGAGCTAGCCCTAATAACAGGGTCATCCATAGCGATAGCCCTAGCCCTTAAGTCCAAGAAGCGTCTAGGCCTGGCAGTTGCCGGAATCCTGATCCTCTCCATAGCGGGAATAATAGCCCCCTACGTGGCTGGCATGTTCGGGATGAGGGTCTACAACCCTGCAAACCCCGCCTATATCGAGCTATATGAGGAGGGTGCCGTGGAGCCTGGGATTAGAGGGCTCATAATACCTTATACGCATGAGGCCATGCTCCATAGCCCTCCGGAGATGAGGCTCCTCCCCATATCACCCAGGCCGCCAGTGGTGAAATACCTGGACTCCTCGTACATGGCTGGAACCCTACCTTACGCGTTAAAGGCTCTAGGCGTTGAGAGGGTCATAGTGCTCGATCAGGGCTCCCAGGCAAGGTCCTTCTACGACGTTACACTCTCCAAAGGGGTAGACTCTGCCCGGGTCATAGAAATGTTAAGGTCCTCAGGAGAATACAGGCTTGCCCAGGCCAGTGGAGGCTTCTATGTGTTCGAGGGGGAAGGTAGCCTGGTTGAGAGTTATAGGGAGGCGCTCGTGGCCCCGAAGCCGGGCATAGAATGGCTCTCCTCATACCTCCTAAACAATACGGGATACCTCCCAACAATACCTCAGGGACCCGGGGTTAGGCTCTACCTTAGCCCTGCCAGGGCATACATGCTCTCAACAATCGACCTAGGGCCTACTAGCGGCGAGTATACGCGGGTATCCAGTATACCCCTATACGTGTATGTAGCCAGCGTTAACGAGTGGAACGCACCTAAGCTGAGTACCAGCAAGGTTGTCGAGGTACCGCTGGGAGAACGCGTGGAGGCTACTCGAGGGATTGAGATGCTCGTAACTATAGCCCCAGCACAGTACAGGCTTGAGGCAGTAGACTCCCAGGGATCTACTGTGCTTACAATAGAATCCAGCGCTTCCGGAATAACATGCATTACCCCGGAGAAAACGCTGAGTAGCCCAGAAGGCCAGCTTAGCCTAAGCTATAGTGGAGGCATTATTAGAGTTAGCGTTGGCAACGTTCTCTGTAAAACCAAGGCTATAGGGGAGTTGAGAATATACCTGACAGCTTTCAGCAAGGACCTTGAGATGGTTGCGTCTGGCAGGGCCTATGGCCCCATATATCATGCAGTAGCCGTGGATGACTGGAGAATCCTTGTCTACAGGAAAGCCTATAATAGCCTCTACAGGCTTGAAGGTGTTGAAACCAGCAGTGTGGAGCCCCTCATAGCCGATGGATACGCAAATGCCTGGCTCTACCGTAACGGGGATCCCATAGTCGTTGAACCCCTCTCTAGGCTATATCTGGCCATGGGCGTTGCTACCTGGCTACTCTTCTATCCACTAGCCATATTCATTGCATCTGGTCGGGTTAAAGGCTTAAACCGCGCCCCATCTCCTCGCCACGACTAGGGTTAGGTGTTAAGGGTGAAGTCGAGGCTTATTGTATTAATCCTAGTGCTCCTTGCCGGGGGCCTTGCATCCTACACGCTCCTGGGAGGCGAGGATGGTAGGGAGACATGGTTCATAGACCTAGGTGAGGGTGAGAGGCTTCTAGGCGAGCCAGTTCCATACAACGTGGAAGGTAAGAGTATATACTTGGTTGTAACCAGTTCCCGGGTTATTGTGATTGATGCCCTAGATGGCTCCATCATATCCGAGGCCAGCCTAGAGGGGGTGAACGCGGGCCTAGGCTACAGGCCGGATCCCCCGGAGGTTTATGTGGGCAAGTCAAATGGTGATAGCCTAGATATCTATAAGATCTACCTTGACGGGATGGAGCCCAGGCTCGAGGGTCCTGTATTAGGGAGTGTGAGCATAAGGAGCAGCTTCTCCGAGAGGGGCCTCTGGACTGCCTCTAATAATAGCCTCATGTTCTATCCTTTCCCTAGCCTAGAGCCAGTTATTGTGGAGAGCCCCCTCCAGTTCAGTGATCCCATATCAGTCTCGGCACATAGCGTAGGTCCTTTCGACGCTATTTCACTGATCCTCAAGAATGCGTCTAGCTTTACCTTGGTAGTTGATATGAGGGAGGACCCAAAGCCGGTCGCAGTACTGCGTAACTATGTAGTTGCAGATACTATAACCTCTGAGAGGGGCGTCTTCCTAGCCGTAGTTTCGTATAGCGGCGATAATATTGCTGAGTATAGCATCGAGTATATTGTGGATGTAGTCCAGCTGGGAGAGGATGGGAAGCCTAGGACCTTCTACAGCCTAAGCCATAGAAACGCAGTTAACTACCCGCCTGCCATAGAATTCTACACTGATCCACTATACATAGCATTCCTCTCGGTGGGGCCCAAGTCTAGGACTGGGAACTTCAGCGGTACAGATCCTGCTGTGGTTATAGTAGAGAGGGATGGAGATACCATAGCTATACAGTACCTGGCCGACCTAGTGGGAGGCCTACCCCCTAAGACACTATGGACCCCCTATACTGGCTTGGCTAACCCTATCGATCTCGATGGGGATGGACTAGTGGATGTGCTGGCTAGCGTGAGGATGTATGAGGGTGAGGTGTGGAGGATCAGGCTAGTACACCTAGAAATGCCAATTCCAGGTGGCTAGGGCCCACAGAAAACATCTTAACATGAGGATAGGTACCCCCACAATTTAGGTCCCGGGCCGCACAGCCTGTGTAACAGTATTAAGCCTTAGGAGTGCATACGTGCTGGAGGGGGTTTAAGTGGCGGTTAGGCTTAGGAACCTACCCCAGGTGCCTGAGAAGTACATGCCCATGTACGAGAGGATGTACAAGCAGAAGTACCACTTCGTAGGGCGCCACACGGTTGTAAAGAAGTGCTACTGGACCCACAAGGCCATGGTGGAGGGGAGGCACTGCTACAAGTGCAAGTTCTACGGGATCGAGAGCCACAGGGACATACAGATGAGCCCCGCCGCCCTCTGGTGCTGGAACGCCTGCCTCCACTGCTGGAGGATCAGGCCCCAGGACCTGGGCGTTGACATGGATGAGACCAAGATGCCCTTCTACGACGACCCTAAGATGCTGGTGGATGAGCTGATAAAGGTGCATAAGAAGCTAATGAGCGGCTACAAGGGCCATCCCAAGGTTAATCCCAAGATGCTTGAGGAGGCCATGAACCCGGTACATGTCACAATGAGCCTCACCGGGGAGCCCACGCTCTACGAACTCCTGGGCGACCTGATAAAGGAGATACACAAGAGGGGTATGACAACCTTTATAGTCACCCGGGGCGTGAGGCCAGACGTCCTAGCCAGGCTAGACGAGGAGCCCAACCAGCTCTATGTCAGCATAGAGGCCTGGGATAAGAGGAGCTACAACTACTTCACCAGACCCCTAGTACCCAGGGCCTGGGAGCTTACATGGGAGACCTTCGAGATAATGCCCAGCTTCACTAATCCAACAGCAATAAGGATCACCCTCGTCAGGGGATTCAACGACCACGAGGAGGCCCTGAAGGGCTTCGCCAAGATAATAGAGACGGCCCAACCCACATACGTGGAGGTGAAGAGCTACATGTGGGTGGGGGCCAGCAGGGAGAGGCTCTCCAAATCCAATATGGCACGCCACGACCAGGTCAAGGACTTCACCAGGAGGCTCTCCGAGCTGACCGGGTATCCAGTAATAGGGGAGAGCAAGAGCAGCAGGGTAGTACTACTCAGCAGGATATCCAAGCCGATCAGGCTGGGGAAGGGCTGCCCCAAGGGCCTCGATACGCCCGAGCCAGAGGCTCCCGGGGAGTACGACGAGTATGACCCAGACGTTATGCCCTAACCCATTTAGCTAGGCAACTCAACCCGCCTACTTATATACTTCCCTCAATATCCTCGACCAGTCAATATAAAATCCGTAAATAACTATACACCACCACATCACGGGGGCGCCAATGAGGACCAACCTCGTCACCGAAGCGGTGTGGAGTGCGCCGGAATCCGAGGCGCTGAGAGGTGTATAGAGGTGATAGGAGACCTGCCAGCCAGGATGCTAAAAGGGATAACGGTGGGTAGCCTCTGGATGTACGTCTTAGCCCTCCTAGAGAAGAGGCCCTCATACCCCTACGAGGCCAGGAAGCTTATCAAGGAAAAGTTCGGCTTCGAACCGCCAATCGTAACACTTTACACAACATTCTACAGGCTCGAGCGGGAGGGCTTCATAAGGAAAGAGGAGGGAGGACACTACGTGCTCTCTGAGAGGGGGAGGGAGGCGCTTAAGGAGGCTATAACGCTTCTCAGAGAGCTTGCCAGGAAGCTGGAGGAGGTGGCGGGCCAGCCTAGGTAATCCCCGAGCTATCCGGTTTCATCAGCTTCATGAATCGGCTACAGGAGTTACTGATTATGTACCTTTTATCCTACTAGGTCACGTGTAATAGCTTAAGGTGTAGTATGCATTTTTATCCCACTAGTTTCTACAGTTTAGCCAAAGGCCTACGGATTCTAGAAAACTCATTTAAATGCTAGGCCCTTCTAATATGTTTAATATAGGGGTGAATTGTGAAGTGAGGCCAAAAAGAGTGTTACTGGCGATACTACTAGTTACACTGTTCATCCTGCCCGCCGCCTCTACGGTGATCGGTATCATAGCCAGCGGGGCTGCTCCAGGACTGACTGGAGACTTCAGGGCAGACGCTGTTAGCCTAGGCAGGTATCTGGAGGGCAAGGGCGTCAACGAGGTTAAGTTCAGCGTCATGGCTGCAGGAGATCCCAACAGCGTCCTAAGGATGTACGGCATAGTTGAGGGTGCTGCCATGATAAACAAGATATGGGAAGAAGAGGGCATAAACGTTAGGATCATGATTGATACTATATGGGAGCCTGACTTCAAGAAGCAGTTCGACAACTTCGTTGCCCAGTATGAGTTAGGCCAGAACGGGGACTTCTTCGTGAACAGCTACGTCTACATAGCCACCCTAGTCAACGACGGCAGGCTCCTAGACATAACCGAATGGGTAAACGCCTACTGGGATACCGTCTTCAGCGACTTCTACAAGCCATTAATGGAGGCAGCCCAGTACAAGGGTAAGTACTACGCAATTCCCCAGGACACAGAGGCTAGGCCCCTCTACATAAGGAAGGACGTAGCAGCATGCATGGGCTGGAACCTTGATGGAATGGATGAGAAGGTTAAGGCCGGGGAGTTTACCTGGAAGGACGTCTTCATGAAGGCCAAGGAGGCCGTTGATAAGGGATGCTCGGAGTGGGGCCTCATACACAGGAAGGGTAGCGCCCATCCAGACCTGATGCAGTTCATATTCGCCTTCGGAGGCACCCTCTACAACCCTCAGACTGATAAGCTAGTCGTTGACAGGGAGGCGGTGTATAAGTGGCTGGCAACCGAGAAGGCATTCGCCGATGCAAACCTCCTGCCAAGGGATATACTAGAGTGGGACTGGGCAACCCAGATACACCCAACCATAGTGGGTGAGAAGGGTACACTCTTCGACATAGGAGGCACATGGTACTGGACCGAGTGGCAGACCAAGGACTACTACCAGGACCCGAAGACTGGGGAGAAGAGGCCCCTAACCCCACAGGAGGTACAGGAGAAGTTCTACTACACCTTATTCCCGGCTGGGGAGCCTGGCAAGCAGCCAGTAACCCTAAGCCAGCCATTCATGTGGATGATAGCTGCCAACGCTGGCAAGGATAACCCTGGATTCGATGACCCTGAGATGAGGGATGCCTACCAGAAGCTGGCGTTCCTCATAGTAGTCGGGGCCAGCGACCCGGAGATCAACGCTATACACAGCATCATAAGCGCCCACGTCCCAGTTAGGAAGGCCGCAGCAGCCCTGCTGGAGGATGAACAGTGGATCCAGAAGCTGAAGAGTCTAGACCTAGACCTAACCGAGGAGACTAAGAATGCTATAAGCGAGATAGTTGCTAAGACCGCTGACCCGATCAACATAAAGTTCCTAGCCAGCGTGAGCTACATGCTAGACTACACCAAGCTGGCTCCAAGCCACCCATACTACAGCAAACTAGCAGATGTGTTCAAGGACGCTGTGGACAGGGTGCTCAAGGGCCAGTCAAGCCCCGAGGACGCGATCAAGTACATAGAGAACAAGGTCAAGGCCGACCCTGACCTGAGGGGTAGCGTAGAGTTCAAGGGAACAATACCCACAGGCTGGAAACTAGTCGAGGAAGCCAAGCCTACAGAGACAAAGACCCCGATGGAGGAGAGGACCCAGGAGACTCCACAGCAGACACCTGAGGAGACCCAGGAGGCTGTGCAGGAGACCCCTGTACAGGAGCAGCCTGAGCAGACCGAGGAGCAGCCCCCGGAGGAGGGAGGATTCCCAACGGCACTAATAGCTGTGATAGTAATCATTGTGATAGCTGCAGCCGCATACTTCCTGCTCAGGAAGTAGGTGCCCAGTCTTGGCGAGGAGGGGTAGGCAAGCCCTCTTTTTTCTCCTCCCCATGCTTATACTTGTAGTGGCCTTCTACATACTTCCCCTGGTACTCACTGCGTGGATCAGCTTCACACCCCTCACAAACTGGAGGGTAAGGGATCAGCTAGTCGATTTCGTTGGGCTAGAGAACTATGTGAACCTCTACTACCTAGCACGCTACGACCCAGACTTTCACAAGGTCCTGCAGACCACCCTCGTATTCGTCGTGCTCACCCTATTCATAAACGTAGTGGGGGGCCTGGTACTAGCTATACTAACCTATCTGATTGATGAGAGGATATCCCTCGGCTACAGGCTGCTATGGCTTCTACCCAGGATGACCCCCCTGGCGGTATTCGGTCTCCTCTGGTACTACTTCTTCTACGGAGGCCCCCAGGGGACTCTTAACTCGTTCTTCCTCAAGATGGGGATTATAGATGAGCCTATGAGGTGGGGCACCGACCCTGCTATGCTCCCCTACTCTGCCTGGGCGATCATAGTATTTGTGAACGGCCTCGTAGGGGTAAGCTATGGCATGATCATATTCTACTCTGCATTCAAGAATATACCTAGGGAGCTGATCATAGCGGCCAGGGTTGACGGGGCCAAGACTTGGGAGGTTATACGCCACATATTAGTACCAATAGTTAGGTGGCATATAGTATTCGTAACAGTGTGGCAGCTGCTGAGCCTGATAACAAGCTACACACACCTATTCGTCCTAGTACAGTGGAGCGTGGTGGATAAGTGGTACGGCACTACTCTAGCCCTCTACGTGTTCAACACTGCATTCTTCGACGTGAAGAACCAGGGCTTTGCGGCTGCGGCAGCTGTGATACTCGTAATCATAGGCAGTATCCTAGGCCTACTCACATTGAGGATCATGAGGTTCAGCCAGATGATATCCCCACCCCGGGGTGATATATGATGGGTGAGGGTATAGGCGAGGGAGGCCCCCTAGTCAGGGGTACAATGGGTATCGTGATAATTCTAGCCCTACTTCTAGCCAGCCTCCCCATAATAATGACTTATTCCACCCTAGTCATGACCAGCTTCGCCAACACGATAGTTTCGAGCCCCTGGGTGAAGTTCAGGTTCACACTGGAGAACTGGAGACTCTTCCTAGAGGGCAAGCTAGCGCCCACGGCAGGGATAGTCTATACACCCGAGGACATACTGAGGTTCATACTGAATACTGGTATAGTTGCCGGGGGCGTGACCCTAGTAGTCCTGGCAGCCAGCGTCACCTCTGCATACGCTTTCTCCAGGATGAACTTCTTCATGAGGAGCGGCATGATGAAGCTACTCATACTCCTCCACGCCTTTCCAGGAGTAGCACTTATAGTCGGGGTATACGCTATCTACGTGTTCCTAAATAACTATATACCGAGGGACTATAGCATCTACTATAGCTTCATATTCGTTATAATAGCTAGGGCTAGCCTCGAGATACCCATGGCTATATGGATCCTAAAGGGCTTCTTCGACAGGGTCCCATGGGAGCTGGAGTGGGCTACTATCGTGGATGGGGGAAGCAGGCTCACCGCACTCAGAACAGCAGTCCTGCCCCTGGTGAAGCCTGGCATAGCGGCGGTAGCTATATTCGCATTCCTAGCAGGGTGGGAGGACCTTATCTACGTCCTCGTCTTCCTCCCTCCCCAAGAAAAGACCCTTGCAACCTACATAGAGAGCCAGCTAGGTAGTGGGAGCCTAGAGACCACATACCTCCCCGTGGTCGCCGCTGCAGGCACCCTCTATTTAATACCCACGATAATCTTCTTCGTAGTGACCCAGAGACTACTGCTAGAGACGATGAGTGGGGGCTTGAAGGGGTGATCCTAGGATGGTTGAGGTGAGGCTGGAGGGTGTTACTAAGAGGTTTGGTAGGGTCACTGCAGTCAACAGTGTCAACCTAGTTTTCGGGGATGGAGAGTTCACTGCCCTCTTAGGCCCCTCGGGTAGCGGGAAGAGCACCATACTCTACCTTGTCGCCGGAATCTATAAGCCTAGTGAGGGCAGGATCTACTTTGGGGACAGAGACGTAACGGATTTAATGCCCAACGAAAGGAACATAGGGCTAGTATTCCAGAACTACGCCCTCTATCCCCACATGACGGTCTACGATAACATAGCGTTCCCCCTAAAGCTTAGGAGGACGCCGCCGGAGGTGATCAGAGACAAGGTCCTAGAGGTAGCCAAGTTCCTCCATATAAGCGAGCTCCTAGACAGGTACCCGGCCCAGCTTAGCGGGGGCCAGCAGCAGAGAGTGGCCCTAGCCAGGGCCCTCGTCAAGGAGCCCGAGGTCCTACTCCTAGACGAGCCCCTCAGCAACCTAGACGCACTCCTAAGGATCAAGATTAGGAGCGAGCTCAAAAGGATCCAGAAGGAGCTGGGCGTGACTGCGATCTACGTTACCCACGACCAGAGCGAGGCCCTAGCCATGGCAGATAAGGTGGTCGTGATAAACCGGGGTGTCATACAGCAGGAGGCACCCCCAGACACTATATACAATGAGCCGAGGAACGTATTCGTAGCCAGCTTCATAGGCTCTCCTCCATCAAACATATTCCCAGCAACAATGGATTACACCGAGGAGCCATGCATAAACCTGCCTGGGGGAACTAGGCACTGCGTCGAGGAGGAGTACGCCGGGGTACTATGGAGGATGAAGCCTAGCAAGGTCATAGTGGGCTTCAGGCCCGAGCATGCTGAGATAGTGGAGAACCCTGTAGACGGGAGGCCAGTGATAGTCGGGGAGGTCTACACAGTGGAGCCCCTAGGAAGGGAGAATATAGTCACCGTGGCCTCGGAAGACATACACCTCAAGGTGATAACCCCGCCCGAGGTAAGGCCGGAGGCAGGGGAGCTAGTATACGTGGCAGTGGAGAGGGGCAAGCTAATGCTATTCGACCCCCAGACGGAGATAAACCTAAAGTACATAGCCAGGGAGTGGAGCCAGGGTGGCTAGGGTAGACCCGGGGAGCTATATACTCGAGATCCACACAATACTCTCCACGCCAAACCCCGCCTCAATACTAGACTGGGCACTATCAGAAGCCAGCCTAGTAACAAGCCCAGCACTAGTCTACGTGGAGGAGCCAAGGCTAAGGCTAGCCATAGGCCCCGGAAGCCTGATCTCCGAGACCGAGCCCCCGCTACCAGCCTATAGGCTAGCCTCTCCCCAGTGGATCGACACCTGCACCCCGGTAGGGGAGCCTAGGTACAGGGTTCTCGGGAGCAGGATAGAGCTAGAGGGCCTAGTGGAGGCGAGGGATGTGAGAGATCCTGCCGCCCTCCTAGTAAACGGGGTTAAAGGTCGCCACCTACTAACCGGGGAGGAGGGAGAGGCCCATGCAGTTGCGGGTAGATACAAGGTTCTAGATTGGAGCCCCGAGGAGGGCTATATACTGCATGTATCCAGTGGAGAGGCATATAGGAGACTATCCTATATAGCCCCCCTCGCCTCCACATGCACAAGGCGATGACCGTAGCTACCCTACGCCGACCAGGGTTGATGGGGATCACCGACCATGGAGGAGCCGCAGCCGCTCAGGGGCCTTCCCAGGAGGAGGGAGGTTGCAGCACTCTACCTACTCCACAGCAAGGGGGAGCTGGAGCTAGGGGAGGCGATAAGCCTCCTCTCCCAGAGGCTCTGCATGACCCGTAAGACCTCGCACAACGTGATCAAGAGGCTACGCCGCCTAGGCCTAGTTAAGTACCAGCGTGGCCCTAGCGGGATGATCCTGCTCCGGGCAGCCTCGCCAGAGGAGCTGGTTAGGGCCATAGCGGAGCCCTATATAGCCCGCAGGGGCGGGGATGAGGACGGCTGTACTCGCAGACCCCGGCGGGGCCGGGGTGTGAAGTAGCCTTTAAGTTCCGACCCATAACTCCTTGTGTAGACGCTACACTACTACCACATTAATCCCCGGCCAACCCGCTTTCCTGGGATGGTCGTGAGGATGAGTGGAAGGGGGATAAGGGATATCTGGGCCACGATAGTCTCGAGTATCGAGAGGCTCTCATCCACGAACTGCTACGAGAGAATAAACCTGCTAGCCAGCCTAGGGTTTGTGAACAGATATAGGAGGATAGCCGCCCGCCTCCTACCATGCAGAGGCACAATACTAGATGCAGGCTGTGGCCCGGGGACCTCGACTGCTGTCCTACTCTCCACGTGTAAGGGCCGTGCTAGGATCATAGCCCTGGATCCAAGCACGTCTATGCTCCGCCAAGCCCCCTCAGCCCCCTCCTGCATGAGGCTTGGCGGGAGGTTCGAGAAGCTACCTCTAGCAAGCTCCTCTATCGATGGTGTTGTAGCTATGTTTAGCTATAGGGATGCAGCTAGCTACGACCAGGCGCTTGAGGAGTTTGCTAGGGTACTTAAGCCCCGGGGAGTGCTGGTTATCCTAGACATATTCAGGCCCCCAGGGATCCTGGCTAAGACTCTCCTCAAGGGGTACCTATACGGTATGGGCCGCCTGGGAGGGCTGCTAACAATGTGCCCCGGGGAGGGTAATAGTTACGCCAGCATAATGTACACCATCGATAGGATGCTCAGTATAGGCGAGATGATTGAGTCAATGAAGGGACTCTTCGAGAGGGTATCAGTATACAGGGGTCCATTCATAGCGGTTGTGTGGGGTAGGAAGCCCTCCAGCCCCACTGGCTAGGGCACCCCCTCTGTGGTTGTATCCTGAGGGAGTGGTAAAGAGGATGAGGGCCTCCAGGAGCCCTCTTGAGGGCTGGAGGGCCTAGTAGTAGTACCAGATGGTCTCGTACTCCCTCGGGTCCTCTCCTATCTCCTCCAGCCTCTTCAGGTAGTCGTATATCGGGACGTCCACGTACGGCCAGGGGTCTACAGGTGCTATGCCCTTCTCCCACGGGTGCCATAGGTAGATCCTGTTACCATACTTTGGCATTACTGCTATCAGCTCCCTGTCCTGCCATGCCCTTATGTGGTTCTTGCCTAGGGCTGGCACGTTGAATACTGGCTCGTCAGTCCTGAAGCTCCCGGGTAGGAGCCTGGCCTCCTCCTTCCTCTCCTGCATTATCCTTGCGACAGGAACCAGGTAGTCCTTCTGCTCGAACTTACCCTTTGGGTAGAAGTTGTAGTATGGGTCTATACCAACCATCTTCAGAGCTATCCTGGTTAGGACGTATTGGAACCTCCTGCTGGTGGTGAACGTGTAGACCTGCTGGTTGTAGACGTATACCTTGTTCCTCCTCAGGTTTGCTATTGCCTGGGCCATCTCTGGTGTAACCTCCTCGGCGCTCTCCACATGGGTTGAGATGGTCACGTTCCTCCTGCCTGGCTCTATGTAGCTACCCAGTATCTCCCCAAGCTCCTCCGTTATCCTCATGGGTACTGTGACGGGGATCCTGGTCCCTATCCTTATCAGCTTTATGTGGTCCAGCTGGGCTAGCTTGCTTAGTATCCTATCGATCTTCTTATCGCCCAGGATCAGTGGGTCCCCGCCGGTTATGAGCACGTCCATTATCTCTGGGTGCTCTGCGAACCACTCTATATCCTTCTCTATGACTGGCAGGGGTAGTATGCCCTCTGCGAACATTGCCGACTCTATCTCCCAGTTTCTCTGGCAGTATACGCATATCTGGGGGCATGTGTCTGCAGCCTTGAGTATTGCTACCATGGGGTATCTCCTGGTTATGAGGTGTGCCGGGCTGGTGTCGTGCTCCCTCATGAAGTCGAATACGTAGAACCTCTCCTTCCTGTGCTTGGCCATCTTCTCGACAAACCACCTAGGGGGTATGACTTGGCTCCTTACCTGCGGGTCCCTCTTCCTGTCTGCCCTTGTGAAGTCGAAGAGGTGTAGGTAGTATGGGGTTATGCCGAATGGTACCCTGAGCTTTATAGCGAGCTCCATATTCTCTATATCATCCTGGGTCAGGGGCACTAGGCTCTTGAGGTCCTCTATGTGCTCCAGCCTCTTGAATATGTGCCTAAAGTGCCACTTCCAGTCGTTCCAGTCGTCTAGGGTGGCGCCTAGGTAGTCCAGGATCTTCTGCCTATTCCTCTTCCTCTCCTCTATAACCTTCGGGTCTAGGCCGAAGGTGTACTTCTCGAAGTACCTCTTAACCTCCTTGGATAGCCTGTCCAGGTACTCGCTCCTCTTTATAGCAGCCTTCCTTCCCCTCATCCTGAGGAATTCCCTAGTGGCCTCGACGCCTCCTAGCCTCGGGCCTAGCCAGCCCTTGCTGTACTCCGCCCTTCCGTGCATTGCCTTGAATAGGTGCCTGAACTCCTCTACGAACCCCATGCCCACCTCTTCGAAGGCCTTTGGCTCCTCCCTGGCTAGAAGGAGTAGGTAGTATAGCGTGCTGAATGTTGCTATCTTCTCGTTCCTCCTGGATATGATGTTCTTGAAGACCTTGACCGCCTCTAGGGCTAGCCACTGGTCTAGGGGCTCCAGCCTGACCTGCTCCTCCCTTATCCTCCACTCCAACTCGCTGGCGTAGAAGTAGGCCAGCCTCCTGGCCTCTTCCAGGTCCTCTGCCTCTAGGAGAGTTTTGCGGAGCTCAGGGGCCTCGGCCCACATCCTGTTCACTGCGAAACTGTCGATGGGGTCATAACGCCAGGGAACCTCACCCAGTATGTCTACGTGGGCCTCCTTGATAGTTTCCAATTCTGACCACCAGACACATATTATACTATGTAGATACATATTCAATCCCAACGTACTTAATACGGGTTTAGTCCCCATCCTAGTATGAATAACTATTTATATCCAGCCAACATTAAAGAACAATATTTAAGGTATACATGCTAAAGGAGGCAGAGGCTAGGTCATAAAACTCCTTGAACTATTATCCTGCTCTACCCTCCAATACATCATTTATAAACTGAACCAGGTTCTCCCTCTTTTGTTCCCCTACAACCATATACGCCTTATCAGATACAGTGTCGTATACAACTATAGTAGGTGTGCCCCGTATATCGTAGGTTCTATAACTTATAGATGCAATCCGAGCCACATCTTGTAACTCCTCCTCGATACAGGCCTGGTCCAACGTAATACCCCTCTCCTCGAGGAACTTCTTCATGTCATCCATAGTCGGCAACGTTTTATCTTCAGCCAGTATACGGTAGAGACTAGTCATCGCCTCTAAGAAGGGACCATCGTTCTTTGCAAGGCATCTCAGTACTGCATGTAGCTCCTGAGCACCCTGTTGGGGAAAGTCTACAAAATACACTCTAGCGATCCCCTCTGATGTTAATTGTAAGTAGTAGTCTAGATTGTTCAATATCTCATTAGCACAGAATGGACAGAACATACTATAGAATATATATATCTGGAGCCTAGCATCGGCTGGCCCTACAGCCGGTACTGGTATGTTGGGAAAGAGCCTAGAGCCAGTGTCCATAACAATCCCGCCTTCAGGAGCCTCCACAGGCTTTACCTTCACATTGCTACTCCCGCCTCCCCCTAGAGCCCCGTTTGCCAACATCATTATCGCGCTTCCAGCCATGAGTATTACTAGTAGTATGGAGAAGGCCTTGACCAGGGTCTTATTAGCCACTACCACGACACCAGGACAAGACCGGGGCCGGGGGAGGTTATATAGTATTGGATGGTACGCGGGGCTGGAAGCTGAGGATCGTGCTCCTAGAGGCCCCACTCGAGACTGTACCCCGAGAGCTGTGGAGCCATCCCCAGGTTGCTAGGAGCGCTAGGAGATATGGGGTGGAGCCCGGCAGGCTCCTCCTAGACAAGAGTCTCCACTACAACGCCATGGAGTCCCTCCCGCGTAAGTGGAAGAGGGGCAGGCCAGATATAGTCCACACCACCCTAATGGTTCTCCAGGACACTCTTCTCCCCCGGGATATGCTAGAGGTCTACATACACGTGCTAGACGGCAGGGTGTTCAAACTATCCCCCACAGTCAGGCTACCCAAGAACTATGAGAGGTTCAAGGGCCTCATGGCCCAGCTGCTAGAGGAGGGAAGGGTGCCCCCAAGAGGGGACCCCCTGATATGGGTTGAGTACCCCAGCCTAGCCTCCCTAGCGGGCGACATGGGGCTCATACTCCTATGGGAGAAGGGTAAGGCCAGGAGGCCTGGGCAGGTAGTGGTTAGGGCCCTAGCGACGGGCATGCCGCTAGGCATAGGCATGTTCCCCCGTGGAGACTTCAAGAGAAGCACCCTTAGGAAGGCTATCGAAGCCTACAGCATCGCCGGGGACAGCCCTCTCAAGGCTTGGGGAGTGGCGGGGAGGCTACTATACAGCGCCGAGAGGATCCTTGGCCTGGTATAGGTAGGTTCATTAAGCCCCCCTCACACAATATCCCTAACGGTGCCCGGCATGGCAGAAGAGAGGGAGGAAACTCTCGAGGAGCTTATGCCTGAGAGGCCTAAGGGATCGATCTCGAAGCTACTGGAAGCGGTGCCCCCAGCCTCAGCCCTCAAGGCCAGAGAGAAGAGGATAAGGGAGAAGAGGATAAGGCTACGCTACGACGCATCCCTGCAGCCAGAGCAGGCTAGGATAAACCAGCAGCTGGCCAAGGAGCTTGGCGTCGAGGAGATGATAGAGGTCGTGGTGGCAGGCAGGCACCGCTTCGTATTCTATGCAATAATCGATGAGGATGTGGATTATAATAGTGTACATGTGAATCCTGACCTAATGGAGGAGCATGGCGTCGCTGATAGGAGCATAGCAACGGTTAGGGCATACAAGGGTACAGAGCAGGCGGGGGTCAGGCTAAACGTCTAGTAGCCGGGTGTCCTTGTCCATGCCCAGGGCCCAGGACCTTATAGACAGGCTAGCAACCCTCCTCCAGGCCCATGTAGACCTAGTTAGCAGCCTAGAAAACACGGTTATGGCCTCCACTGCTACTGGCGACCACGACAGGCTATCCGAGGAGCTGGAGAGCCTCAGAAGCCTTAGGAGGAGAATCCTAGACGACATGAGGAGCCTACAGAATGCAGGGCTAGAAGGGGAGGAGCTGGAGGACGCCTGGGCCCTGGCAGGCTTCTACCTCGAGGCTGGGTCTAGGAGGGAGGAGAGGGCCCTAGAGAAGGCCTCCAAGCTCGTGGATACCAGCGGGGACCTCAGGGAGGTAGAGGAGCTCCGAGACGAGGCTAGGAGGCTGATGAGCATGAAGGATAAAGTGTAACTCTTATCCCCTGCAAACCCTCCTAAACTCCTCGGTGCAGATCCATGGCTAGATGCTTCAAGGCTAATGGGTCCCTAGTCCAGGTCTTGGAAGGCGATATAACCCAGCTCGACGTCGATGCCATAGTAAACCCGGCCAATAGCAGGATGATCATGGGAGGAGGGGTTGCAGGTGCCATCAAGAGGAGAGGGGGCAGGGAGATAGAGGAGGAGGCAATGAGGCACGCCCCAGTACCCATAGGCAGTGCTATATCAACTGGTGCTGGCAGGCTCAAAGCCAAATATGTCATCCACGCCCCTACCATGGAGATGCCAGCAATGAGGATCCCACTGGATAACGTATACAAGGCAACTAGGGCGGCCTTAGAGGAGGCGGAGAGGCTTGGCATCAAGAGCCTAGCGATACCAGCGATGGGGGCTGGAGTGGGGGGTATAAGTCCTAGGGACTCATTCAAGGCCATGCTTGAAACCATAACCAGCTACAGGGGCAGTCTACCGTCCAGGATAGTCCTAGTAGCATGGGGTAGGGAAGCCTATGAGGCAGGCGTCGAGGCTGCACTCTCGCTAGGCCTGGAAGGGGCTGAGTGTTGAAGGCGTCAATAGCGGTTACAGGGAGTAGCGGGGTTAAGATAGCCCTCAAGGTCCTGGAGGGCCTAAGCGAGGCCGGGGTAGAGGTTTTAGGAGTCATCGTGACCCGGGGAGCCATACAGGTCGCCAGGCTGGAGGAGGGCCTGGGGGAGGAGGAGTTCCTCTCCAGCCTCTCTACATACTCCAAGGTGTACATGGAGGACGATATGACCAGCCCCCTAGCCAGCTCCAGTAGCCAGCCTGATGCAATGGCTATAGTCCCGGCTAGCATGAAGACTGTTGGCCTCCTAGCATCGGGAATCCCTTCCAACCTCGTGGTCAGGGCTGCTATGGCAATGCTCCGACTAGGCAGGAGGCTGGTCGTGGCCCCTAGGGAGACGCCCCTCGGGGTGCTGGAGCTTAGAAACCTTCTCAGGATAGCAGAGGCTGGGGGGCTGGTCGTGCCCCTAACCCTGGCCTTTTACAATAAGCCTAGGAGTATTGATGATATGGTGGGGTTCGCCGCTGGTAAGGTGCTCGATGCCATGGGCGTCGAATCTAGCCTATATAGGAGGTGGAAGGGCCCTGATTAGAGGAAGTCCTCGTCCAGCCTCAGCTTACCCCTTATCTTCGGCCCTGTATCCCTCTTCAGCTCCTCCTCGAAGTCTGTGTCCTGCTTGCTCTTGACGGCGAATGCACACCTACCGTCTGGGAGTATCGCCCTTTTCTCGCAGTAGGCGAACCTGCATGTCGCTCCTATGCACTTGTCCCCTATCCAGGCGCACATGGCTGTCTTGAATGATCTGCCCCTGTAGTGGTCCCTGCTTATCCTGAGCGCCTTCTTGCCGCATCTGAAGAAGGGGCATAGGGGGTTACATTTGTCCCCTATAGGCATTGGCCTCGGCTCCCTGTGCCTACCGTAGCCTCGGGGTCCTCTTCTGGGATGGCTCAACCCTATTGACACCCCTTTGCCTCGATATACCGCCGAGGCTTGGATAGTGTTGCTGGAGGTTGATATAGTAAACGGTATACCCGGCTAGGGCTTGTACCACTTGAACATGATGTATTGGACTCTGCCCCCGGGTAGGGGCGATGCGATAGTGAACGTCTTCCTCACCGTGTGACTCAGCCTACCTGCCCTGACTATCTCTATAGGATCAATCTCCTCGTCCAGCCCTAACACGTTTACTATGAAGGGGGCGTGATCGATCCCCGGCCCCACCCTGTACACTGTGAAGTCTGCTCCAAACTTGAGCCCAGGCCTAACAACGAGGCCCCTGTCCCTGAGGTCCACGTACACCCTATATAAGAGCCTGAAGCGGGGATGGCCCTCCAGGATCCGCCTCAGCTCCTCTATACCCACAGGGGACCCATCGGGCCTGTAAACCTCCAGCAACCCCCTCTCTGCTAGGTAGAGGGCCTCCATTATGCTTAGCTTAAGGGGGGCGCTGAATTCCCTTCCACGGGGCTTCTCCACTCCTAGGGGTTTCCCGTAGAAGCCCTGGCTGTAGAGGCTCCGGGACTCCTCTATATCCGGGACTACTATCGAGTCTCCGAGGAGGAGGCCCTTATACCTAGCTTGGCTCAAGTCTTCACCTCGAGTATATCGATACCCCTAGGGCCCTAACGTAGTCCCCGGCCTCTGCTATGTAATCCATAGCGTTCTCAGCACTATCTGCCAGATCCTTCAGTGCTACTAGCAGGCTGCAGTCGCCCCTGTACATCTCAAGGGCGTATGCCATCACCTTCCTGTACAGTTTATCTGCATCATCCTCTGCAACCTTGACTCTCGCCACTCTCTGGTCCAGCATCTTGTACTGGTCCCTGTTGGCCCCGCTCATATTCTGTACTACCCTTAGGGCTGAGGATAGGTGGTTCAGAGCCTCCCTCATGCTGGAGAATAGGCCTGATACCTGAGCTAGGGCCTCGGCACCCTGGCTCTTTGCTATGCTTGTGAATAGTAGCATCCTGTATATAGCCGCGTCTAGGCTCTGGGCGGCCCTCTCCAGGGATATTGCTATGGTCAAGTAGAAGCTGCTGTGCTCCACCACCTCTATCCTTCCTGACGCCATATACTCGAATAGTTTAGACTTCATCTCCTCTATCTTATCCTTCTTGGTGACGACCTCCTGCCTGTAGGTCTTCTCCAGAACCTCCGCCTCCGGGCTCTGGCTAGATAGCCTCCAGGCCAGGTGGGCTAGGTCCTCCAGGTCCCTGGCCATGTTTAGTAGGTGCTCGACTATTGCTGCCACGCTTATACTGCTCCCAGCGTACACTATTTATCCCCTGCCCTAGAGCACCATCCACTAGCGTGCCTTGTCATTCTTAAAAACCTTATATACCCTCTAAATTTCGAGGAGCTAGCCGCTGAGCTTCGCAAGTATTCTCTCCACAGTCCTGTTAAGCCTCTCCAAGAAGCTGAGCGCCTTCTCATAGTCCCTAGGCGCGCTAGCCACAACCTCCCCGTGGAGCCTTTCGGGGTTCTCAAGGCCCCGGGCTATTAGCCCCCTAACAGTTATCCCCCTCCTCCTAAGCACCTCCCTCCTACGCCTCAACTCCTCTATACCCCGGAGGAGGCGCTGATACTCGGCGTGGATCCTCCTAAGGACCTCCAGCTCCTCCGGGTCCACCATGCCCGCCAGGTCATCAACTCCACCCTGAAGTGTGTAGGCCAGTATGGACCTCTTAGACTGTAGCCCGGTAACCCTGAAGAGGTAGGTCCTAGACTTGAACTTAACCAGGGGATCTATCCCCTCGAGGGGGCCCTGGTAGGGGCTTCTCCTGTACCAGGCCACAACCCCCTCTATACCCATGCCCTCAACAATCCCCCCTAGCTCCTCCGGAGATCCCGGGGCCTCAAGCCTGGTGGGCTGGTGGGGCCACTCACTCTCCCCAGGCTCCTCTAGGTGGCCAGCCGTGCCCCTGTAGGCGAGCAGGTAGGCTACTCCACGGGCCTGGGCCGCCTCCATATACTCCTCAGGCCTATTATAGGCCCTGCTAGCCGCCATTCCCGGCACCACTAGCTCGAACATTACCGTCCATTTATCGTCAAGAATCCTCTCCAGCCTATCCTTTAGCCTGTTCTCCTCCAGGTACCTCACAAGGCCCCTGGCGAATGGGTTTACAAGCCTAGCCTCTGGATCCGGAGTATCACCACTACCCGGATGGCTCCAGAGGGAGCCCCTCGTATTTACCCTCAGATCGCCCGTAACCGGGTCACGCCATGCCACTATTAGTGTTCCATCCAGCTTCTCATATACACTGCCTATCTCAAGCCTGGATAGCCTATTGTAGAGGGTGTAATCGGTCTCTCCAGCATTGAAGAACTTGGTGAAGGGTAGGAACACGTGGATCCCGCCGCTCCTATCCTCGACAACCACCGTGCCCCGAGAGTACAGCAGGCAGGGCTTGTCCCTGAAGACCCTCCAGTCAGCCGTCTTGTATGTGTAGACGCAGTACTTGGCCCATGGATAGGTGGCGCACCTCACCCGGGCCTCCCTGACCCGGGTACAGGCCTCTAGTAGCTCCAACAGCCTACCCCGACTCAAGCCCCTAGAGCCCCCTGCATAGTGCTGGTTGCTGCTGGCAAGCACGGTATATATGCCTGTCCTGTGATCCTCTCTTCTGGCCAAGAGGGCTGGTGTGATGGGGTATGCCGATACATGCTAGCGATAACGAGCTCCTCCTAAGGGTTCCGTGGAGGATTGAGGCCGGGCAGTGGATAGAGATCGGGGATGCTAGGGTGGAGAGGAAGGATAATGGAGACCTAGAGGCGTGCGACAGGTATGGGTGCGCCACGGCTAGGATACCCAGGAGCCAGCCTGTACATGCAGCCCCCATACCTGCGATCTATAGGGTGCTGACCGCAACTCCCTACATCTACATTGACTTCGAGAGCAGCGTGTACATAGAGGATGGGGAGGACTACTGGGCCCTGGCCCCCTACGAGGTTGAGGTATATGTCGGAGATATAGCGGTGGCTAGGCTGAGCCCAGTCGAGGTCAAGTTCACCCTCGTTGGCGATATAGTAGATGGCATCCTGGCCAGGTACTATAGGAGTATAGCAGCCTACACTAAGGAGGAGCTCCCAGACCCTGTCGGCACAGCCGTGGTAAGGTTCATAGTGAGAGGCACCAGCATACTCCTCCCAGGCGTTGGATTCAACGCTGTAAACACCAGGTTCTACGTTGACAACACCGGGCTCATATACTACCCCGCACTAACAGTGGAGGCCAGCAATGGAGGGGTAGTTGTTAAGACAAGCAGCGATCCACCGCTGGATGGGCTGAGGGAAGTGGTTGAGGTGAGGAAGGCTAGGAGGCACATAGCCGCGTTCCTCCAGCAAACCCAGCCCTTCGTCATGAGGGTCCAGGTGCAGAGGAGGAGCTTGACGACCCAGTAGGAGGTGCCCTATTGTGGCTGAGGACCTGCTATCGGGGCTCGCGGATGCAATCAAGGGTAGCGTGGAGAACCTGGTAGTTGCAATTCTCGTATTCACAGCTGGCCTTATAGTAGCGTACTTCGTGAGGGGCCTGATGAGGAGGAGCCTGAAGCCCAAGCTGCCGCCCCACATCTATAGGCCCCTAGAGCTACTCGTATTCTACAGCCTCTTAGCGGTCTCAGGTATAGCAGCCCTCTACCCCTTCGGCATAAACCTATCCGGCCTCCTCATTGCAGGCGGCTTCGCCGGTATAGTAGTAGGCCTGGCAGCGCAGAACACGCTGGGCAACTTAGTGAGCGGGGTTATGCTACTCATAGAGCAGCCCCTGAGGATCGGGGACCCTGTCAATGTCGCCGGGATCTCGGGGGTCGTGGTTGGAATCAATATTTTCTCGACTAGGATAAGGACCTGGGACGGGCCCATAGTTAGGATCCCCAACAACACGGTCTTCAACGAGATCATAACCAACTACGTCAGGATGAGGGCCAGGAGGGTTGAGATAGCGATAGGGGTCCACTATGACACGGATATAGATAAGGCGATAGAGACTGTCAAGAGGCTCATGGAGAGCCACCCCCTATGCCTAGTCAACCCCAGCCCCGAGGCCTTCGTAGACCAGTATGCCGACTCAGCTATAGTAATAAAGATGAGGTGCTGGGCGCCACCGCAGGCGTGGTTCGCCACCAAGATAGAGCTGCAGACCAGGCTAAAGAAGGCCTTGGACGAGGCTGGGATAAAGATACCGTACCCCCAGCTCGACCTCCACATAATAGACCAGGAGGAGGACCTCAGGGTCAGGATGGAGAAGGGTCTAGAATGACCCCAGTCCCCCCAGCCTCCTAGCCCTAGCCTCCAGCAACCTGAAGACCATATACCCTACCATCGTGTAGACTAAGGCCTCCAGGCCTAGTATCCAGAGGAGCTGGGAGGCTGACTCTCCCTGGAGGAGCGAGGACCTAACAACCTCTATCCCATGCGTCACGGGTATAAGTCTAGAAACAGCCTCCACGGGCTCCGGTAGGGCCTCGACCGGGAACATCATACCGGAGAGGAGCATGAGGAACGGAGTTAGCATCACATTGAATGCATGAGGCTCCTTAAGGTTAACTACAAGCCCTGCAAGGGCTATCCCCATACCCATCATCCCCGCTAGGGATAGGAGGAGCCCGGCCAGGGCGTAGGGAGCACCCCCGAGGTATACCTCCCCTCCGAAGAGGGCAACATAGTACACTATAACCAGGGCCACGTCCACAAGGCTTATCAGGAGACTGCCGAGCGCGCCCCCGATCAGCCAGGCAAGCCTACTAGCCGGGGTTAGGAGTACGGTCTCAAGGGTCCCCTGAACCATCTCCCTATGGATCCTCTCACCCACCTCGAAGAGCGTGGTCGTGAGCATGGTGAAGAAGGCGAAGCCGAGGGCCACGTACCCAACATAGTCACCATAGCCCAGGCTAGCCACTAGCCCGCTGGGAGAGGCGATCTTGGAGAGGGCCCACGCGGTGGCTACCATAAACACTGGGACGCTGAGCCTAACCAGCACGAATCCCCAGGCAGAGTAGAGGGCCAACACATCCCTAGCATAAGAGGCGAGGCTGGCCCGCAGCACCTGTAGTTTAGAAGGTGTGTAGCCACCCATTCCTCCTAGCCACCTCCTCTGCCCACCTAACCATAGCAACCCCAAGCATAGAGGATGCGAGGCTGAGTATGAGTAGCCTGTAGAGCAGTGGCTCCACATCACTTAGCCCGGCGCCCTGAAGCATGGTCATCCTCACAGCCTCCAAGCCGTAGGTTAGGGGTATCGCATATCCCACGTACTGGAGGACCGCTGGTAGTATTGCTAGGGGGAATGAGGACCCAGTGAAGAACCTTGTAGGATGCTGTATCGCAATAGCTATTGGCCCTGCCGACCTGGTCAGAACGTAGAGGCCAGCCAAGCCGACACCCATCGATAGAGCACCGACGGCGGCTAGGGCCACGCTAGTAGCGGCTGCCAGCGGGTCTACTATGTTGAATGTCGCATTGGTTAGTGCTATCACGGCCAGGGCTGATAGGAACGAGGCCCAACCAGCATCTACCAAGCCGAAGAGGCTGGAGCCCGCTAGCACCGCTATCCTGCTAGCGGGAGCCTGGAGGATCAACTCGAGGGTACCATACCATCTCTCCCTCTGAATCGCCATTCCAGCCCTCCAGTTTAGGGCGTTGAATAGGCTGAGCAGGACCTGGCCTAGGACTAGGAAGCCCACAGGGTCCCCGGCCCAGCCGTGGGCGGTGAGGATTTCCCGGGAGCCAGGGCCCATTATGCTCCTGTACGCGTACACCAGTATTAGGGTCCATGCTATGGGTTGGAGGAGGCTGTTCATTATCCATGGTATATAGGTTATTCTGATCTTGAAGTCTCTAACCGCCACCGCTTTTATGACCCTGACATGGTATACTATATTCACTGTCCTTCCCCGGTTAGTCTTATGAATGCTTCCTCCAGGCTGGGCTCCCTCACCTCGACCTTCCTAACCCTCAAGCCCCTCCTCAGGGCCTCCCCTAGCACCTTGTCTATGAACTCCTCCTCATCCTCTACCATAGCCTCTATGGCTATCACTCCATCTATGCTTCTAGCCCTGGCCCCTAGTAGGGTTGCCAGCATGGAGGCCTCCCTTGGGTGCCCGGTGAGGCTGACCACGACCATTCTGCCTCCTATTATCTTCTTCACCTCGCCTGGGCTACCCTCCGCTATGATCCTGCCCCCGGAGATTATCCCTACCCTATCCGAGAGCTCCTCCGCCTCAGCCATGTAGTGGGTTGTTAGGAGCACCGTCCTCCCCTCAGCCACAATCCTCCTAATGAGCCCCCTCACTTCCTTGGCAGCAGCCGGGTCTAGGCCTATAGTGGGCTCATCCAGCAGTAGGACCTCGGGGTCGTTGAGAAGGCCCCGGGCTATGTGGAGCCTCTGCTTCATCCCCTTAGAGTAATTCTCCACCCTCACGTGCTCCCAGCCCTGGAGGCCTACCAGCTCTATCAGCTCCCTTATCCTCCTCCTAGCCTCACCCGGGGGGATCCCGTAGAGCTGGCTGAAGAACCACAGGTTACTCCATCCCGTGAGCCTCCAGTAGAGGGCCCTCTCCCCGCCCAGCACAACGCCCACCCTCTTCCTAACCTCCACTGCCTCCCTGGCAACGTCGAAGCCTGCTACCCTAGCCCACCCTGCATCTGGTATGAGTAGGGTTGCCAGTATCTTGACCAGCGTGGTCTTTCCTGCACCATTGGGGCCCAGCAGTGAGTAGAGCGTGCCTCTGCGTATCCTCAGCGAGACTCCCCGCAGGGCCTTCACCCTCCTCTTTGATATCAGGCCCATCTTGTACTCCTTCTCGAGGCCCTCAGCCTCTATTGCATACACCGCGACCAGGCCCCTCGACAGGGTTTGAGGCCCTCTTAGGGTTTAGCCCCTAGTCTATAACAACCCTTACCCCCATCCTGTCCAGCATCTCCAGGATCCTCCCTGAGACGCCGGGCATGGATGCTAATTGCTCGGGGTATACTAGGCCCTTGGCATGTATCTCGCCTCTCAGCATTAGGTCGGCTACTGCCGCCTGGAAGCCGCCAGTAGCCTTAGCCATGGCGCTCCACTCCTCGTCGGCCCTAACAACCAGCCTAGCCTCTGCAGCCCTACTCCCTACAGCCCTCACGATCATGACTAGCATGTCCCTGACGCCGCTATACCTCCTCTTGAGCAGGCCAGCGAGGAATCCCCTAGCCGGGACGAGGCACCCATCACTCCTGACCTGTGACTCGGATAGGAGGCCCATGGCCCTAAGCCTCTTCATTGTGTCTATGTGTCCTGGCCATCGTAGCGTATACTCCGCTAGCTCATCCATCCATGAGTGCGTCTCTAGTAGGCTTCTAAGCCCGTCGGTGGGGAAGTATTCTAGCCTGCCCACGCCCTCAATCTCAATGTGGCCAGGCTGGGCTTCGAGGGGGTCCACCTCGACTATCCTCCCCCTGCTGATCATCCTGGCCGGCCTCAGGTATTCCTCTATGAGGTCTTCAACGTTCCACGTTGCCGAGATGCCGAGGGGCCACTGGGGCTCCTCGGATATGCCTCCCACGTATATGGCCCCATTCCTAGCCCTTACCCGGGAGACAAGCATGGATAGTAGCATGTTTGAGAGGCCCGGGGCAACCCCGGCGTCTACCACCATGGCCTGGCCCAGCCCTGGCTCTACCCTGCCTCTTCTCGGGTCGAAGAAGGATACGTCTACAACGTTTACACCTAGCGTGGATAGGGCCCTAAGTACATCGAGGCCGAGGGATCCCGGCACAGCGGTTGCAGCCAGCCTGGCTCCGGCCATGATGCTCCTAAGGGAGTCTATGCTGGTGGCGTCGCCCACCTTAGCCTCTAGCCCGAGCCTTCTAGCCCTCTCCACTGCCCTCCCATTCCTATCTATACCTAGGGCCTTATGGCCCTGTGTGGAGAGCTGCCAGAGGACCCTCAAGCCTACATTGCCAAGGCCTATAACCACAACTTCGGGCTTCAACTTTGACCGTGGTAGCCTCCGGGGCCGGCCTTCACGGCCCCATTAGTGTTGATTATGAGGTTGTGGGGGTAATAGGTTTTATCTGGGGCCACGTATCCTAGATGCTAGGCTCCTAGCCTCGCCTAGTACCCTCTCTATATTCCTCCAGTGGCCTCCCCTCCAGTACACCTTACCACAGTTCACGCATACATAGAACTCGTTGTATACTCTCAACGAGCCCGGCGGCACCCGGTCTTTAACCTTGTCCTTATCTGTGACCCGTACAAGCTCTCCATTACACTCTGGGCATCTACTTCTTGCCGGGTCGGCTTCTAGGATGATGCCGGATTTGACTGCTACCTCTGCTAGCCTCTCCTCGATCCTGTGGCTGGATATGTAGATG
>WAKG01000145.1 GCA_015523445.1 Desulfurococcales archaeon | reverse complement strand
CAGCTATAGCCCTCAGCAACGCGGGCATCACGGGGTGGATCTTCATCCCAATAGGCATGGCATTCGCAGCCCTAGTGGCAGCTATACTGGCCTCTCTAGTGGGGGCTATAGCCCTCAGGCTGAGGGGCGCGTACTTCGCCATAGCAACTATAGGCGTAAACGAGGGGCTTAGATACTTCGTGGAGGGGGCAAACCTGTTCGGCGGCAGCATAGGGCTCTACATAGTTAAGAACCTGAAGGCACTGGTTGGCAGGGAGGGCTACCAGCTCGCCGCCACACTCCTAGCAGACCTACTCATGTTCCTCCTAGCCGCTATAACCGTACTGGTCACCGGGCTGATCCTCTCCTCTAGGCTGGGTTACGCCCTCCAGGCTATCAGGGAGGACGAGGATGCCGCCAAGGCTCTCGGAATAAATGTTACAAGGTACAAAGTCACAGCATTTATAATAAGCGGTATGCTCGGAGGGATGCTGGGCGCGCTGAACTGGGCCCTTAAGGGAGGTGTGGTAGAGCCCGCTCACGTATTCTTCATCCTCTACACGGTGGAGGCCATAGTGATAGTCATGCTAGGCGGCGCGGGCACCCTGCTAGGCCCTGTCTTCGGAGCCATAACATACATAGGCCTGAACTACATAAGTAACGTCTACGTAGCCCCGATACTCGAGGGTGTAGGGATCAAGGCTACGGGGCTACACCTAATAATACTAGCACCAATACTCCTCGCAATAATAATAGCGGCCCCCAACGGGATCGTGGGCCTACTCAAGGAGAGGGTCAAGAACCCTAGGATCAGGAGCTTCATAACATAGCGGGGGTGCACTGTAATGGATCTACTCAGGACCGAGGGCGTGGTGAAGAGGTTCGGCGGCATAGTAGCCCTTGACGGTGTATCCATAACTGTACACCAGGGAGAGCTCATGTCCATCATAGGTCCCAACGGCAGCGGGAAGACCACGCTCTTTAACGTGATCAACGGGGTCCTCAAGCCAGACTCGGGCAGGGTTATATTTGAGGGAAGGGACATAACTGGGCTCCCACCATACAAGAGGGTAGCCCTAGGGATAGCTAGGACCTTCCAGATACCCAAGCCCTGGCCCAGCCTAACCGTAAGGGAGAACATAGCTATAGGGGCGCTATTCGGCAGCATGCAGGGCAGGATAGGGGCTAGGGACGCCCTCGAGGCGGCGGATGAGATACTGGAGATAGTAGGCCTTAGCGGGAAGGCCGAGGTAGAGGCTGGGAAGCTCACGGTACCGGAGAAGAAGCTGCTAGAGCTTGCACGTGCAATAGCGATGAAGCCCAAACTCCTCATGCTGGATGAGGTGGTGGCGGGGATGAGCCCCAAGGATGCGGATAGGATAGTGGAGGTGATCAAGAGGATCAGGGACGAGTACAACATCTCGGTGGTAAGCCTAGTAGAGCATGTGATGAGGGTAGTCACCAAGTTCGCTGAGAGGGTGGTGGTTATGCACCAGGGTAGGGTGATAAAGGAGGGGCCCCCGGGCGAGGTCCTCAGGGACCCGCTAGTCCAGAGGGTATACCTAGGGGGTGCACTGTGATGAGCGAGATGCTCAGGGTAGAGGACCTGGAGAGCGGCTATGGGGAGATGCAGGTACTATGGGGAGTTAGCCTTAAGGTCCCCCGGGGAGGCCTAGTAGTGATCCTAGGCCCCAACGGGGCTGGGAAGACAACGACGCTTAGGAGCATAATGGGGATAATAAGGCCCTGGAGCGGGTCTATCATGTTCGAGGGGGAGGATGTAACCAGGCTTCCTCCCCACAAGAAGGTGCCCCGCGGCCTGGTACTGGTGCCCGAGGGCAGGCACCTTTTCCCTGACCTGACAGTGGAGGAGAACCTGCTCATGGGAGCCTACACCAGGGTGGGCAGGGAGGACCTAGGCGATACGCTGGAGCTGGTATACAGTCTCTTCCCAAGGCTAAGGGAGAGGAGGAGGCAGAGGGCTGGGACCATGAGTGGCGGGGAGCAGCAGATGCTGGCCATAGGCAGGGCCCTCATGGCGAGGCCCAAGCTACTCATGCTGGACGAGCCCAGCCAGGGCCTGGCCCCCAAGATCGTGGGGGACATACTCGAGACCCTGGCCAGGCTCAGGGAGGAGCAGGGCCTAACAATACTGCTGGTCGAGCAGAATATAGCCCAGAGCCTAAAGATCGCCGACTACGCCTACGTGCTCGAGCAGGGCAGGGTCGTACTGGAGGGAGAGTCTAGTAAGCTCCTCGAGAAGGAGGACCTAGTCAAGGCCTATCTCGGCATATAACATCTTTGAACACCTCAAACCCCCAACTCACCTATTTTAACCACCCATCATACAAGCCATCATGGTGGAGGCTCGTGGGTGGCCGCGTTTGCCCAGAGGCATAGCATCCTACCCGTATCCCTTCTACCCCTAGACATGCTTAGACCCCATGAAATGACGATAGAGGAGAGGGTCCAGAGCCTCATGAAGGATCTAGAGGAGAGGAGAGTACAGGAGCGCCCTATACTAGTAGACTCCAAGACAATGATCATACTAGACGGCCACCATAGGACAGAGGCGCTTAAGAGGCTGGGTGCCAGAAGGATCGCCGCCGTTCTAGTAGACTATGATAGCGACCTTGTCAGCGTAGACTCGTGGAGGCCCGGAGTCAGGGTCTCCAAGGACCTTGTCAGGAGTGCAGGCCTCACGGGCAAGCTACTACCACCTAGAACCAGCAGGCACAGGGTCAACGCGGAGATTCCCAGGGCGGATACGCCCCTAGACGAGTTGATGAGGTGATAGTGATGAACTACCTGTTGAAGCCTGTAGATGCCTTAAGGAGTCCTAGAAGCCCTACGCTCGAGGAAGCCCTCAATGAGCTATCCCTGATCCTCAGGGATTGGGGGGTTAGGGCTCTCCATGAGTCAAGTGGGGTAGTTGTAGAGGAGGACGCTGCCAGGCTTGAGGCTCTCCGCCTCCTAGGCGTAAGGCTGGCCCCCGTGTCGCTAGGAGGAGCCGAGGCAGTTGTAGAGGTGGATGAGCTAGATCCCTACTGGGACCTTAACCCGAGGCCTGGCAGAGTCTACCAGGGGGCCTTGGATCTCTTGACTGGAGAGTGGCCAACCCCGCTGGTTAAGCTGAGGAGCCTTTCCCGAAGCGGCATAAGGGTTTGGGCTAAGCTGGAGTCCTTCAACCCGTTCAGCTGGAGCGTGAAGGATAGGGTGGGCTGGGCACTTGCAACTGGATACATAATGGAGGAGGGTAGGCCTCCTAGCCTTGTGTATGAGGCAACTTCAACTAACACAGGCATGGCACTAGCCGGGATGGCTGCTATCTATGGATTCAAGCTGAAGGCCTTCATACCAGCCAGTATCCAGAGGGCAAGTGACACCCTGCTAGCGGCCATGGGCGCCGAGGTTGTGAGGCTCCCCTACTCCCTTACCGTCGAGTCCCTAGACCTTGTTAGGAGGGAGGCTGAGAGGGACGGAGCAGTCAACCTGGATCAGTTCAACAATGATAGGAACCTGATGGCCCATATACGCTATACCGCCAGGGAGATAGACTACCAGGCTAGGATGGCTGGACTCAGGCTCAAGGGTATAATCGGGGGTATAGGGACCTCTGGCCACATGGCTGCTATAGGCTTCTACCATAAGAACAGGAGCCGGGGAGAAGTGGGGATATACTGTGTACAGCCAGCCCCGGGTGAGAAGATACCCGGGATAAGGCGGGTGGAGACCGGGATGAAGTGGATAGGCCTAGCTAGGCCCGACAGGGTTATCGACGTGACTAGGAGAGAGGCGATAGACGCCGTGCTCGCCATAGCTAGGAGAGAGGGCCTGCTAATAGGCTTAAGTAGTGGGGCCGCTACCGCAGGCTTCATCAAGCTACTCGAGGAGGGTGTGTTCGGCGAGGGCGACTACATAATAGTATATCCGGATAACGGGCTCAAGTATGTGGAGCAGATCAAGGCCCACCTAGAGGGTGGCAGGGGTGGAGGCTTACACGATCAAGGATAAGATCATACTAGTCACTGGCGCCAGCAGGGGTATAGGTAGGGCCATAGCTGTGGAAGCAGCTAGGAGAGGAGCCAAGGCGGTAGTCATCAACTATAAGAGTGGTGGGGTCGAGGCTAGGGAGACGGCTAGACTCGTGGAGGAGGCCGGGGCTAGGGCCCTAGCCTACAGAGCTGATATAGCGTTGTGGAGCCAGGCTAAATCCATGGTCGATAGTGTTATAGGGGAGCTAGGCGGGCTCGACGTGGTCGTTAACAATGCGGGTATACTAAGGCCTAAGCCCTTCAGGGAGATGGATCCAAGCGACTGGGAGGAGATGTTCAAGGTCCACGTCTTCGGCTCCATGAACATAGCCAGGGCTACAATAGACTATATGAGAGAGGGGGTAATAGTAAACATCTCCTCAGTCCTAGCCCTACGCCCTGAGGAGGAGGCCAGCCATTACTCCGCCGCCAAGGCAGCGCTGGTGGCGTGGAGCATAGCCCTAGCCAGGGAGCTTGCACCCCACATAAGGGTCTTCACAGTACTACCCGGCGGCGTAGATACGAGGATGGCCAGGGCTTGGGGCAGCCTAGACTGGGTCGAGGAGCAGGTCCCACTAGCTAGGCTTGCTAGGCCCCAGGAAATCGCCAAGCTTGTTATGGATGCAGTGGAGAACCCCTATATTACAGGGGATATACTTACGATAAGCGGGGGCCTACTCTAGCTCTACCTTACCCCCCTCTTCCCGGCTAGCCCCCTGCTAAAGTCCACGTGTACGGTCACATCTATACCCTTCTCCGACAACACGTAGGCTGCTTCATCAGCAAGCATGTCAGCGGCTACAGGGTCCAGGCCACGGGGAGGGAGCACCACGGCGTCTCCCTGATACTCTCCCGGCACCACCTGGCGCAGCCTCACATCTACTACCTGGAACCCCCTAGATTCCAGCTCCTTCCTAACCGTCTCTATAGCCTCCCTGGAGGCCATATCGGATAGCTGGTGGACCAGCCCCCTAGAGTTGCTCACAAGCTCCCATGCCAGGTAGGCCTCGATAATCCATGCCCCTACATAGTCAACCATGGGTCCCAGAGTGTAGCCTCCAATAGCTGATACTGTGGAGACCAGGCCCTCCAAGACCTCGGAGGCTGTGAATGCAGCCATCGGCGCCCCAATTATGGGGCTCCTCCTAAATGCAGCTACCGCCCCTGTATATAGGGCTAGGCCGAGCAGGCCCATGATCCCCGCCCCGGGCTCCACCCTATACTCCCTATAATCCAGCAGGTAGGCTAGGCCGAAGCCGGTAGCTGCCCCGTAGGCGGCTAGCATAAAGGGCACACCCCCGAAAGCCAGCCTCTCGTGCCCATAAGGATGATCCACGTCGGGGGGAGCCTGGGAGGCCCGTAGCCAGTAGAGGGCTACGACCCCGGCTATGAGGCCAGCCACGCAGGTAGCCCCATCAACTAGTAGGGCCTTAGAGCCGTATGCTAGGCTACCAGCTATCTTGGCCGCTGCACCTAGCGCGCCCAGGGCTAGCCCTAGCTTGAAGTAGTCCAAAGGCTGGCACCCACCGGGAACAGTTCTGCTAGCCCAGTATTATCCTGGCGTCAACAACAACTGGCCCCTGCCTAGTGAGTATCACCGGGTTCAAGTCAAGCTCCTCGACCCTAGGATGGAGTGCCAGCAGCGATGCCCTAGCTAGTATACCTGCTAGGTCCTCAACACTGTTGGCGAGTCCTCGATAGCCCTCTAGGAGCCTGCGTGCCCTCAATCCCTTAACCGCCTGGAGGGCTCGGCACATGTTAGTGGGGGCCCGGGTTATCCTGTAGTCCCTCAGGACCTCGACTAGCACGCCTCCTAGGCCAACTAGCGCTATGGGGCCGAAGCCCCTATCCCTCCTAGCCCCAACTATTGCCTCAACCCCGCTGGGAACCATCTCCTGCACCAGGGCACCCTCCATAGAGCCTGCCAGCCTAGACTCCAATACCCTGTAGGACCTAGCCGCCTCCCCGGGGCTTCCCACACCGAGCATCACTCCCCCAACATCAGTCTTATGAATTATGCCACGACCCACAGCCTTCACTGCAACCCTACCAACACCTAGCCTCTCATAGCACCTAGCAGCCTCTCCCGGGCTTCTGGCTAAGCACCACCTAGCCACCGGGATGCCGAGGGCCTCTACTATCAGCAGGGCCTCAGAGTCGAGGACCTTTCCCGGGGGCTGGGAGTCAAGCATCTCCTTAACCCTGCTAGGTAGCTCTCTACCACCGCCATCTGCGCATCTAGGCTGATTTGACTTGTAGAGTGAGGCTAGGGCCCTGGCAGCCCTGTGGGGGAAGGGATATGCTGGCACTCCTAGGGACTCTAGTATAGCCGCCGCCTCTGCCCCCTCGCTACCCCCTAGGGTCACTGTTGCCCCTGGCTTTCTTGCCTCGTGCAGCCTCTCCGCTATAATCCACGCTAACCCCTTATCAACAGTTGCCGGTTGAAGCGGGGCCACGATCAAGACCATGTCATAGCTGTCTAAAGCCTCCTTTAACACTATCTCGTAATCCCTATTAGATGCACCCCCTGTTAGGTCAACTGGGTTGCCTAGCGCCGCTATGGGGGGTAGAACCCTCCTCAGCCTCTCCGCCACATCCCTAGGCGGAGGGGGGACCTGTAGCCCCTCTGCCTCTAGGGAGTCTGCCGCGATGACTCCAGGGCCACCTGCGTTGGTGACTACTAGCACCTTCCCGCTGCCAGGGCTCCTATGGCCCTGCATCCCCAAAATCTTCAGTGAATCTATTAGATGCACAGGGTCCTCTACCATCACAGCCCCCGCTTCCTCTACCAGGTCCTTGAATACCCTGTAGTCACCTGCCAAGCTGGCTGTGTGGCTCATCGTGGCCCTGCCTCCTGCACCCGTCCTACCGCCCTTGAGGATTACAACGTGCTTCCCAGCCCTCCTAGCCCCTTGGATGGCCTCGAGCAGCCGGGGCCCTGCCCCGGGCTTGACACCCTCTATGTAAACCCCTATCGCCCTTGTAGCATCATCCCCAGTGTAATAGGATATAACGTCGGCCTCATCCACGTCGGCCTTGTTACCTATATTGATCGCCCTATACACACCCAGCCCCTCCATGGATGCCCACTCCATTAACGTGGTGAGGAAAGCCCCGCTCTGGCTCACCAGACTCACATATCCCCGCGGAGGCCTTGGCATCCTCTCGCGGGGGAGGAAGAACGTGTCAACACCGCTAACCGGGTCGTAGACCCCTATACAGTTAGGACCTACAAGCCTTACCCCGTACCTCCTCGCAGCCCCGGCAAGCTCCCCCTCGAGCCTCTCACCTTGAGGCCCAGTCTCGGCAAAGCCCCCGCTAACAACTATCACCCCCCTAGCGCCTACCCGCCCTGCCTCATCAACAACATCAACAGCTGCCTCAGCCCTAACCGCAACTACAACCAGCTCTGGGGCCTCGGGTAGGCTGGATAGGCTAGGGTAGGACCTTACCCCCAGGACATCGTTGTACCTAGGATTTACGGCATACAGCCTCCCCTTATACGTGGACCTGAGGTTTCTCAGTATCTCATGGCCGAAGGTGCCTGGCCTCCTAGATGCGCCCACCACGGCTACACTAGCTGGCTTGAAGAAGACATCCAAGCTCATGAAGGTGCACCGGGTGGAGACGCTGGCCTCTAGCTAGGTTAATATGCCGGGCCCCCGAGAAGGCTTTGACTATCCTAGTATAACGTTAGAGTGGTTAAGTATAGCTGGGTTAAGGGTAGGGAGGGAGGAGAAAAAAGGGGTGTCCTAGCCGGGGGGTTCCGGGCACTATACTGGGAGTTATGGGCCGAATAGGTCTATTGTTATCACATAGTTGCCAGGGCTGGCATCAGCGCTTACCGAGATCTCCTCTAGGCTAATCTCGATCTCCACGGTCATGCCAGCTGGTAGGCTCACTGTATAGCTGGGATTATTGGTGTCTAGGTAGAATTCATAGTATACGTCACTCTCACTACCATTTCCATGCTCGCTGGATCCGCTTATCTCAACCTTCACCCTTACATAGTCGAATGCTGTGATATTGTGATTCAGTACTATATCGAAGTCGCCGCCACTACCGGTATTCATCCATGTATATCCTTCTACATCATCGAAACTGTAGTGTTGCCCAGCAACCAGCTGGCCTACGTGTAGCGATATTGTACCATTCATGCCAGGCTGTCCTCCTGGACCGCCGCCCCCTGAGCGCCCTACTACCTGAGCTGTTATCTCGGCTATAGGGCCATAGTAGGCAGCCATGCCAGCTGCTCCGAGTACCATGCCAATCATCAAGGCCGCAACCACAGCCAGGTTCCTCTTCACATTAGCTCACCTCGCCGCTCAGTGTTTCTGTGTAGAGCATGGATCGCTTGGGCTGCATATATAGGGAACTAACTAATGGTTAGTAAAGTTTATATATTGGCCTCTCGGACCGTTTCCAGCGATCCACTCAATAATATATGGTTTTCCTAAAAGTCTATGTTAAAATCAGATAGAATCCTTCTCAGCCTCCTGAGCTCTCTAGCCAGCTCTACACCTTTTTCCGTAATATAAACTGTCTTATTAGAACCCTTCTCTTCTACTCTCAAAGCACCCCTCCCTGCTAGGTCCTCGACTAGAGCTAGGAGCCTGTTATAGGCTAGATTCGCCTCCTGAGATAGCCGGGTAAGGTTCATACTACCACCATTCCTAAGTAGTGTTTCCAATACGTCTAGCACTATAGCGGCTTTACTTCTCCTTGGCAACCCGTAGCAGACCCCCTGCGTAGAATACTGCTAGCGATACCGAGGCAGCCACCCTTATGACCTCTCCCCCCAACAATAGGTAAAGGGCTGGAACACCGCCTAAGACTAGAGGCAGGGATCTGAGCATGTGAGATATGGAGAGTAGAAGGAATCCAGCCCTAGCGGCGCCCTGGGCCCTCCAGGCCAGAAGCGCCGATGCAACCAGTGAGGCTAGGTCTAGTGATGCGGGTAGCATGGTAACGGGGGCTAGAGCCATGCTGTTATCCCCCTCATTACTCTCTTTACTGGTTGATGAAATTAGTAGCAGATACGCTATTAGGGATGAGCTAGCCGAGCCTACATACGTCATATAAGCGATTCTCTCGCCTCCTATTAGGTATGAGGTTGCAGAGAGTATCTGGGCTAGTGCTAAGAGTAGGAAGCCCGCTCCAGCAATCTCTACGCCCCGGGATTGTATTATGTTGCCGAGCCGCATCATCTCCCTGGTTATGACCAAGAACCCTGCTGCCCCGATCAATGCTAGGGCTGCCAATGTTTCGGCTTCCACAGCGGCCACCCTCTAAGGCTCACCCTAGTATTACCACCCATGCCCTACTAGTTCACATGGAGTCACAGCTACTTCATATATAACTCCCTACCTAATACTAGTATCATATCCATGGGTTGGAGATGGGCCACTGATGCCGAGATACGGAGCAAGGATAACAATCGTAGCCCTGCTATTGATACTTGCAATAATGCTGGTAGCGTACAAGGTATACCAGCCTCCCCCACAGGTTGAAGAGCCCCCGAGGCCTCCACTCTCCAACCCACTTCAGGATAAGACAAGTGGCATCGGGCCAGGTGGGGCTCCCACACCCGGGCCTAGCGAGCCAGGCCAGAACGTCACCGGGTATCCTGGTACCAGTGTGGAAGTCACCGGTAAATCGAGGCCTATAGCCAGGATTACGGCATCTATAACTGGGGCAGGGGGGCAGGCTGGAGAGGCTAGTCCCAGGGAGAGTCCAGCAGTGACTCCTAGGCCCTCGCTAGACATTGACATAGGCTTCCTGAGGAGTGTGAAGCCATTGATCTTGGAGCACGAGGTTCAGGGTAGAGTAGTTGACGTCCAGCTGGTTGATATTAACGATTACTGTGTAAAGTGTGGTCTGCTGATAACCATAGATACTGGGAGGGGGGTTGAGCATGTCCTGGCTTTCGGGTACTGGGAGGCTGAGGATAGGGTTATTGGTGTAGTAAATCTCTTGCTCTACATTAAGCCTGGAGACCAGGTTTTCGTTGAGGCTCTACGGGACAGCTATGAGTATCAGGGGGGCAAGCTGTATATAGCCTATGAGATCGAGGTCCCCAGTATAGGGATAGAGCTGGAGAGGGTTTCATTCCAGAGCCATCACGGGTGGCATGGCAGTGAGTAGGCCTACCACTTATTCCTCATGCCCCCCCTCATCCTCCTATACACAACTCCGGGCACAGCTATAATCATGGCTAGGGCATTTATCCAGAGTATTATAGGGAATAGAGGGGTGTATCTTAACGACGATACTGCAACACTGAGGATCCTCTTGTCCCGCTGTATCATAACGGCTACCATGGATAGTAGCACCGCCTCGACTGATAGGAAGGCGTAGGCCACGAGTAGGTAGAGGAGAGGGCTCTCCACGGCTGGCAGGAGTATTATCGAGAGTGGAGTGTATGGGAACGCTAGGGCCAGCCTATACGCAAGGCTCTCCTCCCCTATGCCTACAGCTATCAGGGATAGAGTAACTGCAAGATGGAGGAGGGAGAAGGCTATTGGTATACCCCCAAGCCCATTATATAGCATCACCGCCGCCAGCCTAAGCCTACCCCTAGCTATTGCCTCGGGCAGTAGCCTGATGGTTGAAGCCAGGAGGCCCTGGTATATCCTAAGTGCCTTCCTGAAGACCCCGTATAGGCTTCCCGGGTCTATTGTCCACGCGATCGCTCTCGGCGCCACAGTAGCCCTCATACCCTCCAAGCCCAGCTTCCAGGTTAGCTCCGCATCCTCTGCCAAGGTCTTCTCGGGTATGCCCCCAATCCTCTCGAGGGACCTCTTAGAGACCAGAACTGCTGCCCCGGCTAGGCTACCCACCATGCCGCCCGCTGCCTCTAGGCTCCTGAGCCCCACCGATAGTATCAACCCTCCAATGTTGCGTAGCGCCCCAGCTATGGCCCAAGCTAACCTGCTATCCCCATCAGGCCTCCATAGTAGCACTACTCCATTGCCAGCCTCCGCACCTCGCGCCTTCATCTCGGCCATAAGCTTCTCCACATACCTCCTCTCAATTACAGTGTCTGAGTCAAGGATTAAGAGGTACTTCACCTCAGCCGGGAGTAGATGGAGCATCCTGTTGATCATCCCGGCCTTGCCAGTGTGGCTATGGAACCTAGCGATTACAACCCTAGCCCATCCCCGATACTCTACAATATCGACCCCCTGAAGCTTGATGTTATTAGTCTTCTTGAGGCCTATCCTGGATATCAGCTTCTCAGCAGCCTCACTGGTCCCATCCTCCGAGGCGTCATCTAGAATAGCTACTAGACTAGGCCTGATCGTCTGCCTGAGAGCTGATAGCACAACCCTGGCTATTGTCCTAGACGAGTTCCTAGCTGGTATGAGTACGGCGTAGGAGGCTTGAACAGCCTCTACCTCCCTCCTCCCCGCTAGGAGGCTGGCTACCGCTATAGCCATGTTGGCTAGGAGGGGGGTCCACACTGCTAGGGCTAGTATCCTGGCCCCTTCAACCCCCCTATAGGCCTCCACCACACCGTTGGGGACTAGCAGAGCGTTATAGCCCCCTAGGTGCATCACGACTCTGGCTGGCGGCTTCACGTTCACTATAACCCTGTCTCCCTCCTCAATATACCCCTCTGCTGGTGCCTGTGTAGATGCATCTAGTTGAGGGAGTATCGTGTTATTCAGCATTGGAGGGTCATGGAGGCCGGGATGGTCTATAACCACGGTTAGTATATCCTGGGCCTCTCCCTCCACATCTATGATGAGCCAGCCATCCTCAACCCTAGAATTGACTCCAGTAGCATCCGCCACAGTCTTATACGTGTATAGATCCCTAGCCGTGGCCACCCATAGATTGTAATCTCTCGCCTCGCCCGACACAGCCTCCATAGCCTCCTCCAGCATATCATACCCGACTTTATCAACATCAACATAGACCACTACTACACCGCCAGCAAGCACTGCCTCCCTAACAGCAGCGTCAAGGAGCTTCCTCCACCCCACGTCTTGGCCAGCCCTCACGGTATAGTGAAGCCTCATCTCATCCAGCTCCACGGGGGCTGGGATGCCTGGCAGGGGCACAAGCTTCACGGGAGTAACACTATTACTTCTCGGCTCCAGGAGCTCTACTGGGTCGGGGAGTGCATAGGTAACTACCCTGTAGCCTCCAAGTGCCTCCGATACAAGATCCACCCGCTTCTCCAACCCTTCAACAGGCCCACCCACAGCGACCTCCCAACCATGAAGAATAGACAGGCTCCTAAGCGTATTCCAAGCCCTACTACAGCTGGTGGGCAAACAGTCTGGCACTACTGCCATGGTGGGCCTAACCATGTACCTATGCGCCAGCTCCTCTAAGGTCCTAGCGATACCAGGGTCTTGGAGGCTTGACGCCTTCACACCATCGATCCATAAAATTACCGCTGCATTAGCTGCCCCATAATACCTTGCCTTAGAAACTGTCACGTATGACGTGCTGGTCAACATGGGCTGGAAGCCGACCACTATGGGGGCCAGTATGACTGCTATCAGCAATGCTATCGATGCCACGTAGAGCAGCCTATGGCCCCCCAAGCCTAGTATCCCCGCAACCTCAGAGCCCGGCCGCCGAGGGGCCAGCTATGTTTAATAGCTAATCCCCGGGGCCCTCGACATATTACGCTGATTTTACATAATCATATATTATACCTTATATGCTATAATGTAATCACTGGGTCAAACCTGACACGTCCAGGTTAAGGGGGTTCTCTGGGGTTGAGGAGGGCCTCGAGCATCGCGGTCCTAGTCATTGTGGTTCTAGCACTTGCCTATCCTGGAATCCAAGGAGCGGTTGGGGCTGGAGCCCCTGTCCTTAGCCTGGTAGGTGTGGCCGAGTTTAATGGCACCCTGGGCCCGGTGTCTTGGGGAGAGCCCGGTATTACCGTTGGGGTGGAGGGGGTTATCTACACCCTTAACTCTTCCCTAGACGTTGTGTGGAGCCTGAATCTTAGTAGTAGCCCTGTATCCCACTTGGCCTGGGGGCGTGGATGGCTAGGCGCCAGCGCATCGTCAACCGTGTTCATGGTCTCCAGCTCTGGGTCTCTACGTTACGCCTACACCCTAGGGGCCCCCGTGACGGGGTTATCGTGGAGCCCCATAGGCCTGCTAGGGGCTTCCACTCTAGATGGTATCTATGCTATAGCCCCGGATAGGGGCCCGATCTGGGAGAAGAGTGTGGGCTATCCTCCCATCTCTCTGGACTGGAGCATTGTTAGTGGGCTTATAGCTGTCGGCGTGCTTGACGTCCAGAGGATCTACCTGTTGGATGATCAGGGGGACGTCCTGGGCTATAAGTTCCTATCCGCCACCCCAATCTCGTTATCCTGGAGCCCCAGCGGGTACAGGGTGGCTGCTGGCCTTGATAACGGTAGGCTGGTGGTTATCGACTCCTCTATGACAGTAGTATGGGCCAAGGTTCTGGCAGAGACTGGCTGGGTCAGGACGGGCTGGGGGCCTGGAGGCCTAATAGCGGCGGGCACAGGATCCACGTTATACATCCTAGATGATACAGGTTCCGTGCTGGAGTCGAGGAGTCTAGAGGCTCCTGTGTCGGGGTTGGCATGGAGCCCTGACGGTAGCATGCTTGCCGTGTCCTCCGGTAATAAGCTATACGTCTTCACGGTGACTCCACCGCCTCCCCCCACAGTTACTGTAACTACAACCGTGACTACAACATCCACGACGACTGTGACAAGTACCGTGACAAGCACTATAACAGAGACCACAACCAGCGTGACGACCAGCACCACGACGGCTAGGGAGACTGTGACAAGTACTATAACAGAGACCACGAGCCTCACGGTAACCGAGACCACAACCAGCACTGTAACTGAGACGTCAACGGTAACAGTACCAGTAACCCAGACCATTACCGAGACTCAGACTAGGGAGACCACTACCACCATCTACGAAACAATAAACAAAACAATAACCGAGACCCTAGAAAGCATCATAACAGTAACCGAGACATCCACCGCCGTAGAAACGAGGATTGTAGAAGAGACTGTGACTCAGACCATAATGGAAACTATAACAACTACATACACAGAGACACCTCCAACAGTGACTAAGACGGTGACCACGACTAGCCCAGTTACAAGTTACGTAACAGTCACGGAGACTATAAGTACTGAGAGGGTCACGGCGGAGCCTATACTAGGAGTAATACTACTCATAGCCCTACTCCTACTGCTACGGCGCAGACTCAGGCTATAGATACTGGTAGCTGTACTCATCCTCCACAACACAGGGTAGGCGGGGGTGAAGGTGGCCCCTATACCTCCTGCATAGTGCTAGGGATACACGGGATGCATCCACACTCCCTCCCAGTGGATGCCTAACCCTAGGGTCAACTGGGGCTCCAAGCCTTGATAGTATAGATTTTATTGCCAGCGGTAGAGGGCCTAGGCCGGAAATCATTGCCCTAGCCTCGAGAGCCTGCTTCGATAGCTCCTGCAGCCTCTTAACGTCACCCTCACTCCAGGCTTTCCATGTAGCAACTGGTATCCCGGGTAGAACATTGGCTACTGCACTCACAATCCCATCACCCCCTATAGCCAGCATGTGGGCGAGCAGCTCCTCCGAGCCCGCGAGCACCGTGAAGCTGCTCCTAGCCTGCTTTACAACCCTTACCAGGTCGCCAAGGTAGGTGTAGTCCTCGACAGTAGCCTTAATCCCTGCTATACCGCTATACTCCTCAACCATCCACTCCACATCCTCCACCGGTATATTGTAGCCCACGTTGCCGGGGATGGTGTATATGTAGACTGGCTTCCCGGAAGCCTCGGATACCCTCTCATAGTACTCTAGGAGCTTGGCCCTATCCGGCTTGAAGTAGAGGGGCGGCGTGGAGAAGACGTAGTCAACACCTACATCACCTGCAAGCCTAGAAGCCTCCAGCGCCTCCTCCAGCCTTAGGCCAGCGACGCCGGCGAAGACCTTAGCCTTGCCCCCTACCGCCTCCACCGCTGCCTGGAATAGCTCGCCCCGCTCTCTGGGGGATAGGCTTGTCCACTCACCTGTCGTCCCAGCCACCCATAGGCCGTGGACTCCAGCTTCTACCAGGCCCTCGAGTAGCCACTTGAATGATTTAGGGTCTATGGCTCCCCGGGGAGTGAAGGGTGTTATTACTGCGACTACTATTCCCGAGAATCCTGCCATGGCTAGACACCTCCTAGTATAGTAGCGCGTAGTGATGGTTAAAGCAGTATAGGTAACTGATATTATCTGAAGCACCACTATATTACATCCCTGGTATACCCGGCTTGGCCAGCCAGGATACTGGTAAGGGGGTCCATACTGGTGCTAGGCTCCTAGTGCTCCTAGGCATAGTGCTATGGGGCCTAGGAGGCCTTGGCCTCATAGTGGATCCTACTGAGGACAGTGATGTAGCCATTGGGGCTTACATATTAGTGCTTCAGGCTATAGCCTACAAGGAATACAGGAGCTGGGCCCGAGACGGCCGTTCATCGCTACCACTACTAGCGGGATCCCTAATTCTGAGCTTGAATATTATAGCGCTCCCCGGCCTCCTACTATCACGTATGAAGCTGGGGAGGCTCCGAATACCAGCCCCTAAGGCCACCATCCCCTCCAAGCCCCGGATCCCGGGCCCGCAGATGAAGCTCAGCCCGCCCAAGTCCAGGGCTACAAAGACGCCTGTAGCAGCCAGGGTTGAGGCTAAGGCCAAGCCCCACACAGCCTCGGCAGGCCAGGTACCTCCTCCCAAGAGCCGGGGCGAGCCCCACAATATCATAGGGGTCCAGCTAGGATCGTTCACCGGGGGGTATACATGTACAGGCCCCAAGACAAGGTCCTGCCTGCCAAGCTATATAGCCCCTAAAGGTTTCGATGGCTGCTGGGACACCTGCCTCCTAGGCTGCGGAGGCTGGGGATGCGCCTTCCTGGCCGAGTCGGAGAGGGGTAGAGTTGTATTCAAGGTGCCCCGGGGCCTGGAATTCATAATAACTAGGGGCGAGGCGCCGACGGTTAGCGAGAAGGCCCTAGTGGCCGCTACTAGGGAGGCGGAGACTGTTGCTAGGCTAAGGCATCCACACCTCATCAAGCTACTATCATACTCCACGACAGCCCCTATACTTGTGTATGAGTACGCAGACCAGGGCTCACTCGCATGGCAGCTATCCAAGGGCTGGAAGCCGGGGCAGGAGGAGATTGCACTGATTGGGGCCCAGCTAGCTGATGCACTCCGCTACATCCATAGCAGGGGTCTGGTGCATGGCGACGTGAAGCCTGGGAACGTGTTCATAGTAGGTGGAGTGGTTAAGCTAGGAGACTTCTCAGGGCTAACCAAGCTTCTAACGCAGGCCAGCATGCATCCGGGAGAAGCCTATACGCCGGGATGGAGGGCGCCCGAGCAGGTCTATAGTGACCTGAGGAGGGGGGCAGCTGAGAGGGGTTATGAGAATAGGGTTGACGTTTACCAGCTGGGAAACCTCCTCCTATACCTGCTTACTGGTGAGGGTGTGGATGGCGAGGACCTAGTATCCAAGCCTGGAACCATTGATAGGCTCCTAGGGAGAGTTGGCTCTCCGGAGCTGGCCAGGCTGATCTCATCTATGATGGCTATGGAGCCTTGGAGGAGGCCTGGGATGGATGAGGTTGCATCTACCTTAGCGGCCCTATCTCTCCCCTCTCCCTCCTCTCCTTGACCCTCCAAGTTGGCGTGATCGTTTTGGGGTGATTCGCCTCCTTAAGATCCACCCTTCTGGCCGCAGTGTTCAAGGGCCAATCCCTGTAGGGCTCTCCCCTCTCAGCTGCCTCAGCTATCTCCCTCAGCCTCTCCACGTACCTGTCTATATTCTCCCTCGTCTCCGATTCTGTGAACTCGAACATTAGGGCTTCCTCAACTATCAAGGGAAAGTATATGGTGGGGGCATATAGCCCAGCGTCTAGCAGCCCCTTAGCAACGTCCTCCGCCGTAGCCCCTGTCTGCCTTTTTAGCGGCTTGGCGCTCACAACCACCTCGTGCTTCCTAGCTCTCCCCGGGGCGTATGGCACCTCGTAGTACCTAGACAACTCCCTCAGCCTTGCTATGAAGTAGTTGGTGTTGACCACGGAGAGCTCCCCTGCCAGCCTGAGGCCCCGGGCCCCTAGGCTGAGCATGTAGACGTAGCTCCATAGCACCACGCTTGTGTTTGCCTGCCACGCCCTTATCATGACTGGCCCGTAACTGGGCCACTCAAGCCTATACTCGCCTCGCCTATAAACTATTCTAGGCCCCGGCAGCAGGTCCCCCAGCCTGATGTCCCCGACTACCTCTATATTGCGTGCACAAACAGGGCCCGCCCCGGGGCCCCCGCCGCCGTGGGGAGAGCTGAATGTTTTGTGCAGGTTCACGTGGGCTAGGTCGAACCCCATATCTCCAGGGCGTGCATGGCCCAGTATCCCGTTGAGATTCGCCCCGTCATAGTACATTAGCCCGTCCACCGAGTGGATTAGCCTGGAGATCTCTAGTATGTTCTCCTCGAATAGGCCCAGCGTGCTCGGGTTAGTTATCATGAAGCCAGCTGTTGCACTTGACACCACGCTCCTCAGAGCCTCCATATCGACGTTACCATCACTGGCAGTTGGAACCTCTACTACCCTGAAGCCAGCCATGGCAGCGCTGGCAGGGTTGGTGCCATGGGCGGAGTCTGGCACGATCACCTCCCTCTTCTCCCCTAGCCTGCCCCTGAGCTTATGGTACCAGTACATAGCGTAGACGCCTGCCAGCTCTCCGTGGGCCCCCGCTGCTGGGTGGAGGCTACAGGTGTCCATGCCTAGTATGTGCTTGAGCCACTCTTGCACCCTGTACATGGCCTCTAGCACTCCCTGCACGAGCTCCTCGTCCAAGAGGGGGTGGAGCATCTCCAGTCTGGGGTGGTAGGCGTATCTAGCCGCTATCCTCGGGTTATACTTCATCGTGCAACTACCCAGGGGGACGGGCCCGCTATCCACGCCATAGCTCATCTCCGCCAGCCTGGTGTAGTGCCTGACAACCTCTACCTCGCTCATCCCAGGTATCCTCGGGGCCTCGCCCCGCGCAGCCTTCTCAGGGATCCTTGGTGGGCCCACCCTCCTCTTGATCCTCTCGCTGGGCTGTGGCACTAGGTAGCCGCCACGGGCCGGGTCTCCCTGCTCGTATACTAGGGGCTCCTCCCATCGGGCCTGCCTGTACTCCATGCTACTGCACCCCCAGCACCTCTGCCAGGGCCTCTACCAGGCCGTCTATGTGCCTCTCCTCGTGAGCTTCTGTCGCTGTTAGTAGCCCGTCATTGGGGGTTAGCCATGGAGTGTGGCCCTCCAGCGGTATCCCGGCTGCGTATCCCTTGGCTAGGAGCCTCTTCCTTGTCTCCTTGAATCCTGCAGGTAGCCTTACGGTGAAGTCTGCTATGAACTCTGAGTCTAGTAGGGGCGCCTCCACGCCGGGTATCTCGGATAGCCTCGACGCCAGGTAGTGGCTGTTATACCATATCGTCTCGGCCAGCCTCCTGAGTCCCTCGCCGCCTAGTAGGGTTAGGTATGCCGCCGCCCTGATCGCCATGAGGGCCTCGTTGGTTGTTATGTTGCTAGTCGCCCTGGCCCTGCGTATGTGTTGTTCTCTGGTCTGTAGTATCATGGCGAAAGCCCTCCTGCCTGCAGCGTCTCTGGTTAGCCCGATTATCCTCCCGGGCATCTGCCTTACAAGCCTCCCGTTCCAGGCTACCGCGAATATGCCCAGGTAGGGGCCGCCGTAGTTGAGGCCTAGGCCTAGGGGCTGGCCCTCGCCCACCGCTATGTCTGCTCCCAGCCTTCCTGGTGGCTTTAGGAGGGCCATGCTTATGGGCTCCACCCCCATAATGTAGAGGGCCCCCGCCCTGTGTGCTATCTCCCCTACCACGCCAGCCTCCTCCTCTATCTGGCCCAGGTAGCCGGGCTGCTCCAGGTACACTGCTGCTACATCTCTGCCAGCCTTCCCCTCTAGGTCCTCCAGGTCGATCTGCCCAGTTCTGGGATCGACCTTGACGGGCCTCACCACACCCCCCACAGGCTCTAGGTATGCCTCTAGGACCTTCCTGTGCCTCGGGTTCATGGCCTCGGGCACTAGTATGGTACTCCTCTTGGTGACTCTTAGGGCCATGAGCCCTGCCTCAGCCAGTGCCGTGCTCCAGTCGTACATGCTTGAGTTGACCACGTCCATCTCAAGCAGGTCTGCAACCATGCTCTGATACTCGAAGAGCGCCTGCATGACTCCCTGGCTCGACTCGGCCTGGTAGGGGGTATAGGAGGTGAGGATCTGGCCTAAGGCTGATACATGCCTGACCACCTCCGGCACGAGGTGTGGCCACACTCCTCCCCCCATGAATGGGGGCGCCCTGAGCCGGGTTATCCTTGAGATGTGGCCTTCTAGAACCTCGGCAACCCTGCCCTCCGGGAGAGGGCCTCCCTCCCCCACTGGCAGTCTATCCCAGTCACCCTTGAACCTCGCCTCCCCGGGTATATCGCTGTACAGCTCGCCTATGCTATCCACTCCAATGGCTTCGAGCATCTCAGCTAGAATCCTGGGATCGCTGTTGGGCATCCAAGGATGGAGCTCCACAGTGCATCGCCGCTAATAGGCGTTGGCCTGTCTCTGGGTAAATATTGTGGTAGCCCCTACCTGACCCTGGCCAGAGCTTCCCCCAGCAGCGGGTCTGATATGCGGTAGCGGCCCTCCTCCTTCTCTACTATCCCGTAGTCCTGTAGCTCCCTTAGGTAGCGGTACAGCTGGGGGTTGGCTATCCTAGCTCCTACCTCCGCTTCCATGCATCTACGCAGCATGCTCCAGGTCATGGGCGTGGCCTTGAGGCACCGTAGTATGGCTAGGTACCTTGTCCTGGCGACCTGCCTGACCGCTAGGAACGACTCCAGCTCTCTAGCCACTATGCTACTCCCAACCTCTATAGTCCTTGCCAGCGCCTCCTCGTGGCTTCCCGTCGTGTATGCCTGGTAGCCGTAGTATGTGAGCCATCCTGGTATCCCGTCTAGCATACCCACGGCCTCCTCTATGTGCCTCCTGCCCCACTCCATGCCTAGCTCCCTGAAGCCCTGCTCTAGAAACCCAATTGAGCTGGACCTTGGTAGCCTCCTCATTGTTATCTCTAGTATTGGCCTCCCGTAGAGGGGCGCATCTGGGCTCCTCCTGCCTAGTAACCTGTCTAGCAGGCCCACCTCAGACCCAGCAACCACAACCTTTAGCCTATCCATGTAGTCGTATATGTGAGCTAGGATCCTGTTGAATCCCCGGAGTACTGCAAGGTACTGGGCTTCATCTATGGCTATAATGAACCCCTCCACGGGGCTGGCCTCGTTGAGCGCTTTAAAGATCTCGTATAGCACCGAGGGCCTCCTATCCCTTATCCTAACCCGGAGGCCTGCTACCTCTACCCCCTCAACCCTGGCTAGAGTGCTTCTAAGCGGTTTCATCCTGAATAGGGCATTCTCTAGACCAGCGGATAACATCCTATATACATTATCTATTGTGACATCGCCCATACTCCTGACATCAAAAAGTATGTACGGCCTACCGGAGAGCCCTAGGCCCACCCTGAGCAGGCTCGACTTCCCAATCCTCCTGACACCCTTTACAGCTATTATCCTGGTCAGCGGATCCTTGACCCCATTAACAAGTGTATTGAGTTCCTCCCTGTAATTGTAGAAGTCCTCGAGCCTAGTCTTGACTTGTGGACTGAAAAGCATTAGTTACACCCCCTGCAACTAGGTTACACCCTGTGTAACTCACCATGCAAGGGCGCCTATATAAGGCAGACAGGGGATAGCATACACTATAACCCTAGGTGTACCTAGCCCTAAGCCCAGGCTAGAATAACCTAAAACTATATAGCCCATACCCGTGAAATCCGTAACAACCGGGCGGGCCGGTAGCTCAGCTGGAAGAGCGCCGCCCTCGCACGGCGGAGGCCCCGGGTTCAAATCCCGGCCGGTCCACCACTCCCCCTAGCATACTCCCCCACGTGCATGACTCGCCGTCCATACCCCTATGCTAGTCTACTGTTGCCACTATTCTTTATAGACACTGAGACCATACTTTAATTCGTAGGTACTAAGGATTGGCCGAGAAGCTATACATAGGAGGCCGTCTGGCTAGGCGTATCAGAGATGAGGCAGAGAAGCTTGGTTTTAGTGTTGAAGAGTACCTTGTCGAGGTCCTTAGCCAGGGCCTTGATCCTAAGGATAGAGCCCAGGAGTATGTGGGGGCTGCCGAGGACTTGCTTGAAGAGGCTAGGGAGGAGCTTGAGAAGGGTAACATTAGGCAGGCGGCGGAGAAGCTCTGGGGCGCAGCGGCCCTGGCGGTGAAGGCCTACGCATACTGGAAGGAGGAGAAGCGGCTGGCCAGCCATGGCGAGCTTTGGGAGTGGAAGAGGAGGCTTGAGGATGAGCTTGGTGAGTGGGTTCATGACTCGTGGATGAGTGCCACCGGGATGCATATATGCTTCTACGAGGGCTGGTGCTCGGAAAAAGACGTTGCCGATGCGGAGAAGAGGATTGAGAAACTGGTGAAGGAGATCGCTTCCCTACTAGGGAAGCACTCCAAGGGATTAGATTAGCCTGAATCCATCATACTCTCCCATGCCTGCAACAAAACTTGTATGGCTCCCCATCTCCTAACCCTGTGTGCCGTCAAGTACTATCTATGATTAACATACTTAATGAATATGGGCTTACTACCTGCGACTCTAACATGCTCCTGTAGCATGCTGCCTAAGCCGTGGAGGCCCGATGAGCCGGCTGTAGGGCTCCTAACCACAAATCCCTGCCACTGCCAGGAGTGTTATCTGGATAATATTTACAATGAGTATTAATAATTTTACTATTCTATTCAGGCTTCTAGTGACTAATCAGTACTAGATAGGTATATTCTTGCCCTGTATATTCCATCAGTTAGCGTGATATGCTTCTTGCCCCGGTAGACTCGTAGCCCCCTCCTCCTAGCCTCCTCTACAACTTTCTCCACGTCTCCACATTGTAGCTGCAGGTATGGTGGGTGGTAGTCTATATTTAATAGGTGCCCGGCCTTGATAGCCTTGTTACTATGCTTGATAGGCTTACATTGCTCCAGTAGGAAACCCATATACTCCGGGACCGCTAGGCCTGGCACTAGCCGAATCATCTTCACTGGGAACCTTCGCCTCATCCCAGCCCAATCCTCCTCAATACCTTTTTTAACTCTCTTTCCAGGCCTGTTTGCTGAGCCCTCATATAGAGGTATTCCTTGTCGAGCCTAAACCATGCCTGAGCAAGTATCTTCTTAACGTCGTCAATATCCTTTCTCTCTCCCGACATAAGTTTCAGTATAACAATATCCTCTATTGATGGTAGCAGGATATTCTCAGCTATTTCCCGGCTTCTCTTTATAAACTCGTCATCAAGTATGAGTGGAGCATAGTTTATATCTATGTGGATGCCATCTTCCACTAAAAGTCCCCACTTTCTCCACTGCACTTTGAAGCCCCTAGAGCGTAGCTCCCGGGTTATAGCGTCTCGTAGCCCCGGTATGAATGGCTTATCAATGGTTATATCCCAGTCACGGGTCTCTCTACCCAAGTCCACTCCATGAATCATAAGGCTCCGAGCTATAATAAAGGATCTGAGCCCAAGCCGTGCTAGGATTCTAGAGACCATGAGCAGAGTTGGATGAACACTAATATTACTACTTATATCCCTAGTCCTGCGCGTGTCTTCATAAAACTCCTGAGCCATAGCCTACCCTCTAACTAGTACGGTTATGATTAGGTTGAGCTTTGAATGGTAATTTTAATTAGTACATCCTAGATGCCAGCTGGCAATGATGTCTAGGCCCGGGCCAAACCATGATAGCTAACCCATTACGGTGATAGTGCTATCCTTAGCCATCTGGACCTACCCGCGCTATACCTAGTTAAACCCGTGTAAATCTATTTTATTTTTAGATCTTTATGATGTTTTGCTAGGTTCTTCATCTGTATTGCTTTTATTAGCGCTTTCCTTATCCTAGGGTTTTCCACATCTCCATGTCGGCCTCCCAAGATTTCAGGAGCCACTCGTCCCGCACATCGAACCAGATGGAGCCGAGTCTTCTAACCATTAGGGCCTCCATTGGGCGTGCCGGATAATGTCTCTAAGGTTCTTACACCTATCCTCCTCAACCTCCTCTATGAAACTCTTAGACATCATGACTAACCTATCTCCTCCAGCATTCTACAGTCAATCCTTAGTCTAGTACACCATCTTCTCTAGCTCATCACGGTCTATATAATCTTTAAACAGTGTGTAGAGGAATATAGAGTCTCCAAGGTTCTTCTCTTAAACCCCCAGAGCCTAGATATAGCTTGTAGGCTATCTGGGGCTCTAGAGGCATATTCTAATAGCGAGCCCGTTACTAGCTATAGCCCTTATATACCATGAGCTAGTGTATGCCCACGATTCTAGTCGAAGCCAGAGGGTTTCCAGCAGCTAGCTCTTAAGGGTGCTCTCGAAGTGTATGTATTCTGCTTGTATTGAAGCGCCTGTCTTGAGGTATAACGTGGCTCCCGGGGCTAGCCCTATGATGGGTGAGAACGTGTAGACTACTGCCTCCCTGAAGTTCTCGCCTCTCACAGAGTCCAGCACGCTGCATAGTAGGGCCCGGCCTATACCCTGGAGCCTATATCCGGGCTTCATGGCGACCCCAGCTAACCATGCTATGTGTGCAAGGCGAGGGTGGGGCATATAGCCTGCAGCACCCACGACTGTATCCACCACTAATGCAGTGTACCACCTATAGGGGTCTCCTTCGATCCATCCTCTAACTTCCCTGAGGGCATCCTCGTAGCCGCCCATGTCAGAGTCTATCCACCATCTCCAGTGGGTGGAGAGGCCTTCTAGGTAAGCTTTAGCAACCTCCTCTAGGTCACCATAGTCGGAGACCTTAACTATAACTACGCCTTCAGGAATTCTCTCAAGACACTTAGCTGGGCTCTGGTCTAGGATCCACTTGATCTTGAGTATCCTGCGCCTAGGCTTCAAGCCCAAGTTGAAGGGTGCAGAGACTATGCTCGGGAGGCCTAGGTCAACTACCCTAAATAGCCTGCCACTCAACAAGGGCTTGAGCCTCGAAGCAATAGTTTGGAGTAGAGTATCCAGGGCCCAGCCATAGCCTAGATCCACTGCAAGACTCCTAACCTCAATAGCCCCAGGGAGGCTATTAGATGATGCAAAAGCTATAGGCTTCCCCTCAGAAAGTACGGCCATAGATAACAATCCAGTTGATACCATGGCTCTGAGGCCATCTAGGGTCACATCCTCAAAACCCCTATAAATCCTCCTAACAAGGCCAAAGACTATGCCAACATTGCCAGCATGAACCTCGACAAGGCGAATCTTATCCCTCAAGGTACATGTACCAAACACTGCTTATCCATGCTAGATTACTAAGGATTACCCGTTAACGACTCTACTCACTCCAAACTACACTGGCTTTCTATAAAAAGATTGTCCAAAAGAGGGTGGGGAATGAGGCGGATATGACTCAGAGTGTCACTCCAATTATTACTGTTACTAGCCTGATGATTACTACTATGAATGCTGTCCCCGGGAAGTACCGTAGCCTAGCTCTGATACTCTATTATCCCTGCTTCTTCGAAGAATTCTGAATAGCCTATAACCATTATCGAGCTAGTGTGTATTCCTAATCTTTGGATCCGGCAACTGATACTCTTATTATTAGCATTGAGATTTGTGTTATCAGTACTAGTATCTTCAAGCTACTAGACCCTAAACCTACTATATTATTAAAATATTAATTATATTAATGTATACAGTTTACACTATTGAATAATGTCATATAGTCATATACATGTCACGACCTCCAGAGCCAGCAACATACATCAGGTCAAGGTACGACCTTCTCAGGTGAGGATATTCCTCTCCAGGCCCGGTGCTCCCTTAACTAGGGCTATATTACGGCTCTTATTCCGCTCCTGACAATTAAACGCCAGATAACGTTGACTATTGATACCGTCCATATCACTCTCTTGTGGCGCTGGCTATGGTGTATGCTGAGAGTGCCACGCCAAAACCCGCTATTAGTGCTGGTATTACCTCTGCTATCGTGAGCCTGTCCTGGTCTATGTGGTCCCCTGCACCTGTGGGAAGGTAGATCTTCTGTAGAACCACGTCTATGCTAGCCTCCTGCCCTGGTATCTTGCTTGCCAGGTGCAGCTCTGTGAGTATACCTGTCTCTGGGTCTATTGATGCCTTGGTTAGGCTATTGAGTGTAGAGCCTCCTACTATGGCCGTGGAGTCCTGCCTATATGTTAGGCTGGGCCAGATCCTCGTGTCAGCCCCTACACCCGGGTTTATGTTGGGGCCTGCCTGTATGCGGAGTGCTGATAGGGATTCCTGGGGTAGTATGTAGAGGAACTGTGCAGGGTCTACGGAGCCTGGGTTGTTTAGGGTGTGGGGGTATAGGAGCCCTGTGTTGAGTAGTAGGGTGGCTAGGGCGTCGTCGCCCTCAACCTTTATTACCGGGGTGTATACCGGGATTACGGATTCGCACGGGTTGCCAGTTATGAAGACCCTGTATAATACAGTTGCCTCCCTAGTCTGGTTCCCCTCCTTGACGGCTATATCAGCCTTATACTCTAGCACCATCCCGGTGGGGTCCACCATGTAGCTTCTATCACCACAATCCAGGGTGGCTAGGCTGACGCCGCCAGCCGTCTGGGTGTACACGTAGCCAGCGGCCACCGCTATGACTAGGTATATAGCAGCCGCTATGTACTCCGCCCTAGCCAATATAATCCCCCGTCTCCTGGGCATGGGCATCGTGGAGGTTATTATAGGGGTGCCTTCGAGGATTATAGTATCTGCTTAAAGCCCGCTTGCAAGGCCGTCGGGTTTGGGGGCCTAGACTTGGCCAACGTGTGGCTAGTGCTGCTGGGCGTGGTCGCCTTCTGGGTAGCCCTGTATATGGTCTATGGGAGGAGGAGCGGGGAGGGCAAGGTCCAGGTCCTCCCCTTCGGGGTCATAATTAGGGCTGGAGTCTCCCTAGAGCCGATGGACCCGGGTAGCTTGAGGGCTAGGCTCCTTAGGCTGGCGGGTCTTGCCGGGATCGCCGTCATGGCCTACCTGGCCTACTTGTTCTTCCGCATCGTTGGCACCCTCTTCGCTGTCAGATACCTCGGGGTAGAGGTTCCTGGGGTTGCCCGGGAGGAGGCAGGCCTTGTGCCCCTGATACCCGGGGTTACCATACCCCTCAGCGACCTGGTATATGTGCTTATAGGGGTTGGCATAGCGGCCCTGTTCCACGAGCTGGCCCATGCATACATTGCTAGGGCTGAGGGTCTCAGGGTTAAGGACGCCGGGATCGCATTCATACTATTCTTCCCCGCCGCCTTCGTGGAGCCAGATGAGGAGGAGCTGAAGAGCGCGTCGCTTAGGAGCAGGCTTGCAGTATACTCAGCGGGGGTTACCGCTAACACCCTCATATACCTGGCCCTGGCATTCCTAGTAGGCATATTCATGCCCTACCTAGCCTACGGTGTTGCCGTAACAGGTGTGGCAGATGGTAGCCCCGCCTCTGAGGCTGGTCTACAGCCCGGTATGGTTATACTTGAGGCTAATGGTGTTAGGGTTAAGAGCATTGAGGACCTAAGCATGGTCCTAGCGGAGGCTGGGGTGGGAGACCCCAATACGAGCTCTATTGTAACACTCAAGGTAGAATACCAGGGACAAGTCAGGACTATAACTGTGGAGAAGCCCGAGGGGGAGGATAGGATAGGGGTGACGATAGTCCAGGCCTACAGTCC
>WAKG01000144.1 GCA_015523445.1 Desulfurococcales archaeon | reverse complement strand
ACCCCGGGAGCGACCAGCCTCGAGGCCTCTATCCTATCAACACTCACCCCCTCAGGCAGGAAGTGGGCAGGGGCATCTACGTGGGTGCCCGTGTGGCTGCCCATGCATACACGCTCCACCCTGTACTCCCCCACGTGGTTCACCTCGACCCTGGGCTTGGGGTCTCCGGGGTAGGTCCACGTCCCCGGTCCTACAGGTAATGTTAAGTCTAGGACCCTCACATACCACCCCTCCATATACCGGGGAGTTAACCTCGAGTATTCTAGCCTATGTAGAAGCGTAGGGGGAGCTCTAGGTCCTCCCTGACCCCGATCCTCCCGCTCCTCAGCACCCTCCCTGGCCTGTAGCCATCGTCAAGGACCTGCACTGGGGAGGCTGGGTCGTATACTGGGAGGGAGTCCATTTCCCTGCCTATACCCATGTACCTGGTGAGCCTGCCGGGCCCCCGGGGGTTTCCCTCACGGGGCTCTAGGGGCGTGCAGGATCTTAGGAGTACTGCCCCCGCCATCCAGGGCGGGTGGGCTACTATGTTGAGTAGCCACTGCCTGTGCATCCCGTAGACCAGGGTGAGGCCTGGGGGGCCGTGGAGGGCCCTGGCTATCCTGCCCCGCCTTCCCCGCCTAGCCCTGCTGGCGGGGTCACAGGGGCCGAAGTACGCCTCCACCTCCACTATCCTGCACCTCCTCACGGTCCCGCCGCTCTTAGACTGGAGTATCTTGCCTAGGAGGTCGAGGGCCACTTGGTCTGCTGGCCTCTCATAGAAGGCCTGGGGTAGCAGCTCCACCCTTCGGCACCCTAGGGGTATCAGGTTTATCCCGGCTTCTTATGGGGGTTTATTCTAGTGTTGTGTATATCTTGTATAGTTGTGTTATTGCTTGCTCCATGCTGGGCCTCTCCTCAGGCTCTAGGGCTAGCATCCCCCGTAGGACCTCCCTTAGCCCCTTGTGGCCTACGCGGGCTAGCGCCTTCTCGAGGCTGGCCATGCTTGTTGCTTCCTCCCCGTCTATGGTCTTCCCGGTTAGGAGGTAGAGGAGTAGGTTGCCGAGCTGGTATACGTCTATCCTATTCTCTAGCCCGGCCTTCATTGCCCGTAGCCTGAGGTCGCTGTATGCCTGCTCTGGGGCTCTCCAGCCTGGGGTGTGGCTTAGGGGGCTCCTGCTTGTTAGGGTTATTAGCCTCACGAGGCTGCTGAAGTCGCCTAGCTTGACCACGCTGCCCCTGACGAATATGTTCCCTGGCTTTATGTCCCCGTGTATGAGGCCCCTGCTATGGATGTAGCGTAGGGCATCGCCTAGCTGTATCGCAGCTAGCACTGCATCCTTCATGCCGGGCCTCCAGCCGTTGGCTAGCTGCTGGTCGAGGCTGCCCATGTCTGCGTACTCGTAGACCAGGATTGGGGCTCTCCTGCTATAGGCTAGGAGGCGTAGAATGTGGGGATGGCTTAGCCTGGACACGGTGGAGGCCTCGCTTATTACACGTTCCAGTATATGTTCGTCCACCGTCTGTATCGTCCCCTCCTCGAGGAGGGCCTCCATACCCCTGGGGACCTTGAAGACAATTGGCTCCCCGCCGCTGGGCCTCATGCAGCGGTATGCACAGCCCCAGCCTCCGCAACCTAGCTTGCAGCAGCTCCAGGATCCCTCGTATCCCTGGGGGGCTATGGGCTCGGGCAGCTCCATAGTGTAAGCATCTCTGCATTGGCTCATGTTTTTGAAGCCGCCTATACTCTTCCCTAGGAGGCTAGCTACTGGCTTCAGGCTTGAGGAAGAGTTTCCATCTGTGGGGATGCTTACCAGCTGCTCTTCTTGTGTTATAGGGGTTGGTGGTGTCTGTATGGCTTCACGCCCCCTCTTTACCACTATGTAGAGGGCTGCTAGCCCCCCGAAACCTGCGAATCCCAGGATTATTATTCCCATGTCGCTTACCCTATCTCCCATGGACGCATCGGATACCTCGTAGGGGAGCTTGAATACGACTAGGCTGTATCCTATGCCAGCCGCTAGCCTACTATCTCTTGGGCTCCACGCTATGCTTGATACGGTATCGCCTGGATAGTAGTCTTGCAGCTTGAACCCGTTAGCACTGAATATAGTGATCCTGTAGCCAGCGCTGGCAGCTAGCTTACCGCCGTCAGGGCTCCATGATATGCCGGTTATGGGGGCACCTAATTTCATCTCCCGGAGCAGGACCCCGCTGGAGTCAAACGTCACGATCCTGCCATCGCTTAGGCCAGCAGCGATCCGGAGCCCGTCAGGGCTCCAAGAAACATGCTTCACCTGGCCGTCTAGGTCCTCGCCCCAGAGCTCGCCTCCCCTGCTATCTAGTATGGCTACTCTCCCCCGGCTACCCATACCGTTATCTTGGTTTATACCAGCAGCTATCATTGATCCATCAGGACTCCAAGAAACACTAGATACAGGCCCGCCTAGCATGCCATCCTCCCATAATATCTCACCTCCGGGATCGAATAGCATGACCCTGTTACCTGCTCCCACAGCTATGGCTGAGCCGTGGGGGCCCCAAGAAACACTAGATACACCACCTGTACTACTCTCCCAAACGACGGTACCCTTACTGTCGAGCACGACCACCTTACCATTAGGGTGGCCAACTCCTATAACTAGCTTGGAGCCATCGGGCCTCCATGAAATACCGGTTATGGGGGCGCCTAACCTGGTCTCCCAAAGCAGTGTCCCATCCTCGCTGAGGACTATTACCCTCCCGCTGTCAAGGCTGGCAGCTATCCTGGAACCGTCAGGGCTCCATGAGATGCTGTTGACCCTGCTACCTAGCTCCTTCTCCCATAATATTGAAGTTGTGGGTAGGCTGGTAGTTAAGGCGGCGCCTGCCTGGTCTGGCATGATTAGTATTAGAGATATAATGATAAGGATAATTACTGTTATTGCCTGTGTTCCGCCTAGCGTACTATGCATGTTACTCAAAAATCGCACCCACCAGACATGATAGTTTAATATAAGTGAAATAATATAAAGGT
>WAKG01000143.1 GCA_015523445.1 Desulfurococcales archaeon | reverse complement strand
TGCATATATAGAAGGTGTCATAGGCGTCCAGGGCCCTCGGAGGTACCTTATCCTTGACTAGCCCCTTATCCTCGACTCTCCTCAGAGGCCCATTGCACTCTGGACACCTGCTCCTGTCGGGGTCTGCGTGTAGCCTCACCCCTGCCCCTGCCGCCACCTCAGCCAGCCTCTCCTCTACTCTGTGGCTGGATACGTAGACGCTCTTTAACCCCCTCTTCCTAGCCCTGTTATGGAGCCCCCTGTCCCTGGTGATTATGATCCTCCCCGTCTTCTCGGCTATCCTGAGGATCTGGTAATCCGTGTAATTCCTATTGTATAGGGTGTCGTAGCCTAGTATGCGGAGCCACCTAGCCACCTCGCCCATCATGGCGTCTGCTATGAACCTCTTATCCCCCATTACCCTCCTACCCTCAGTATTGCTCTGGCGAGCTCTAAACCGGTTACTATACCCACTGGCTTGTCCTGGTCCACGACAACTACAGCCCTATACCTTGTCCTGGCCATTAGATCTGCCGCCTCGGCCAGGGAGGATTCGGGGCCGACCCTTGGGGGCCTCAGCCTTATGGCGTCGGCCACCACCACGTATTTGAGTGGAGTTATCCTCTTCGGCTCCCCCCGGGCCAGCTCGTAGTATTTTATGAAGACCGTGGCCAGTTCATCCACACCTATAACTCCAGCCATCCTGCCATCCTCCACTACCGGGATAACGCTCATATCGTGCTGTTGTATGAGCTGTCTAACATGGAGTATCCTGGCCTGGAGGCCTACACTAACCTTGGGGGTCCTCATGACGTCCCTCACACTAATGTCTGATGCCCTGGGTGACTCGGCTATTAGCCTAGCCAGCTCGTACCTGGTGATCATGCCTACTGGCTCTCCCTCCCTTGTGACCGGGATGCTTGTGAAGCCCCCCTTGTCCATCTCGCTGACCGCTTTGAGCAGGGTGTCCTCCTCCCCAACCGAGACCACGGGCTCGCTCATGAAGCTTGAGGCGTGCAATGCAGAGGGGGATACCTGCTTGGTCCTAACGGTGCCTAGCTTGAATAGTATATCCCTTAGCGTCACTATACCTCTTAGGACGCCATCCTCCGTTAGCATTACCCTATCCGTCTTGGCCTTGTCCATCTGCTTTAGTACCTCGGATAGGCTGTAGTCCTTGTCTATGTGTGGGTAGCTGGCCATTGCCTCGGCGGCCCTTCTCAGGCCTAGGTCCTCGAGTGCCACTATATCACCCCGTAGCCTTCCTTGGGCAGTGGTGTACTATATTATCTTGCCTATCCTGCCCTCAGCGTGTATACTAGGTCTATATAGTGGGGGGCTATCTTGAGTATGTCACTCTTAGTTATTATACCCACTATCCTCCTAGTTTCAGGGTCTAGCACGGGCAGGTGGCCTATGCCCTTGCTCCCCATCAGCTCTGCAGCCTCTCTTAGAGGTGCATCTGAGAACATGTAGTATGGGTTCTCAGTCATTATGTCGCCCAGCTTGACCATACCCGGGTCTAGACCCCTTGCTACCACCTTAGCAACTATATCGGTCTTAGTCACTATCCCCAGCAGCATGTCCCTACTGTCAACTATCACTATGCTCCCTATCCCCCTGCTGCTCATCTCCTCTGCCGCCCTTCTAACCGTCTCCATCGGAGCCATCGTCACCACGGGAGTGCGCATCACATCCTCTAGCAATGGCTCCTCGGCCATAGAGTTGCACCATGTAGATGCATGGGGGATGGAGATTAAAGTCTCTAGCCGTCCCCACCATAATGCACTGGAGGCTGGCGTTGGATAGGATCGTGATCCACCCGCCGGGACACCCCCTCCTGCTGGGGGCATATATAGTGCTATCACTAGGACTAGCCTTCCTAGCCTCAGCGATAGTCTTAGAGGCTACAGGTGGGGGGCTCTATGCAGGCCTAGTTTCCATGCTGGTCCTCCTAAGCCCAGCGCTTAGCTTCGTGAATATCGTGGTGAAGGAGGTAGAGGGGGAGAACGCGCTGGAGCTAGGCATAGAGTACATGGTCATCTATGGGCTGCCCCTCCCAGTACCCAGACTCAGGTATACTAGGAGGCGTACCCTGATAGCGGTCAATGTGGGCGGGGCGGTAATACCCGTACTAGTCTCCCTAATCCTCCTAGCCCTACTCTACCCATCCTCCGGCCTCAGGCTCCTCGAGGCCAGCACGGTCTCCACTATTGTTACTATGATCGTGACCTTCCTCTTCTCCAGGACGGTGCCTGGTGTTGGGATAGTGGTCCCCGCCATACTACCCCCCATGGTCTCCAGCATAATCTCAGTCCTCTACCTCGGAGGCGGGGTGGAGGCCGGGGTAGCCGCGTTCACTGGAGGAGCCTTGGGGAGCCTGCTAGGGGCAGACGTGCTCAGGCTGTTAAAGGACCTTAGGAGGCTAAACGCACCCCTGGTCAGCATAGGGGGTGCAGGGGTCTTCGATGGGATATACCTCTCCGCCATCCTAGGCTTCATCCTAGCCTACTAGCCCAGCACCCTTGAGATACTCCTCTACCACACCCTTATGGGGCTCCAGCATCTCCAGCACGGATAGTGCCTCCTCCCTCGTCAGCACGCCCCTGCCAAGCTGGCCGTCGCCCCAGTAGGGGATCACGTGTATGTGGAAGTGGAAGATTACCTGGCCAGCTATCCTCCCGCTATTAGTCAGGACCTTCACCCCCCGTGCCCCCAGCCTAGACCTATACACGTGGGCTAGGGCAGACGCGGCGACCCAAGCCTTGGCAAGTAGCCTCGGGGGCGTGTCCTGCACCGCCTCGTAGTGCTCCACGGGTATCACTAGTAGGTGGCCCCTCGAGACGGGGTACTTGTCTAGTATAACCATCAGTCCATGCCCCCTGTAGACCTGGTACGACTCAGCCTCCCCCGCCGCTATGCTACAGAATATGCACGCCACCCCACGTACACCCCAAGGGCCATCAACCCCGGGTGGAGGGCTAGGTTTTAACCATTAGACTGGTCAACCTGTGGAGTGTAGGGTGGCCCCGGGGCTTGGGTAGGAGCGAGATACGGAGTATACTGAAGTGGTTCAAGTACGAGGATAGGGACTACCTAGTCTCAGTCCTGGACAGGGACGAGGAGGGGGCGGCCAGGCTCAGGGACATACCCCTGAGGAGGGTGGAGAGGATAACCTCCTGGGCCCTATACCTGGACGACGGTGACACGGTGATCCCCCTACACAGGGTCTACATGGTGAAGGACAGGGAGGGCAGGGTTGTATGGAGGAGAGGGCAAGGTTCCTAGCCGGGGGCGTGCTAGAGGTAAGGATACACAGGGGCCTCCACCCCATCTACTACAAGGACGAGGCCCTACACATCGGAGACATGATCCTAGAGTCGGATGTACAGAGGTCCACCATGATGGAGACTGCCGCGGGCCTCCTACTCCCACCCATAGAGGAGCCCCGGGGAGACGTAGGGTGGCTGGAGGGCCTGGCTAGGACCTATAGGTCCAGGGTGATCGTGGACGAGTACATGGAGGCCGAGGCCAGGCTAGGCGGCCTAGCTAGGCTCCTCTCAGCTAGGCCCTCATACCCGGCAGTATCAAGGATGTCCCTCCTCCGGAGGCTCTACCCTTGCATCTATAACAAGGCCCTAGAGGACCTAAACATCCTAGACGATGTCTACATGGAGGAACACAGGAGGCTTGGAATAGATCCCCAAGCCCCCCTGGAGAGCCTCGAGGACGCAAGGAGGCTAGCAGTTGTACGGATAGCAGTATCAGGCTACTCTGCTCTCCATCCAGCCGTAGCACTCCTAGCAAGACTTCCCGAGCTGGCCACAGGATGTGCCCCCCATAGGCTTCTGGCGGAGCCCTGGAGACTCTTATCCCTACCCGAGGGCACAGTATCCCTAGACTGCAGCGCCGTCGATAGGATATTGGAGGGGCTGGCGGGATCCGGGTATAGGTGTAAGAGCCCAAACCCGATAAGCTCCAGCCTAGACTGCCAAGGCCCCAGGGGCAGGGTTATAGTGAAGAGCTACATGAGAATGTCCCCCAAGTGGATCCCTGCAGCCCTAGCGGCGAGCCCGGTATATAGCTATAGGCTAGGCCCCAGGGAGAGGATGGAGGCAGACTACATGTACCTAAGGGCCCTTAGAGGCACCGTGGAAACGCCTGTGATACACCATGT
>WAKG01000142.1 GCA_015523445.1 Desulfurococcales archaeon | reverse complement strand
GTATACTCGGCGGGCGTCACGGCCAATACCCTCATATACCTGGCCCTGGCCCTCCTAGCGGGCATAGTCATGCCCCACCTGGCCTACGGGGTGGCGATAACCGGGGTAGCCCCCGATAGCCCCGCCTCGGAGGCTGGCCTACAGCCCGGCATGGTCATACTGGAGGCCAACGGGGTCAGGGTAAAGAGCATAGAGGAGCTGGCCAGGGTCCTAGAGGAGGCCGGGGTGGGGAACCCCAACACCAGCTCGGTGGTTACACTCAAGGTCGAGTACAGGGGCCAGGTCGAGACCATAACCGTGGAGAAGCCCGCGGGTGAGGATAGGATAGGGGTGACGATAGTCCAGGCCTACAGTCCCCAGTGGCTGGGCGTAACCCTCCAGTCCACGATGTTCTTCAACCTGATGCTAGCCATAATCAACGCCGCCCCCCTGGCAATACCCCTGCCCGGAGGCCTCCTTCTAAGCGATGGGGGTCACGCGTTGAGGGACACCCTCTCCAGGCTAGCCGGGAGGAGGGGCGAGGTCCTAGCCGGGGTACTCAACATTATGGTGTTCATAGTTATACTCTCACTCATGACCCTAACACAGATAAGGCTAACTCCCTGAGGGCGCTCCAGCCTATAAACCCCCGACCATATATACTAGTCCCCAGTATATACCGGGGGCCCATGGCATTGCTATTACGGGGAGTTGTGGGCGGCGTATTTAGGGTGGCCGCCGGCATCTACCTGCTCTACATATCCCATGTTATACCCCGCCTCGGGGAGTTGCTGGCCCAGGCTAGAGGTGGGGTGGAGGCTGCTGGTGGGCTCGAGGATCTTGCCAGCGGCCTCTGGAGGGCAGCATCTAGCGGTATAGACCTGCTGGCCGGAGGGCTTCCCGGAATCCTCCTAGCCATTCTCCTATGGGTCCTGGGTGGTGTGCTCCTCAATAGTGGGTGGGGAAGGCTGTCCCGCCTCTGGCCTGGCTGGGTTAGGGCCGCCTTCAGGATCCTGGACATTATCCTAGGCGTAGTCCTGATCATAGGCTTACTCTACCCCCTCCGCATACTATACCTCATAGCATCCAATGCCGGGATAGAGGAGATACTCCCCTCAGCTAGGCTACTCATACTACTCTACATAGCACCCCTAACCCTCCCCATACTCAAGGCCCTAGCCACTCTCTACTACTCCCAGGGCGGCAGGTGGAGCAGGGCCGGAATACTACTTCTAGCACTAGGCGGGGCAATATACCTCTACACCATGTACCTTGTCTACACAGCATTCAACCCAATCCACGCAATAATAGTTCACATAAACACAATGCCAGCCCAGCCAGGCCTAGAACAGGCAAGGCAGATAGCACTAGCAGGCATAGACGCACTAACCATACTACTCGAGAGAACAAGAACAATTATACAGGCACTAACAATAGCCAGCATACTATACACAATAGGCTTCCTACTAATCCGGGAAGACCTAAGCCTAAGGTCAGGCATAAGAAACATATTAAGAATAAGGAAGCCCAGGCCATGACTAGATAGTAGAAACCAGGCTACAAGCCATACAAATATAGATGGTCACACAGTAATCACACTAACGACATAGACGGAAACTTTTATAACTGTGTACCAGATAATCTCTACTTGACAACCAAAGGAAAAGGGTGAACAGGTATGAGGAGCAGAAGGGCAATAAGCCCAGTAATCGCCACAGTCATAATTGTGGCAGTGGCGATAGCAATCTCGATCGCAGTAGCAGGCTGGCTATTCGGCCTATGGGGTGGATTCGCAGGAGGCACTCCACAAATAAGCGTCACCAATCCAACAGGCTCGGCAAGTGGACAGTACATACAGGTATACGTAACCAACGACGGCAGTGGTAGCGATGAGCTGCTACAGATAGACATAATTTATGGAAACCAAGTATATACTATAAGCAGTGGAGGCAGCGTTGAGTGGCCAGCTGGTACAAACACCACACTCCCTGCAACCATTGAGGCCAACAGTGAGGGCTGGATGAAGATATCATTCAGCGGTGCAGCGTTTGCAGGCTCCGTTAGCCCCGGTGACCAGCTTCAGGTCAAACTATACTTCAGGGAGTCAAGTACTCAACAGTTCCCAGTAACGCTAGGCCCGTAACAAACTCTCTTCCTCCTATACTAACCTTTTTAATTTTTTAAATAATATTTATTATTAGTTTAATTTAGTATGTCTGTATTAGTCAGAAGATCACACCGTTACGTTATAGTACTCCCGTCTATAATAGGGTAGGCAGGTATAAGTATATAAGTACTACTTAAATAATATACATGTTTATAGTAATATAGTAAGGGGGTACTCGGCAGTGGAGGACACGATAGTAATAGTCATACTTATAGGAGCCGCTATAGTTGTTAGTCTCGCTGCAGCAAACTGGGTTACTGGCATGTGGTCTGGCATTCAGGAAGAGTTCATGGTAAGGCCTATGGTTTATGTACGGTACTACGGTACTGGCGTTGGTGGTAATGCTACCCCAGTACTGAATCTGTTGGTTGAAAATAAGGGTAACGCTCCGGTAAAGATTCTACGTATCGAGCTGCAGGTTAGTGGTGGTTCATATGTGAATATGACTAACATAGTGATCCCGGCTCAGGGTGAGATCTCGACTACTATAAACTCGTGGACGACGCAGGGGTCCCCCACTGCTATAGAGAGGGGTGACAGGGTTAGGGTAATAATATATACTGACAAGCTGGATAGGCTGTTCTTCGACGTGGTAGCAAGCTAATGGTCCATGGGATCTATGGTGGCCTAATAGGCTATACACTTATATTGACCTGCGCAGAGCAGTAGTTATCCAGTTGTTGTGTCTATGAGGTGTTGCCTGGTTGTTCGGGTCTCGTATCTGGGGCCTGAGGGTAGCTTCTCCTCGATGGTAGCCCACCTACTCTATCCTGATGCTAAGGGTGTCCCGGCTCCCACTATTAGTGATGTCGTTAGCCTTGTTGAGGAGGGTGGGGCTGATCTCGCTGTTGTCCCTATAGAGAATAACGTGTTTGGGCCAGTGTTGGAGACTTTGAGGAGGCTTCAGTGGACTATGTTGCGTGTCAGGGCTTCCGCTGTGTATAGGGTTAGGCTTGTAGCAGCCGGGGATCCTGGTGGGGGCGTAGTGTAT
>WAKG01000141.1 GCA_015523445.1 Desulfurococcales archaeon | reverse complement strand
GTACAGACTCTTCTCAACCGTGTCCTCTGGGATGCCCTCCATGCCGAAGAGGAGGTATGTGTAGAAGTCTACGGGTAGGCCCCTCCTCTTGGCCTCCAGCCTTAGCCTGGTTATCCTCTCCAGCTCCGTGTCTGGCATCCCCTTCCCTAGCACCTTCTCCCTTACCCACTCCTCCACGTTCTCGAACCCGATCCTTATCACGAGCCTCTTGGGCTTGTAGAGGTGGAGGAGGCCTGTTATGGACTCTAGGGTTACGTACTCGCTCCTCTCCTCCACCTCGAATACTGTGCCTTGTGCGAGGGGCTTGAGCATCTCCACCACTGCCAGGGGGAGCTCGTGCAGGCTGCCCCCGTTGAATACGGCTATCCTCTCCGGGCCCCACTCCTCCTTGGCCTTGAGGGCCTCCCCTATTATCCTCCTATTGGCCTCTAGCAGCTTGCCCGGATGCATCGTCTGCTCCAGGGCGAAGGGGCAGAAGGTGCACTTCCCGTATGCGCAGGGGAAGCCTTGGAGTATTACGACCATCCTCCTGCCCAGCCTGTCGTTGTACTTGAATACGCCCAGCACCTCTACGGCCCTCCGGGCATGGTGGGCTCGTGGGGGGCCTTATATCGTGGTGTATAGCCTATGCTCCTAGCGCAACCTGCTCGGCCTGGTACCACTCGTACTCCTCCAGGTCCATCCTCTCCATGGCTTCAACACCACGCCTGGTAGGCTATTGGCGTATATTATAAGGGCTGGCCACGGGTTCGATCGTCGATTGTTGTAGGTGTATAGCCTTAAGGCCCCCATATACCATGAAGGTTCGTGGGCTTGCCTTGCTTGAGGGCTCTGGTGTGGGGTGGTGTTGCAACGGGTAAGGAGGCTGGCCGAGGACTTCTCTAAGGTGAAGAAGCTCTACCCCGACGTGCCCTCTGTGGCTAGGAGGATGTTTGTAACCAACTCACTCGACGGTCTATTAGCAGCGCTGGGGGTTAACGTTGGGGGCTACTCGCCCGGCTCCGACCCGGTGCTCATGGCCTCAAGCATCATAGGCGGTGGGGTGGCGATGGGTATAATGAGCGGTATGGTCGGAGTCTACCTCTCCGAGAGGGCTGAGAGGATCAGGGAGGTCAGGGACCTGGAGAAGAAGCTCTCGGCCAAGCTGAAGAGGAGCAGCGTGTACTGGAGGGCGGCAGCACTAATACCAGTATACGTGGCCCTGTGGAGCGGCGTGGGCATAGTACTATTCCCAACACTAGTAGCCCTACCATACCTACTGGCGGCTGGGGCAGGGATGGGTGTGGAGGCCGCCTTCATAGCCTCCACGGGGATAGCACTACTCCTCATGACACTCCTAGGTGCATACCTAGGCAGGATAAGCCAGGAGAACACTATAGTCTCCGCACTAAGGGGGCTCAGCCTAGGCCTAGCAGCGCTGGTCCTGGTATACCTCCTAAAGGGGGCTCTAGGCATGGTATACTAGACTCGGTGGCCCGTCCTGGAGACGCTGCTGGAAAAACTGGAGCCTAGGGCACTTGCAGCGCTGGCAAGGGCCATAGCCAGGGATCCTGGGATAAAGGCTAGGAGCAGCCACACGGCGTGGAAGTGGTGGGGCCGCCGCTACCCAGCCCTATCTAGGACCGTTATAGCAGGGCTCCTACTCGAGCCGGGCAGGGTAGAGGACCTGCTGGGAGCTGCAGCCATGAGCCCCGGAGCATTATCGAGAATAGGGAAACTAGCACGGGGAAAGAGGCTGGTAGACCCATTCACGGGAGGCGGAACCATACTAGTGGAGGCTGTCAAGCTAGGCTTTGAGGCGTATGGGATCGACGCGAACCCCGGGGCAGTGGAGGTGGCAAGAGCCACCCTCCACACAGCCTGCGGTAAGTGTCTAGAGGCGGTCAAGTGCCTCGAGGAGTCGCTAGGTGCCGCTAGCAGGGTAACAGGAATCCTGTGGAGAACCCCCAGCGGTGGCATGGTTATACACGCATTCCTAACCAGGTGCCCACGGGAGCCCTGCAGGGCCCCAGCACTCCTAGCATCAAGACCGGGAAAATGGGCCATAGTCCTAGACCCGTCCAGCCCGACATGGATTAGGGAGGTAAGCGATACCCAGGCCTACAGCCCACTCCACCCCCAGGTACAGCTACCCTCGGGCCTCCCGGAGGCAGCCCCAGGCTACAGGGTCTACGCCGTAGAGCTGGAGGAGCCAGGGGGTAGGAGGTTCATAGCTCTACCCGGCAGTAGTGGGAGAGAAGCGTGGATATGGGCCGTGGAGACACTAGCCCAAGCCAAGGTCCTAGCCCCACAGGGATGCACTAGGGTGCCCCTGCTAAGGGAAGCCAGGAAGCTGCCCGCCGCTGGTATAAGATGCTGGGAACACCTATTTACGCCCCGGCAGCTGGCATCCCTCAGAGCCTTCGTGGAAGAGGCAGATGCTCGGGGCTGCGGGTGGTGGGCTAGGCTTGTAGTAGCTAACGCTACCAGGACCTGCAGCCTGCTAGCATTCTACTACCAGCCCTACAGGAGGGTTAACCCGGGGCTGGTGGTCAAGAGTTACTGGCTCCCACCATACCCCGTCGAGCTAAACCCCCTCGCAGGATCTGGGCCAAGAACCTTGGCCCGGGGAACCCTCTACAGCTATGTAGGCCTCTTCAGGGAGGCTTGCTCGAGGAGCTGGAAATGCCCCGGGAAGTATGTGGTCAGGCGGGGAGACGCAAGGAACCCGGAGAGCTATCCTGGCAATATCAACTTCATCGTCACAGATCCACCATACCCAGGCATGATGAGCTACACCGACATGAGCCTACCCTACCTCTACTGGCTGGGCCACCCATTCCCCAGTAAGCCCTACAACCCAATGCGCGGCCGAGGCCTAGTAGAGCTGATAGAAGGCTTCACCAGGGCCGCTGCATCCAGGTCAAGGCCAGAGGCTAGAATGGCCCTAATCATGTCCTCCAGCCCCGGGGAGGAGCACACGCTAGCCCAGTCCCTAGCAGCCCCGACAAGGTCGGGCTGGGGCCTCACCAGGCTCTACTGGCTCCCCGGGGAGGCGCCAGGGAGGATGGGGAGGAGCAGGAG
>WAKG01000140.1 GCA_015523445.1 Desulfurococcales archaeon | reverse complement strand
ATCGAGTATAGGGGGGCTGGGGGGAGGAGGTTGCCCAACTATATAAGGCTCCACCCCCACAGGCTAGCCCCAACCGTCATGGGAACCTCTAGGTTTATACACCCCTACGAGGATAGGCTACTAACAGTTAGGGAGCAGGCCAGGCTGATGGGCTACCCCGACCACCACGTATTCCTCGGGAGCAGGGATGCACAGTACAACATGGTCGGGGAGGCAGTACCCCCGCCGCTAGCAAAGGCTATAGCCCTCTACATCTCCACCCTCCTCGGGGGCCACGGAGATGGCGGAGATAATACCGGTGCTCCACAACGTGAGCAGCGTGCAGAGGCTAGTTGACCTGGCTAGGGCTTCATACCAGCTAGGATTCAAGGCCCTAGCAGTCTCCAAGGTCTATGGTGGAGCCGCTCAGAGCGGTGTTCCTGAAGCCTTCAAGCTAGCGCTCAAGTACGGGTCTAGCCTACTCGTTCTCCCAGACCTGGATGATGTGGTTGACGCCCTTAGCCCTGACAGAGTACTAATCATAACCCCCAGGGAGCCAGAGACTATAATAGACCCGGTATCCCCGCCTCGGCTGGATGGAAAGGTTCTCATAGTATTCAACGGAGGCGAGACTGGCTTCTCGCCCTCAGAGGAGAAGCTGGGAGCTAGGACCTACATAGCCGGGGTGGACTCCCGCCTCGGCGCCGTGGCTGAGGCCGGGATAATACTCTATACACTCTCTCGGAGGGCAGCCCACCATTAAAGCCTCCAGCCCCTTATAACTCCCGGGGGAACACGGCTTTGCCCAGGATACCCCCAGAGCTCTGCACCAGGTGCAAGGGCTATAAGCTACTATGCGGCTTGCCAAGATGCCCCATACTAGACAGGTTCCGAGTCCAGATACAGGCAGCAACTTTGGTCAGGGGCAATAACGTGGAGGGCGATTCACCCCCTAGTATACTAGTCGGGGAACACGGCTACCCGAGAGTTAGGATCCACTACATGATACCCCCGGGCGAGAGGGGTGATCAGGCGGCTTACAGGGAAGCTCCTGGAGAGTGGAGTAGGAGGAAGGAGCCCCTCTCGAGGATAATAGGGCTCCGGAGCGGCATGGTCTCAGCAACCATCAGGGCAAGAGCCCAAGATCCCTGGCGCCTCTACGAGCTGGAGGTATCCCTAGCCGCCGCCTCCTCTAGACCCGTAGATAGCGAGGCCGAGCTTGCTAGACCCCCAACACCACGGCTCCTCTTCGACGGCGTCTCCAAGCCCATAGGCCCCTCAGCCCCCGCTGTCAGGGTTAGGGTATCCAGCAACCCCAGCATACCTAGGCTCGTTGAGTCAGCGATCTCCGACGACGAGCTGGCATCTAGGATGGCGGTGGAGTTGTATAGAAGGGGTGTGGACGTGTATACCATACAGAGGATGCTCAGCCTCGGCCTACTTGGCAGGCTGAGGAGGCGCAGGCTGGTCCCTACTAGGTGGGCTATAACCGCAGTGGATGACATGGTGTCTAGGCACCTAAGGGAGCGGCTGAGAGGGGCCAGGGAGACTAGCAGGACTGAGGTCTACTATGGAGAGTATCTAGGTAACAGATTCCTCATAGTAATCAAGCCTGGCCCGGGTAGCTTCGAGTGGATCGAGGCCTGGCACCCATCGGGTGTATGGACCCGAGGAGCAGGAGGGTTGGTATATTGGAGGCTTGTTGAGGACCCTAGGGGCAGGGCTACGGCCAGTGATGGCGGCTTCTCGGCTGCCAGGCTTCCAGTGTTGGAGCACCTTGCATCCCGCGGGGTTGTGGGGGATGTTGTCATCATCAGGGAGATACTTCCATCCTACTACGCCCCAGTAGGCAACTGGCATATTAGAGAGACTGTGCGTAGGGCCTTGGAGGCTGGGCCCGTCGCGGTTGATCCGCTGGAGGGGGAGTTGAGGGAGCTCGTCTCCAGCAGGCTGACAGTGCCCCTCAGAGAACTCGAGTCTAGGAGCCTCCTCCTAGGTCTAGGTAGGAGGATTACGCGTCTTACAGACTTTATGTAGGCCTAGAGAGTTTAAACTCCCCAGTTGACATTACACGCCTATACCTACTACCCCTGGACAAGGCTATGATCCACAACTCTCTTGTCGAGACCTGATATGGTAATATCAGTATCAATATGCAAACGGTATTATTGAGGGTGTGCACGCCAAACTACACCCCATGCACACAGCTACCATAATACCCATATCGTATAGTAGTATTGATTATACTAGCAGGGCTTAAGCTCCTCCTTCACCCTCCTAGACAATCCAACCCTAACCCCCAGCCGGGGGTCTGTATAGATGTAGATCAGCCCCTTACTCTGGAGCCCTCTAAGGATCTTCATTAGCCAGGTAAGATCAGCCTTGATAGATTCAGCCATCTGATCCACGTACGTGTATGTAGATCCCCACTCCACGTAGTGGTCAAGGATCATCCTCATCAGGTCCAGCTCCTCCTCCGAGAGGAGGTTTCTGAGCGCCGAGAGCACGCAGGCAGCGGCCTCCTCTCTCTCTTGTCGTTTCTTGTCTCCAACACCTTTATTGGAGACAGTAAATGACAAGGATCCAGGTTCTCTGCCCCGCCTCTGAGCCCTCCTCTTGTCGTTTCTTGTCCTACTAACTGGTTCAGCGATCCTCCTAGCAAGGGACACGAACTTGTCATATTCGCTAGTCTCCCTCGAGATCACCTCCCTAGCATAGTCTTCTCCTAGGGGGGTCAGCTGCCAGAGGCCAGACTCATACTCCACATACCCCCGGGCCCTCCAGTAGGATAGGTAGCTTGAGACGTACTTCGACTCTAGGCCTAGGAGCTCTCCTATCTCCGATGATCTCATAGGCCTTGATAGTAGGAGTACCATTATGGCATCAACCAGCCTACTCCGGGGCCCTCCTCTTGTTTGCCCCCTCCTTGCCCTGGCTATGATCCTTTCTGCGATTCTCCAGGAGTCGTCCAAGCCATACACCAGGCATTATTATAGTCTGGAGGCCGGGTGTTTGGGTAGGGGCCCCAGTAATACCGTTAACCCCCCGGTTTGCATTGGGACAGGATAACCTCCACCACCGCATCAAAAGCTTGGGGTAGGCAGCCTGTGTGTACTATAACCAGTAGACCCGGGCCGCGGGACGGGAGGGCCCGGGCTAGGGTGGAGGCAAGGTCCTCAGGCACCCCCGGGAAGGCGGGAGCCCGGATGGTGTAGCCCCCTATCAGTGCCTCCCTGCATCCATGCATTACTAGGTGGTCCCTTACCCTGTAGACGGATACAATGTCAACCGGGGGGTTTACAAGGGGCGTGTAGATCCCAGCCGAGCCGGGCCAGACCAATTCATCCAGGTCGAGGACCTCAAGCGAGGACCTAACCGCCTCCAGCACCCTAACCCCGGCCTCGGTCAGCCTATTACCCCTATATCCCGAGTCCACAAGTCCCCAGGACCTCAGCCTCCTCAGCAAGGTCCTAGCCGAAGCCTCCCCCAGACCTAGGCTCCTGGCAAGGAGGGGCCTGCCTCGAGGGTGCTCTCTTATGAGTTCGAGGGCCCTATATATATGATACATGGTGT
>WAKG01000139.1 GCA_015523445.1 Desulfurococcales archaeon | reverse complement strand
GCTGGGCGGGACTGTTAGGAACTATGGATTCAATGGAATAGGCGTGGCGTTGATGGGTAGGAACGATCCTCTAGGCATACTTGCAGCCAGCCTCCTCTTCTCAAGCCTCCTAGCTGGGAGCCAAGTGGTTGAGCCGATATACAAGGTCCCTAAGGAGGCGGCTGATCTGGTTATAGGGATCGTGATCATACTACTCGCGGCCCCCACGATCTTCAGCATAATACGCTCTAGGCTAGGAGGTGGGAGGTAGTGGAGGCTGGGGACCTCTTGGTTGTGGGAGTGATAAGCCTCTCCGCCATGGTACCCATAGCCCTGACAGCACTAGGCGAGGTCCTAGCGGAGAGAAGCGGAGTTGTTAACATAGGGCTGGAGGGCATACTACTCCTCACAGCCTGGCTAGGAGTCTATGTTGTGCTTGAGACTGGCAGCATACTCCTCGGCTACCTATCCGGCCTCCTGCTAGGCGCCCTACTAGGCCTCATGCACGCAGCGATAGCAGTATACCTAAAGGGGGACCAGATCATAGCAGGGCTAGGCCTCAATATAGCTGCCGCGGGGCTAACGGCTCTAGGCACACTGGCGGCCTGGGGCAACTACGGCCAGAGCCCCCCGCTGGAGGTCAAGCCGCCAGGGATAGAGGTGCTAGGGCAGAGGATAAGCCCCCTCGTGTTTCTGGCTGTCCTCATAGGAGTAGGTATATGGTGGCTGCTCGAGAAGACTAGGCTAGGCCACAAGATCAAGGCTGTCGGAGACGACCCCAGGAGCGCCGATGCACTAGGGATAAATGTTGAGAGGATAAGGCTAGCCGCCACGGTAGCAGGGGCCAGCCTAGCCGGGCTAGCCGGAGCCTACATGAGCATAGACTACCTCGGTAGCTTCGTGAAGTTGATGAGTGGGGGCAGGGGCTTCATAGCCCTAGCAGATGTGGCATTCAGCGGCTGGAACCCCCTCGGAGCCCTTCTCGGCGCAGCCATATTCGGCTTTAGCGACGCGGTGGCCAGGTACTATAACATAGTCGCTGGAACCACGGCCTCCAGCTACCTGATAAACACGATACCCTACATAGTGACCCTAGTCGCGGTGGCCGCCACCGCTAGGAGGGCTAGGATGCCTAGGGCCCTAGGCAGGCCGTACATCAAGGAGTAGCTCTGAGGCTTCTCTGCTCTTCATACCCTCTGGCGGATATGCCATACACTGCCATGTATGAGTGTTATGTAGCGTTTATCCTAGTGCCTGGCCTTGTACTATGACAATCGCTCGATGCACATACATGTGTCTAGGCTCCACTTATTGCAGAGTCTGGTCTAGGCCTAGCTTTGCCACGGCCTCCAGGGCCCTATGCTATCTAGCGTCTTAGCATAGGCATCGTTTAAGAATTCAACGGTGAAGTCAGCGTCCCACCTTATCGTCTCCCGCCTTGAAAGGTCTGGGCTCCATAAGCTCGACTTGGACCTCAACGTCTACAACTGGCTTAGCGGGCCTGACCTCTACTATTGTGGCTCCGGATGCCTTGACCCTCGCCCTATTTCCCTCAACGTCGTAGCAGTGTATAGTAATCCTATACTCTTGCGGCTCCCTATACACCAGCTCCCCCTCGATGTTGTACTTGACTGGAGGCGCGTTCTCCACTAGGCTAGTAACTTTCACCTTGTCCCCCGGATCTGCCCTTCCCATCCAAACAAGCTCCATCTTCTTATCCGGTGTTGGAGCGTATTTAGTCGGGTACCTGTAGACTGCTACACCACACTCATCGGCATCCGCCTCTGGGATATCTACGTATAGGTTTATCAGTATGGGGTCTCCATCGCTTGTTAGCCTATGGAGGATCAGTATGGCCCAGCTTCTCGTATTGCCTATGTCTGCAATAAGTATTACTCCCGTGAGTAGTATAACTGCCGCTAGGAGCCGTATTCTACGTGATTTAACTAGTCTATGGAGGCTTGTCATGGGTATCCTTACCTAATATTCAATATTACAGGCAATAATATAAGTCTTCCCATGGTTCTAGACGAATTGTTGATTAGGATGTATTAGCATATTGCCTAGCATCCACCTAGGGCTCTACTACCACCCTCACAGTCCCCGGCTTTAATGCCTCCTCGAATGCCTCCCTAACACGGTCTAGAGGATAGGTC
>WAKG01000138.1 GCA_015523445.1 Desulfurococcales archaeon | reverse complement strand
GGATTATTTATAACCATCTTGAATCATTATATTTCGATTAGAATCCGGCAGGTGTGAGGCTTGAGGGTGAAGGCGTGTAGTTTAGAGGATTTAAAGAGTAAGCGAAGGATCCTATTATCACATGGAGGAAGGGTTATAGCTTTATTCTATCATGACGGCAAGATATATGCGTTCGACAATAGGTGCCCCCACATGGGGTTTCCCCTAATTAGAGGTACTATATCTAATGGGATACTAACATGTGAATGGCACCATGCACGCTTCGATATGGAGAGTGGATGTACATTCGACCTGTGGGCAGATGATGCCATCAAGTACAAGGTGGATGTAGTTGATGGCGAGGTCTGGGTTAATATAGAGGATGTTAGAGAGGATTATTCGGTAATCCTAGGCCGGCTTAGGAGGGGTCTAGAGCACGGTATTATGCTACTGGTAGCTAAGGCCTTAACCAGTATTGTATACGAGGGGAGAGACCTAGGTGTAGCATATAGAACGGCTGTAGACTGGTATGTATCTAGGGACATCTCATGGGGCGGTGGAGGAGTTTTCATCTCCGCAATAAACAATATCAAGGGTTACCTGGGAAGGGATGAGCTCTTAATGGGACTACTCAGAGGCCTCCAAATAGTCTCTAGAGAGGCAAGGACTGAGCCCCCTAGACCCTCTATAGAACAGTTATCCGGAGGCAGGCCCCCATTTGACAGGGTCAAGTCATGGCTTACATGGCTGACGGAGGTTAGGGATAGTGACGCCCTGGAGAGGCTGCTAGCATCTATGGCAGGATGGGGATATTCCCTAGAGATGATCGAGGAGGCCTTCTTCGAGGCGGCCACCATGCACTACCTCTCAGACGGGCACAGCGTGGATTTCGCCAATAAAGCCTTTGAGCTAGCACGCTCTCTGGGCTATGTAGATCCAAACATGCTTAGAAGCCTCGCACCACTACTTGCTAGGGCCTCACGTTATGAAGAGGAGCATGAGTGGAGGCATCCGATAGATCTGGTGGCGATAATCGATGAGGAGAGTAGTAGGCTGCACGGGGTTACTCTAGGCGGTGACAAGCCTATTGACCCTTCTGAGGTTGCTAATCTGGTTTTAAGAGATAACCCGAGGAGTATCGCAACAAGTATAACCCAGCTACTGGATAATGGGACCAGCCCAAGGCACATATCCTTGGGTGTAGCGCTGGCTGCAGCTATAAGAGTAGCAAGGTTCAGCAGGTATAATGACCTGGAGGACTGGATAAGGGTTCTCCACTCCTTCTCTTATGCAAACGCTATACACCAGGTTGTTAAAAGAGTGTCTACGCCCAGGGTGTTTAAAGGAGTATATCACGCCGCCCTTAGAGTTTATCTAGATAGGTATCTTAACGAGCCCCCCTATAGGATCCCTCGTGGGTCGCCGGGAGAATCAAGGGAACGCCTACTGAAAAGCCTCCTAGACACCCTAGATAGGAGATACATGATAGATGAGGTCTCAAGTATAGTAGCAGACTACCTGGCCAACGGGTACGAGGAGGAACACCTCGTAAAGACTCTAAGCCATGCCGTACTCAGGGAGGATGCAGACTTCCATACAGTCCAGATGCTGGAGGCCGGAGTAAATCTGCTGCAGGAGCTGGAAAACCCCGAGGACAGGAAAACAATACTGATCGCTATGGCTAGGTACATAGCCTCCCAGTCACCCACACAGCGCAGGTTGAAACAAATATCCCAGATAGCCCTGAAACTCTATAGGGGAGAACGCATATATGAAGAGGAATAATGGAAAATTTAAAAACTTAGGTAGCCTATATAAGACTTATGCCAGGCCAGGACTGTTTCTTTAATAGTACAAGTATATATAGTATAAATTACTAGTTTACTCCACCTCACTATTACCTTAAACCTATTAATACTAACTTTAACCATAAGTTTAGCAGTCTATGTCGATATGACAATTGCATCCCTAAGCTCGCCCGCTGACCCCTCCTATCCCTAAAAGGCAGGCTTTCAACCCTAAAAGATAGACTATTCGATCATCAAGCTTGAGAAGCATAGGTATCATTCTAATATTACGAAAACTAATATAAGGAAACTATAAACTGGAGGAATTCAAAAATGATAGCTTGGAGACTTCCTACAGGAGAAGGCTAATTGGCTTGATTCTGTATAAAGCTAAGTGGGTGCAAAACAGTTGCTTACAGACTAGCACCCCAGCAGCTAGATGAGGGCTAGATGAGGACATGTAGGAGGGGCTTAAAAGTTGAGGGGCGAGGCACTTATGTGGTTAAAGCAGGCAGAGCGAGACCTCGAGGCTGCTAGGCACCTATACGAAGCCAGGGACTGGTTCGCCTCAGTATTCTGGTGCAACCAGACAGGAGATAAAGCGCTGAAGGCCCTCCTTATAGCCTCCGGCAAGGCGGTGAGAAGCCATAATCTGCTAGAGCTCCTCAGGATAGCGGGGGATGAGCTAGGGGTAAAGCCGCCGAGAGAGGTGGAGAGATGCGCCCGGTACCTAAACCCGCACTACGTTGTGAGCAGGTATCCAGACGCCGCCAACGGTCTCCCCTATGAAGCCTATGAGGAGGACGATGTTTCAAGAGCACTTAGTTGTGCAGAGGTGATCTTGGGGTGGGTAGAGCAGCTTCTGCGATAAGGAGCCAGGAGGAGATGCTCAGAAGGGCGATAAGGTTCGCCAGGAAGGCGGCTGAAAGGCTTAGCGTTAAGGCTGTGTACGTAGTCGGCTCCAGGGCGAGGGGAGACTATCTAGATGAGAGTGATATAGACGTTGTTATAGTTGCACATGGCGTAAGGAAACTAAACATGAAGGAGAGACTCACACTCCTAGCAGACGTGGCCGAGCCAGGAGTTGACTACCTAGTCTACGATACCGAGGAGTGGGAGACTGGGACGACAGTCTGGATCAGGCAACTCAAGAAGGAAGCCAAAAGGTTATCTCTAAATGCTATGGGGGAGATTTCAGGGAAAGACGAGGAGTGAGTAGTAAAAGCCTTATCTAAATTCATATACTCAATTTTATCCACGCCTATTTAATTCTTCCAGGAGCCCTACTAGACTTATCGAGTCTCTACCACGTCAGCGTGTATCTCAACCTCAGCTCCGAGCGCACTTATACCTCTAAATATTCTTTATTATATTCTTAAATCAATATGAATCCTCTGCCACTCCTCAAGGAACGAGCGGAGCAGCGACGTCTTACCCACACGCCTTATGCCGAGGACTAGTATTAGCGGCTCACCGCGTCTAGCAGCGTCATCTAATAATTCCAGCTCTTCCTCTCTATTTCAAAGAGATCCCCACCTAGAGGTTTTTAGGCCGAGGATCAAGAAACACAGTTCCATCCAGGAACTAAGTTCACCGTAGAACCTTAAATCCCGCTACAATTTCTAAATATATTAAGAACCAGAATACGATTCTCCGGAAAATTATAAGATAATAG
>WAKG01000137.1 GCA_015523445.1 Desulfurococcales archaeon | reverse complement strand
TCCGCCACGGCCCTCCAACAGTTACAGCCGACAGGCTACAGACACTCAAGTACGTGGCCAAGATGGTGGCCTACAAGCATGGTAAGGTTGCTACATTCATGCCCAAGCCAGTACTAAACGACAACGGGAGCGGGATGCATACTCACGTCAGTATATGGAGGGGAGACACCAACCTCTTCTACGACCCCGAGGACGAGTACGCGGAGGTGAGCCAGTACGCAAGGTACTTCATAGGGGGCCTACTAGAGCACGGCAGGGCCCTCTCAGCCATACTATCCCCCACGGTAAACAGCTACAGGAGGCTAGTCCCAGGATTCGAGGCCCCAGTATACCTGGCGTGGAGCAGGGCAAACAGGAGCGCGGCGGTAAGGATCCCGGTCTACTACAAGGGTGATGCCAAGAGCAAGAGGATAGAGTACAGGCCCCCAGACCCATCGGCAAACCCATACCTAGCCCTAGCCGCCATAATAATGGCTGGCCTAGACGGAGTAAAGAAGAAGATAGACCCCGGGGACCACGTGGATGAGAACATATACCTGATGACCCCGGAGAAGAGGAGGAGCCTGGGTATAAAGAGCCTACCAGGAAGCCTAGAGGAGGCCCTCCAGGAGCTAGAGACAGACAACGAGTTCCTAAAGCCTGCATTCAGCGAGCCAGTTATAGAGGCGTACCTAGACCTAAAGTGGGGCGAGGTCAAGGAGGCCAGGCTACACCCAAGCCCCATAGAGTTCCTAATGTACCACGACGTCTAACCCTCCACAGGCCCCCCACCCAGAGTGGATAGGAGCGTGGCTAGGAGGGCTGAGGCCATAACCCCAGCAGCCAGCTGGGGGTCCATGAGGCCCCCCTTCAACCCCGCATAGGCTATTATAGTCGAGACAGTAAGCCTCGCAGCCATAACGTTTGGAAGCCTCCACCCCCTGATCCCGGCGGCAGCCCTCAGGGCCAGCCCGGTGGCGAGGAGCTTAGCAGGGTAGCTCGAGAGTAGGAGCACCGACACCACAGTCTTAAGCCTGGAGAGGCCTACTGGCGCTATGTGGAGCCCCGCGTTGACGAAGAAGACCGGGGCCATGAAGCCGAATATCAGGGGGCCAAGCCTCTCCTCAACCCTCCTCTTAACCCTAGCCCCCGAGAGTGCGGCGCCTAGGAGGAAGGAGAATAATACGCCGTGGACACCGACAGCCTCCGAGAACAGGGTTACAGCCATAACCATTGCTATAATCACCCTAACCTCAGCCTCATAGGCTGTAGGGGGGAGACGGTCGAGTAGTCTAGACGCGATAGGGGGCACGGCCAGGAGCGCAGCAACATAGATCGCCAGGAGGGGGCTGGGATCGAGGACCATCAGGGTGAAGGCCAGTATGCTGAAGACATCAGTAGCCATGGCAGATGCCAGGAGGATTTGTCCCCTCCAGCTAGACAACACACCATGCCTCCTAGCTATAGAGTACACGACAGCCACGCTGGTCGTGGATACCCCCACGGAGGCGAGCAGGCTATCCCCAACCGGGTACCCCATGGCGTAGTGGAGCACGGTGAAGGTGGAGGCCATGGGGGCTAGGAAGCTCGTCAGCCCAACAGCCATGCTCCTCACCAGGTACCTAGACATGATCCGGGTATCAATCTCCAGTCCAGCTGCGAACATGAGGAGGCTGCCCCCAACCAGGGCGATCACATCTATGATATGGGACCCCACCGCCCCCGCCAGGCCAACGATGAAGCCCAGCAGGATCTCGTAGATAGCGGCTACAACACCAGTAGCCTCGGCCAGTAGGGCGGAGGCAAGTATGACCCCGCCCACTACTGTTAGCGCCCCGAACTCTCCGGAGCCCTCAACCCTGGCAAGACCCACACTGGCAGCTGCGACTAGGAGCCCTATCAGACCTAGCTTAGTGCGCGGCACCAGACCCCCAGCCCCAAGGGTGGGAACACTCCTTCATACATATATACACACAACAATACCTACACCCACAATAACACTGATACAACATAAGCATGTCCATGGTGGAGCACTTGCTCGGAGGCTACAACCACAAGATCCTCAGGATAAACCTCTCGACGGGCAAGATCAGGATCGAGGACCTAAGCGCCGAGGACCTAACCCTATTCATAGGGGGTAAGGGGCTCGCGACACTCATACTCTACAGGGAGGTCCCCCCAGGCACAGACCCCCTATCCCCAGGAAACAAGATCATCTACGCAACGGGCCCCTTCAACGCCATAGTCCCCGGGGCCAGCAAGGTAGCGGTGGTGGCGAAGAGCCCCCTAACCAGACTCATAAACGACTCCTACGCCGGGGAGTTCTTCGCCACCCGCCTCAAAGGAGCCGGCTACGACGCCCTCATCGTCGAGGGGGAGTCCAGAGACCCGGTATACATCTGGATCGACCGGGATGAGGTGGAGATAAGGGACGCATCCAAGCTATGGGGCCAGCCCGTGTCGGCGGCAACCGAAAGGATCCGGGAGGAAACTAATCCCAGGGCGTCCATAGCGGCTATAGGCCCGGCAGGGGAGAACCGGGTCAAGCTAGCCAGCATAATGTTCGACAGCGACAGGGCCGCTGGCAGGGGAGGGCTGGGAGCCGTTATGGGTGCTAAGAAGCTCAAGGCCATAGCAGTATACGGGGCTAGGAAGCCGAGGGTAGCCGACCCAGAGGGGCTCCACTCGAGGATAGCCAGGCTATACAGGGAGCTGGCCACAAGCCCCAGGTACGAGGACATGAGGAGGTACGGTACCACCAATGCCCTCATGACCAGCGCCAGCCTAGGGATGAGCCCCTCCTACAACTTCAAGAAGCCACACATACCAGAGGAGCAGGCGTCAAGGCTGGCCGGGGAGGCCATAAAGGAGGTCGAGGTGGAGCCGGAGTGGTATATAAGGTACAAGCCATGCCCCCTCCAGTGCACCAGGTACGTGGAGACCAGCGCCAGGGGCAGAAGGTTCAAGGTGAAGAGCGAGTATGAGAACCTAGCCATGCTAGGGGCAGCCACCGGGGTCTTCGACAGGGACACGGTCCTCTACTACAATAGGCTTGTGGACGACCTGGGTATGGACACGATCAGCGTGGGGAATGTGATAGGCTGGGCCATGGAGCTGGCTGAGGAGGGGCTAATAGACAAGACAGTCTTCCCAGACGCACCCACAGGCTTCGGAGACGAGGACGCGGTGGAGCAGCTGATAATAAACATAGCATATAGGAGGGGCCTAGGAGCGGTGCTGGCGGAGGGCGTTAGGGCAGCCTCAAGGATACTAGGAGTAGGGGTGGAGAAGGCTGTAGAGGTGAAGGGCCTAGAGGCCCCGGCATGGGATCCACGGGGGAGGAGGGGCTATGGTGTAAGCTATGCAACCGCAGACATAGGGGCCAGCCACCTCAGGGGGTGGCCAAGGCCCCACGAGCCCCCCACGTCAGGCCCGGCCAGGGAGATGATGGAGAGCCTAGCTGAGGGTAGGGATAGGGATGCCACCTTCGACATGACGGGCCTATGCAAATTCGTATCCTATAGCATGGAGGACATAGCGGGCCTAATGACGAGCATCACCGGGGTGAGATACACCGTCGAGGACCTCAGGAGGGCCTCCCAGAGGGTGGAGGCCCTAGCCAGGATACACAATACGCTGGACTGGGTAACCCCGCCCATAGACGATGTGGTGCCCCCGAGGTGGATGGAGCCCATACTAGAGGGCCCCCTCAAGGGTGTCAAGGCCTTCAACGACTGGAGAGACTTCGAGGAGGCTAGGAGGGAGTACTACAGGATTAGGGGGTGGCACGAGGAGCTGGGGGTACCACTCCCATCAACGATGGAGGACCTAGGCATACCCTGGGCGGCTAGCGATGCGGAGAGGGCGCTGGAGGTTGTTAGGGCCAGGCTAGGATTGTACTCCAGTTAATAATCCCATAGGCATAGCCAGTGGAGCCGGTGCCAGTGGTGGATGTGGGGCTGGTAGCGGCAGTTATCTTCCTGGCAAGCATAGCCGCTATAGTGGCTAGGATCGTGGATGAGACTGTAGCCGCCCTAGCTGGCCTAGTCGCAATGGTCCTCCTAACAGCCTATACCCCGGAGGACGCATTCAACTATGTGGACTGGAACGTGATAGCAATACTCCTGGGCATGTGGATCATAGCAGGGTACATGATCGAGGGAGGCTTCACCAATGCCACCCTACGCCTAGTCGCCAAGTACGCCACCACCTACAGGCGGTTCCTCCTACTCATGGCGATATTCTCCGGCTTCATATCCATGTTCATAGACAACGTCCTAGTAATACTGCTCGTGGGCAGTATAACGATAGAGGCCGCCAGGAGGGTCGGGGCCAACCCTATACTGGCGATACTCCTCATAGGCTTCTCAGCCAACTTCATGGGGACAGCACTACTAATGGGTGATCTGCCACCGCAGCTACTCCACAGCGTAGCTGGGGCGGAGTTCATAGACTTCATCTGGAGCTATGGTAGGCCCAGCAGCTTCCCCCTGTTAACGATAACCTTCATCATAACGCTGGCCGCTTACTACATGATCTTCATAAGGAGGGAGCCAAACAAGCCCCTAGACGGCGTGGAGGCGAGGGGCGAGGCCAAGTGGCACCCCCTGCTACTCCACGTATCCCTAGCCTTCTTCACACTGACAGTGATCGGGATGGCCCTACGCCCCCTACTAGGACTACCCCTAGGATTCATAACCCTAGCAGGAGCCTCCATGCTAGCCCTAGTTGTGGAGCTGTGGAGGAGGGCCGGTGGGAGGCTGCCCAGCTTCGAGGAGGCCTTGGGCCATGTTGAGTGGAGGGCCCTCCTATTCTACGCCACCCTATTCTCCCTGGTAGGGGGCCTCGAGGAGCTTGGAGTGCTGGAGGAGGTGGCGTCCAGCGTTGTGGGCTACATAAGCGAGCCAGGACTGGCCTCCTATACGGTCATGTATTGGATAGTGGGCCTCCTAAGCCTCTTCGTCGAGCACGACGCCCTCCTACTCACATTCCTCTATATAACTAGGGATGCAGCGGAGCTGGCGGGGATAAACCCCTGGAACATCTACTGGGGCATGGCATGGAGCGCCACTCTGGCGAGCAACGCCACCACGGCAGCCGCCCCAGCCCTCTATGTAGCCGTGGCGATAGCAGAGGATAAGGGCTACAGGATAAGGCCCACCACCTTCCTAAAGTACAGCCTAACCTTCGCATCCATATCACTAGTAGTGCACTACCTGGTAACCATACCCTTCTGGAGCCACCCACCATAAAACCCGGCAGGAGTAGACCCGGGAGGGTGGTGCCGGATGGTGGAGTCTAGGTGTATCGAGAGGGGGCTCGTCGCCTGGCTTACAGGACTCCCAGGCAGCGGGAAGACCACGGTGGCGAGGCTTGTTGCTGAGAGGCTCAGGAGCGAGGGGTATAGGGTTGAGGTGATTGATGGTGACTGGGCGAGGACTACGGTGAGTGAGGGTGCTGGGTTCACCAGGGAGGAGAGGCTGAGGCACATAAAGAGGATCGCATGGATAGCAAGGCTGCTGGCCAGGAACGGGGTCATTGTGATCACGAGCCTCGTCTCACCCTATAGGGAGGCTAGGAGCCTTGCCCGGGGCATAATAGAGGAGGATGCTCCCTTCATGGAGGTCTATGTTAGGGCCAGCCTGGAGACGGTTATGAAGAGGGATCCCAAGGGCCTCTACAAGAAGGCTCTCCAGGGCCAGGTCAAGTACATGACCGGGATAAGCGATCCCTACGAGCCCCCGGAGAATCCCGATCTGATACTGGACACGGAGGCGGAGGAGCCAGGGGAGTCGGCTAGGAGGCTCTACGAGGCCATAAAGGCGAGGCTTCCTAGGAGGGACTAGACTATACTCAGCCTCAACGGTATATATTGATATGTCAGTTTCTACCCTCATTATATGCCAGTACCTGCACTAGGACATGAGCCCTAGACACACTCCTAGCCCCCGGAGGAGGGGTGTGCCGGGGATTGCGCACGTGGCCCTACGATCTGAAGCCACTACTAGTATTCTGGGAATCCACCAAGGCGTGCCTACTAGAGTGTATCCACTGCCGTGCAGAGGCGATCAAGGAGCCCCTACCCGGCGAGCTAACCACGGATCAGGCAATAAGGCTGATCGAGGATGTAGCAGGCTTCGGCAGGCCCTCCCCCATAATGGTCTTCACAGGCGGCGACCTGCTCATGAGGAGCGATATATGGAGGCTACTGGAGCACGCCAGGAAGCTTGGGGTTAGGACTGCTGTCGCACCCAGCGTGACCCCCCTACTAGCCACCGAGGCGATGGACAGGTTCGTAGAGCTGGGGGTGGGTGGTGTCAGCATAAGCATAGACTCCCCCTACCCCGAGGTCCACGATAAGATTAGGGGAATCGAGGGTACCTGGGATAGGAGTATATGGGCCCTCCGGGAACTCCTCAAGAGGCCACTGAGGGTACAAGTCAACACGGTGGTAATGAGGAGCACCGTCGAGGGCCTTGCCGACATGGTCAAGCTCCTAGTGGACCTGGGGGTCCCCACTTGGGAGGTCTTCTACCTCATCCCCGTGGGTAGGGCAGGCTTTGCAGAGGACCTAACCCCAGGCGAGTGGGAGGACGTGGGCCTCTTCCTCTACCAGGCCAGCAAGTACGGGGTCAGGGTTAGGACCACGGAGGGCCCCATGTTCAGGAGGATAGCATTGACGGCATCTAGGCTGGAGGAGAGGGGGGAGAGTATAGAGGACCTGGCCAGGCCAGGGCCACTGTACAAGAGGCTCATGGACAGGCTAGTAAGCCTCCTAGGGAAGCCCCGCGGCCCCCCGCAGGCCCACACCGTGGGCACGATGGATGGGAGGGGCATAGTATTCATCTCATACAATGGCACAGTCTACCCCAGCGGCTTCCTACCCCTACCAGCAGGCAACGTGAAGGTGAGGAGCCTCAGGGAGATATACAGGGAGACCACCCTCTTCAGGAAGCTACGCTCCAACCTCAAGGGTAGATGCGGCAGGTGCGAGTTCAGGGATATATGTGGGGGTAGCAGGGCCAGGGCCTTCGCCTACACCGGTAACCCCCTCGAGGAGGACCCGGCATGCCCCTACGAGCCAGGATCCTGGGGTGTAGCAATATGACCAGGCTAGACTCTAGGGATGTAGACCTACTCATGGCGCTCCAGTACGAGTTCCCCACCGACACCACCCAGCCCCTAGACTGGGTGGCCGGGAGGGTGGGGATGAATCTACAGGAGGCCCTAGAGAGGGCGAGGAGGCTCAACAGGGAGGGTGTTTTGAAGAGGGTTGGCTACTACTACAACTACAGGGCCAGGGGCAAGGTGGCAGCCCTGGTAGCCTATGCCGTGGGAAGTAGGTACAGGGAGCTGGCTAGGATTGTCAATAGGGACCCCATGGTCACCCACAACTTCCTCAGGAACCACCCCTACTACAACGTGTGGATAGTGGTGAAGAGGTCCACCAGGGAGGAGATCATAAGCTACGTGGAGGAGACAGCAAGGAAGGCAGGGGCCAAGGACTGGGTCATACTATTCAGCAGGAGAACCCTAAAGCTCAGTGTCAAGTACGACCTACACGAGGGTATATCACGGGCCGGGAAGTACACGTGGGTAAACCCCAACCCGCCCCGGCCCGAGGACCTGGGCATACCCAAAACGCTCCCCCACAGCCTACGGGCCCTCCCATTAGAGGAGAGGCCATACATGAGCGCAGCTAGGAAGCACAATATGACGGAAGAGGACGTGGTAGCCCTGGTAGGGGAGATGCTCGAGAAGGGCATATTAGGAGACCCTGGGGCAGCCCTGGAGGGCAGGCTGGCAGGCTTCACGGAGAACGGCATGGTGGTCATGGAGCCAACAGGGTGTAGCGACGAGGACGAGCTAGAGCTATGTAGCTGCGCCGCCAAGTTCCCCTATAGCACCCACGTGGTCTGGAGAGAGGCGTACCCGAGGGATAGGTGGAGGCATATCTGCTACTTCATGGTCCACGCGACCACGAGGGAGAGGATAGAGCAGGCCCGCCTCCAGGCCCAGGAGGTGTGCAGGCCCAAGGATGCGATGGTCCTCTACAGCCTAGAGGACCTGAAGCCACACACGGTGAGGTAGCCCATGATACCAGTCTCAATACTAGTAACGGGGAGGGGCACGGTATCTGAGAGGATCACGGGCAGGAGGGGGAGGAGACCCAGCAGGTTCACCACAACCATCAAACCTATAATATTCTGGAACCTGACATATAAGTGCAACCTCCACTGCAGCCACTGCTACATAAACGCGGGCCCCAGCGGCGGCCCCGAGCTCGGGGTCGGCGAGAAGCTTAGGATAGCGGAGGAGCTATCCAGCCATGGGATACCCCACGTGGTCCTAACAGGTGGGGAGCCGCTCCTAGCCAAGGGGTTCTGGAGCCTAGCCTCTAGGCTAGCAGAGCTAGGGAGGCCATCCATGAGCCTCAGCAGCAATGGCACGCTGATAGATGATAGGACATCCTCTAGGCTGGCGGAGCTTGGCTTCAAGTATGCCGGGGTGTCTCTTGACAGCGTTAGGCCGGAGGTGCATGACAAGTTCAGAGGGCTCCGGGGATCCTTCAAGAGGACGGTTAGGGGGATCAGGAGCCTCATAGACTACGGCATACCTGTGGGTGTGAGGACCACGATTACCAGGTGGAACATAGGGGAGATACCCGAGGTGATCGACCTAGCAGCAAGCCTAGGCGCCAGCAGGGTGGCACTCTACATGCTAGACACGGTCGGGAGGGGCAGGCTACTAGCCGGGGACCTCCCAACCCCAGGCCAGGCCAAGAGGCTCTTGGACACACTGGTGGAGAAGGCAAGGGAGTATGCTGGCACCCTAGAGATACTCCTGGTAAGGTTCAACCAGGGAGGAGTATACATAGCCAAGAAGCTGTCCCGCACCCCCGAGGAGCTGAAGGGCCTCCTAGAGGTTATAGGGAGCCAGGGCGACTGCGGTAGGAAGGCGGTAAGCATATACCCCGACGGCAGGGTCAAGCCCTGCCAATTCATAGACCACATAGACCTAGGCGACCTTAGGAGGGAAAGCCTATCAACAATACTAAACCCGGCCAACCCCAGGCTCAAGCCCTTCCTGGAAACACACAAGATGCTACGAGGGCCGCGATGCTCCCACTGCCCCTACAAGGAGTACTGCGGCGGGGGTAGCAGGGGCAGGGCGCTAGCGCTAACCGGGGACTTCTGGGGAGACGACCCGCTATGCCCGCTGGAGGATGGGTAGTATGACCCACCTACCCCTATACATAGACGTCGAGGGGAAGAGGGTCACAATATTCGGCGGTGGCTTGGTGGGCGAGAGGAGGGCCCGGCTATTCCTAGAGCACGGGGCCCAGGTTGTGGTGGCGGCTGAGAGGTTCAGCAGGGGGCTTGAAGACCTAGCCTCAAGGGGCCGGGTCGAGCTGGTTAAGCTCAAGATACCTGGGGACGAGGAGCTAGCCAGGAGCCTGATTAGGAGATCCTGGCTGGTAGTCTTAGCGATGAGCAGCGTGGAGGCAAACAGGATCGTGGCTGGAATAGCCATGGATGAGGAGGTAATGGTTAACAACGCAACCAGCGCCCTGGAGGGGGATGTGATCATACCATTCCGTGCCAGGGTATGGGAAGGGATACACCTAGCCTCTACCAGCCTAGGAGAGGCGGGGATAGCTGCTAGGAGGGCCCTAGAGGAGGCTGCAAGATACCTCGAGTCCAGGAAGGACCTACAGGCGCTATACCACGCCATGAAGACTGTTAAGAGGATTATGAAGCAGGAGATCCCAGACCCCAAGAGGAGGTTCAAACTCTACTTCGAGATAGCCGAGGATCCAGGGTTCAGGGAGGCTATAGAACGGGGAGACCAGGGGACGGCGGTAGAGAGGGCACTCAAAATAATACGCACCCACAAGCCCTAAGAGGCAACCCCCACATAGGCATCTGCATACGTACATGCTATGCACTATAAACCCCCTACCCCGCTCGAGCATTATCTGGGGAGCCTTGAAGAGGCTGGATATAATTGGCGGAGGCCCCGCAGGGGTGGGGGCCGCCCTCGCGGCTAGGGGCCACTACGACCGCATAATGGTCTATGAGGCCCAGCCTAGGCTGGCCGTGAAGCCGTGCGGCAGGGGTATACCCGTCCTAGGGGATATAGGCTACGATCCGCCTCGGAGCGTGGTGTACCATAGGATCAGGAGGGCCATAATGTATGTGGACGGCGAGTTCCTCTTCGAGCTGAGGGACGTCTTCAACGGGTATATAGTGGATAAGACCGGGTTCCTAGAGGACGCATTCTCCCGAGCTGGGGCCGAGGTGGTATACGGGGCCAAGTTCAACCCAGAGCTAGGCAGGATTAGGGTCGGGGGCTCCACTGTAGAGCCTAGGCCAGAATCTTCACTCTTCGCAGGAGGCCACCCGTACTACACAGGGGAGAAGATACTAGCCGTCCAATACAGGCTCGCCACAAACCAATTCGACGATGCAGACCACCTGGAGATATACTTCGACACCGGGATCCTGGGCTACTACTACGTATTCCCAGCCGAGCCAGGTACAGTAGACGTCGGGGTAGGGGGATTCATGGACTACAAGGGCCTCAAGTTCAGGCTGGACAAGTTCATAGAGCAAGATGAAAGGCTCAGAACCGCCAGGAGGCTCAAGCTGGAGGGAGCCAAGATAGCGGCTGGAGGCATTGCCCACGGGAGGATCGGAGGGCTAGAGAAGATAGGGGAGGCGGCAGGCTACGTGCTCCCACTAACAGGTGAAGGTATAAGGCCCAGCATGCTCTCAGGCATGGCAGCAGCCAGGAGCCTCGCCAAGGACGGGGATCCGAGGCGGGGCATGGAGGATGCGTGGATAACGAGGGCGATAAGGGTGCAGAGGAGGATACTAGAGGCTGTCAAGGGCATGGAGCCACCTGAGAGGAGGAGCCTCCTAAAAGAGCTCACGCCCAGGGTCCACGCGGAGGTAGCACTGGGAAGACTTGATAAGGGGGTTAT
>WAKG01000136.1 GCA_015523445.1 Desulfurococcales archaeon | reverse complement strand
ATATTATACTGGATATGCGCCCTATAGAAGCCTAGTAAGTAGCTCTCCCTAGGTGAATAAGTGGCTATGGATGCAGGCAGTAATATACCCGGAATCCCTTGGGGGGTCAGGCTGGCCAGGTATAGGATCAAGCCGCCCCTAATAAAGAGGAGTGGGATAACAGGGTGGGCGGTAAACTACGCTTACGGGTGCACACACGCCTGCCCATTCTGCTACGTGCAGGCGATACATGAGAGGTACCCTAGGAGGGGTCTCGAGGACCTGGCCCTAGAGGGGTGGGGAGGCTACCTGGCAATACCCGTGAACATGTGGGAGGCTATAAGGGAGACTCCATGGTGGAGGTGGAGGGGCAAGGAGGTCTTCATGAGTAGCAGCCACGACCCCTACCTGCCTCCCCTGGCAGTGTGGGCTAGGAAGATACTGGAGAGGGCCCTCCCAGCGGGTGTCAGGATAATACTTCATACTAGGAGTGTGCTCTACAAGAGGGACCTGCCCCTACTATCTAGATACAGTGATAGGGTGAGGGTACACGCATCCATAGCAACGGTTAGCAGGCTTCATAGGCTGATAGAGCCACGGGTGCCCCCTCCATGGGTTAGGGCCAAGGTCCTCGGGGAGGCTAGGAGGGCAGGGGTCAGGGTTGGAGCCTCCGTCTCTCCCATACTGCCTCCAAACCGGTATAACAAGGACGTGTATAAGGACCTCCTGGGTGTAGCCGGGCTCCTGGCGGAGGCGGGGGCTGAGATAGTCTATGGAGAGAGCCTTCATAGGAGGGGAGGGAACCTAGCCCTCCTCTCCAGAGCTCTAGGCTTCAGGGTTAGCATTGAGGGGTGGGACAGGGAGGCAGAGAGGATATTCTATAAGGCCATGGGCGAGATGGGCCTTAGGGCAGTATGGATCCCCGGCTAGACCCCCATCTAGGGGCGGCGAATATGTTATCGGCAACCAGCTTGGCGAGATCCGCGGAGTCTATGGTATAGTTGTAGGATAGGTTCACGACCCTCTCTATCGCGCCGACCCTAAACCTGGCCTGGCCGCGAACCCCGGCTATAAACCCTGTAGACGTCAGTATGAGCTGGAGCCTTGAGAGGACTCTGGTGTAGCCGCCCCTTAAGGTCCTATCCATAGTGGGGGTCTTGACCTTAACCGTGGCCTCCACGCCCTCCATGGGCTCCAGGCTGTCGTGGTACCTCCTGTAGAAGGCCTGTGGCATGTAGCGTGGCCCATACACCCTGCCAGCCGGGGTATAGATGTATGCAAGGTACCCGTGGTCTAGGAGCCACTTGACGGAAGCCTCCACCCTCCTCCTAGGGGCTCCAAGGGCTTGGGCCAGCATATCCACAGGCATGGGATCCTCCTCTAGGATCTCAAGCACGTGGCGCCTCCTGCTTAGGCTCCACACTCTCCTTACAGCATCCACACCCAGCCCCAGCTTGATCCCGGCCCTCTCAGCCTCTACCAGCCCATCGACTAGGCTATCTATATCCACTGTGTCGGGGGTTGCTATGAAGATGGCAACCTTCTGCCTGCCGGAGCCGGGGCGTAGGAGGCGTCCCAGCCTTTGTATGAAGCGTAGGGGGCTGGCTGTGTTGCTCCACACTATGAGCAGGTCAGCCTCGGGGAGATCTATCCCCTCCTCCCCAGCGCTGGTGGCTATTATAAGCCTAGACCCGGGGCTCTTGGCCCTCTCAAGCGCCTCTCCCGGGTCTATGTGTCTCCTGCCGAGGAGTAGCACGGGGTTGTAGGTGTTGAGGCTCCCCGCTACGAGCCTGGCTATGGAGACCCTGTCCACGAATACTATAGCCTTCTTGAACTGCTCATGGTCCCTCAGGATCCTCTCTAGGGCCTCTAGCTTGTGGGCCGGCCTCACCCTTGGGCTCCAGATTAGGTCCTCGAGACTCCTTAGGAGCCTCCCCAGCAGGCCTCCCCTGGAGTAGGATTCCCTCAGCGCTAGGGGCCCGTCTCTGGCCATCCACCTCAGAGCGTTCCCTAGAGTTATCCTCTCCACTCCGTGGAGCCTATCCCAGAGTCCCTCGATCTCATCGTAGAGCCTTCTCTCCTCATCGTTGAACGGGGCCTCGTAGACCTCCCCCACCCACTCTGGTATGTACCTGGCAAGCCTGGGGTCGCTCCAGCTCCAGCACCTGACCTCGCCTAGGTATGACTCGATCTCTCCCTTCCTTGAGGGAGGTATGTAGGCTGTTAGGCCCAGCCTCCACCTCGGCCTGTATCTCCTCGTAACGAGGGTGTAGGGGTCTTGGCCAGTGGTGTGATGGCATTCATCTACAACAAGCGCGTCGGGGTCCTCCATGAACTGGAATCCCTCGGATACTACGATCTCGGGTGTTGCAACAACTATGGTGGCAGACCAGCCCCGCCTCCTCAAGCCCCTGCTCATACTCCCATGCACTGGCTCAGCTGGTAGGCCTAGGCTCTTGAGGGCTTGGGCTGTCTGCTCCACTAGGAATCTCGTGGGCTCGAGGACGAGGACCTTCCTGGCCGTCCTGGTAGAGAGGAGCCTCTCTATCCATAGGCCAGCCACTAGCGTCTTGCCGGAGCCCGTGGGCATGCATATTATGGCTCTCTCCCTGGAGAGTGCCCATTCTAGGGCCTCCAGCTGGTAGTCTCTAGGCCTCGGCCTAGTCATAGGTGCCTTACTGCCTCCTTCATTATGCTAGTGTATAGGGTTAGGGTGTCCTGGTACTTAGTCTCCGGCGGGCCGGTGTAGATCACGTGCATGCCCAGCCCCATCTCCTTGCCCCTAACCTCCTTCACCATGAACTCTGCTAGGGCCCTGGATAGGGGCTCAAGGCTCGGGTATCCCTTGCCTAGGGGCACCCTCTTCTTAAGTATCCTCCTCCCCAGGGCGAATCCTATGACCTGGCTGAAGCGGAGTGACATGTAGCCGGTGCTCAGTGATAGGGTCTTGGTTAGGACCTTCCTCCAGAACTCCTCCCCCGTCTCCCTATCTGCCTGCTCGAATGCACCCGTCTCCGATACCCCCATCTCATACATCCACACATTCTCCAGCTGGACTGATACTATGAGCCTATCTTCCCCCACAGCCTCGCGGAGGGCCCTGATCTCCTGCCAGTCTCCAAGCATCCTCCTAGTGTATGGTACCTCAACGCTGACCACCATATCGGGCACCTCGCTGGTAAGCCTCTTCAGGAACTCTATTGCATGGTCGAGATCCCTCTGATCCATATAGGCCCTCCAGCCCAGGTGGAGATTGTATATCCTGGCCCCGGCCAGCCTGGCGTTCCTGGCCGCAGCTAGAAGGGCCCTCCAGCTCCTCTCCATCACATCCCTATCTACCGAGACGACGTTGTAGTAGGGCGCGTGGCCCGTTATCGTGGTGAAAGCCTTCTCAGCAAACTCCCGGTAGCTCCTATAATACTCCTCCCCCCTCCTCCTGGCTAGGTCGTAGGGGGGTATCTCAGTCAGCTTCATGCCTAGGGCAGCGGCTATCCTGAGCTTGCTAAGCCCATTATACGTGCCCCAATCGAAGAGTATCACGTGCATCCACCACATTGTTGATGTATTATAGCCGTTCAGAGTATATAAGCTACCTTACAGTCAAGACCTGGGATAGGGTGTAATGGGGCGTCCAGACTTGCTGGCGGCCAGGCTATACTCTCCCGGGGACATCAGGCTGGAGGAGATTCCAGGTCCGAGGCCTCCTGAGGGGTGGGCCCTAGTCACGAGTAGGGCAGTGGGTATATGTGGCACCGATAAGGCATTCTACAGGGGCACATACCCCCTATTCAAGAGCCCTATAATACTAGGGCACGAGGTCAGCGGAGAGGTTGTCGAGGGACCCGGGGACCTTATAGGGGCCAGGGTGGTGTCTGAGATAAACTTCTCCTGCCTCAAATGCACTGTTTGCAGGGAGGGCATTTACATACACTGCCCCTACAGGAAGACCCTGGGGATAGACTATGACGGGGGTATGGCGGAGCTATTCGTAGCCCCAGCCTGGGCACTCCACAGACACAATATGCCCCATACTAGGGCCTTCGCCGTCGAGCCGCTAGCAGCTGTGCTAAACGCGTTTAGACATGCACCCCTTAGGCCGAATAGTATAGTGGCGGTGCTAGGGACCGGCCTCATGGGCATCCTATCAGCCCAGGTAGCGAGCCTCCTAGGCGGAGACGTGATCCTGGTGGCCAGGCCTGGTAGCAGGAAGGCGGAGATAGCCAGGAGCCTAGGCATCAGGGTGTACACGCTGGAGGAGGCAATAGAGTACGGCAGGGCAAAGGGTCTAGGAGGCCTGGGCTTCGACGTGGTGGTTGAAGCAACAGGCACCAACGAGGGGCTAAAGACGGCCGTAGCCCTAGCAAGGCCCCGAGGAGTGGTACACTTGAAGAGCACTCCCGGCGGCGAGGCTAGCCTTCCCCAGACGATAGCAGTTGTAAAGGAGCTCAGGCTGGTGGGGACCCGGTGCGGATCCAGCAGGGAGTTTGAGCATGCAATACGCTTGCTACAAGACGGGAGAATTGTGATACCAGAGTCGAGGACCTATCCTCTAGACCGTGTTAGGGAGGCATTCGAGGAGGCATTAAAGCCGGGGAC
>WAKG01000135.1 GCA_015523445.1 Desulfurococcales archaeon | reverse complement strand
GTATATAGGGGATATACAACTGGGGCTCCCCTAGCTTTTATCATAGCCAATAGAGACGTTAAGGGCAGGTTCTACGAGGAGGTTGTCAAATACAAGCCTAGGCCGGGCCACTCAGATGCCCCGGCAAGGCTCTACTCCCAGGGCTTCTATGACTACCGGGGAGGAGGCCACTATTCTGGCCGCCTTACAGCAGTTACCGTAGCCGCTGGGGCCCTACTGGAGCCCATACTTGAATCTATCGGGGTGGAAACCACGGCATACCTGGCAAGCTTAGGCGGGATACCTTGCAGAGTAGATGATTGGATTCCCCGGGGAGAGGTCTATAGATCCACGCTCTACTGTCCAGACCCAGAAGCTTCCCGAGCCATGGCGGAGGCGCTAGAGAAGGCTAGGAGGGCTGGGGACAGCCTTGGAGGAGCAGTTGAGGCTCGTGCAAGGGGTGTACCCACGGGGCTAGGCAACCCAGTGCATAGGATCGATGGTGCCCTGGCCCAGGCGGTCATGTCAATCCCGGGGGTGAGGGGTGTTGAGGTTGGTGCGGGAGTTAGGCTGGCCTCGATGCAGGGAAGCGAGAGCAACGATCCGGTAAGGGTTAGAGAGGGCCAGGTAGTGTCTGATGGCCCCATGATGGGGGGGCTACTGGGGGGCCATGTTGCTGGTGTAGTTAGGGTGAGGGCTACGCTGAAGCCTACCTCCACTATAGGGATAGAGCAGGATACAGTAGAGTGGAGGAGCCTGGAGGAGGCCAGGATTAGGGGGTGGGGTAGGCATGACCCGGCAATAGCCATTAGGGCAGTACCCGTGGTGGAGTCGGTGCTCAGGATAGTGCTTGCAGACTACCTCCTAGAGTGGACGGGTAGGATGATGCATTACTATAGGCTAGAGCGAGGCCAAAATAAATAGGTGTAGGGCAACACATTCTAGGCGGTGCAGGGGTGAATGGAATGAGCCAGTATATACCGTTGAGGAGGATCGATAAGTACACCTGGATGATACCAAGGGGAGAGGCGCAGAGATGCATGAGGGTACCCTCCATAATATATGCTGACGACTTCCTAATCGACAAGATGAGGCAGGACCTAACCCTAAAGCAGGCAGCCAACGTTGCTTGCCTACAGGGCATACAGAAATACAGCATAGTGATGCCAGACGGCCACCAGGGCTACGGGTTCCCCATAGGCGGGGTAGCCGCCATGGACATTGAGGAGAACGGTGTAATCAGCCCTGGAGGGGTTGGGTACGATATAAACTGCGGAGTCAGGGTGCTTAGGACGAACCTGACGGTAGACGAGGTTAGGCCCAAGATAAAGGAGCTAGTAGACACGCTATACAGGAACGTCCCTAGCGGCCTAGGTAGTACGGGCAAGGTGAGGCTGACGGTAGACAAGCTGGAGGAGGTCCTAAATAGGGGGGTAGAGTGGGCCGTCGAGAACGGCTACGGCTGGCCAGAGGACAGGGAGCACATAGAGGAGAGGGGTAGCTGGAGCCTAGCCGATGCAAGCAAGGTGAGCAGGACGGCCAAGAAGAGGGGAGCGGCACAGCTAGGCACATTGGGAAGCGGTAACCACTTCCTAGAGGTCCAGGTAGTCGATAGGATATTCGATGAGAGGATAGCTAAAGCCTACGGTCTATTCGAGGGCCAGGTAGTGGTTATGATTCATACTGGCAGCAGGGGGCTAGGCCACCAGGTGGCTAGCGACTACTTGGTAGTGATGGAGAGGGCGATGAGGAAGTATGGTACTATACCACCCGACAGGGAGCTGGCAAGCATACCCTACAAGAGCCCGGAGGCCCAGGACTATGTAAGGGCAATGGCGGCAGCCGCTAACTTCGCTTGGACCAACAGGCAGATGATCGCTCACTGGACTAGGGAAAGCTTCAAGGCAGTATTCCATACAGACCCAGACAAGCTTGGGCTAGAGATAGTATATGATGTGGCCCACAACATAGCAAAGATCGAGGAATACGACGTAGACGGAAAGAGGAAAAAGCTAGTAATACACAGGAAGGGAGCTACAAGGGCATTCCCGCCAGGACACCCAGAGATACCAGCAGACTACAAGGATGTAGGCCAGCCAGTGCTCATACCAGGCAGTATGGGAACCGCCAGCTACATACTAGCCGGTGTAGAGTCAGGTGTAAAGAGCTGGTATACAGCCCCCCATGGAGCTGGCAGGTGGATGAGTAGGGCTAAGGCTAAGAGAACAAAAACCTATAGGCAGGTGGTCCAGGAGCTTGCCTCCAAGGGCATCTACATCAGGGCCAGCAACATAGCCACAGTTGTAGAAGAGATGCCAGAGGCATACAAGGATGTAGATAGAGTGGCCCAGGTAGCCGACGCAGTGGGTATAGCCAGGCTGGTAGCCAGGATGAGGCCGATAGGCGTAACAAAGGGCTAGCCCTCCCCATATACACTAGTCTGCCTTGTTTCTAATGGAATACATTCTCAAAATTGTTTAATTATTTCTCTAGCAGGCCACTAGCAATTATGAAGTGTTGCTGGGCTCTAGCTAGATATCCATTAATATAGCGATAACAAAGTAGCCCAGACATGGAGTACTGCCTCCACAATCCACTTGGGGAAGTTATCCATAACGATATTATTTTAAAGGCTTCTATCCCTAGATCCCATAATTAAACCAACATAGCTCTCTGTTATAAGAACTTCAGGATCTAAGCCAAGCATCCTTATCACGTTAATAACCGGCTCCTCACTTCCATCAATGGATTCAACCTCGACGAAGCATCCCAAGCCCTCTACCCTGTCTAAGGTTATGATGGCTGACTCTCCCTTGTACAGGCTTCTACTCTTCCTAACAACGATTACAGGTTTGAAGCCTAAATGTTCCAGTATAGCCTCTATGTCACCATCAACTCTAGCCTCGTATTCGACTCTAGCCTTAACCTTGCCACCCATCCTAGGGCCTTTATAGGTCACCTTCTTCCCGGCCCTGCTTATCCTAACTCTGATCGCTTCATCAGTCTTTAGGACATCGCGGCACGGATGGTTGTAGTATATATCCTCTTCGGCCCCACTATACACTAGTCTGAAGCCTAGGCTTTCAATCCTAGATTCTATCTTACTAAGGTCCTCACATCTAACCCTTACCTTAGCCTCCGCCTCTACCACCACTTCGACCACCAGACACTCTTTGAGCGGCAGCAACCATCTCCAGAGCGGCCACAGAGTACCTGAGTATAAGTGATATGTCCCCCTTCTCTATCCTGAGTCTTCGCCTAAGTATTGCTGTTAGAGGGTTTATGCGGCCCTCTATTACGTCCATCCAGTCCTGGAGATCGCCGGAGATGATTATGGGTGCATCGCCCTTGCTAGGATCATCCAGCCACTCCATGCCAAGACATCTACCATTCTCTAAGTGTAGCACGAAGCCGGGCCCCTTAGAGCCTACCTTGAAAAGTATAGGGTATCTCCATCCCCGGGCGGCGCTTCTATACCTCTCCGAGGAGTCTAGGGTCTTGCAGAATTCTTCAGCCCACTCTCTACTGGGGAACTCTAGCTCCATTTACAGGCACACCGAGCCTATCAGGTGTATAAAGGTGCTTAATACATGCTACGCAGGATCTCCTCGATATCCTCTACCGATGGTATGACTGGGTTAAACGCTATATCGGGGTCCCTTAGCGCCTCTTCAGCCACAGTCCTGGCTATCTCAATGTACTTATCCCTACTGATCTTAGCTAGGCCACTAATCCTCGTGGGATGACCAACCCTGTTATAGAGCCGCTCTATATGGTCCACTAGCGTCTCTCTCCTAGGCAGACCCACTACGGCCTCGAGTATGCCCTTAAGATACTCGTACTTAGCCCTGGCTTGGTCGCTTGAATAGTTAAACTTGACCACATGGGGCAGGACAGTTCCAACTGTAGCACCATGATGCGTCCTTAGCCTGGCTCCTAGCGGGTGAGCTATTGCATGGGCTAGGCCTAGTCCAGAGTTTGTGAATGCCATGCCAGCCATAGTGGCGGCCAGATGAATCTCGGCCCTAGCATCTAGGTCATCTGGGTTATCTATAACCTTAGGAAGCCTAGTGAATATCAGTTCAGCAGCCTTCACGGCTAGGGCATCAGATAGGGGATTGGACCCTGTAGAGACCAGCGCTTCCAAGCTATGGGCTAGAACATCAACCCCTGTGGCTATTGTCAAGCTCCTCGGCATCCCGGCTGGTATCGAGGGGTCCAATATTGATGTGTATGGGATCACCTCATAGCTGCCAACGGCTACCTTCTCCCTTCCGCCCTCGCTTATCCTGGTGAGGACAATGCCATAGCTTACGTCACTCCCACTCCCGCTAGTAGTTGGTATGGCTATTAGTGTTAGATGGGAATTCTCAAGGCCTATATCCACGAATGGTGCTATCCCGTCGAGCTCTATTGAGGGGTTCACAAGCTTGACGGCTCCCGCCTTAGCAGCGTCTATAACGCTTCCACCTCCTATAGCAACAATTGTGTCAGCACCGCAGCTCCTGGCTGCCAATGAGACTCGCTGCCCTATACTCATATCGGGCTCGGGCTCCACATCGTTATATATACAGTACTTTAGGCCGGAGCCTGACAAGGCCTCCAGTATATCTTTAAACCATTTAGTTGAAGCCAGCCTCTTATCAGTAACTATTAGCACGGCACTGCTGTCTCTATGACTTAGAATCTCGGCTAGGGCACGTGGTGCAGGTTCATTATAAATAATTCTACGTGGAAAGCCTAGCATTGCCAAGGCCTAAAGCACCCCTATACTATGGAGCCCGCCTGGGGAATAGTAGGGTTGTAACGGGGGATATTAGCATGGCCTTACTAGCCTAGGCTCAGCCTCTTCAACTCTCTTGATAGCTTCTCGTACCTCATTATATCCTCCTTGGTCAGGCTAGGCGGAACCTTCTTTAGCGCCTGCTCGAAGTGCTTCATCGATACCGGGCCCACCTCCAGTTTCTCCCTCAGCTTTATCATAACCGCCTCCCTGACTACCGCCTCTATATCTGCACCAGTATAGCCTTCAGTAATCTCAGCCAGCTTGTCCAGGTCTACGTCTTCCGCTAGGGGTACCTTCCTAGTGTGTATCTTGAATATCTGCTTCCTAGCCTCCTTGTCTGGTGGTGGTACGTAGATCAGCCTGTCGAATCTGCCTGGCCTTAGCAGTGCTGGATCTATTATGTCAGGCCTATTGGTGGCTGCTATAACTACGACGTTCTGTAGAGGGACTATGCCATCCATCTCCGTCAGTAGCTGGTTGACGATCCTATCAGTGACCCCGCTGGTGTCATGCCTGAAGCCTCTAGCAGGTGCTATGGAGTCTATCTCGTCGAAGAATATTATTGCTGGTGCTACCTGTCTAGCCCTTTCGAAGATCTTTCTCACGGCCTTCTCGCTTTCGCCTACCCATTTGCTGAGTATCTCTGGGCCTCTCACCGCTATGAAGTTT
>WAKG01000134.1 GCA_015523445.1 Desulfurococcales archaeon | reverse complement strand
TATAAGAGACAGTTATTATAGTATATCTGTCATCGACATAAGTACCCTCTGCTGTTATTATGCCAAGAAGCCATGCAATATCCTCATTAACCTCTATATTCTGTGTGTCAAATATATTTCTTGGTGCTAAGGCTTTATCATTAATATACTTGCTGGCATCTATTCTATTAATCTCATTTATAGCAGTATTAGGAATCTTCTCTGCAACTATTATATAGTCTCCCGGATTTAGTTCTTCGCCTGCAACCGCTTCTATGCTGCCGTCCTCAGTTAGTTTGAAGAGGCTATGTGCAGGGGTTACTCTTATTATGCCCCTGCCATTAGTATGTATTTCTAGTAGTTCTCCCTCGTACCAGTGCCTGTAGGCGTAAAGTACGGGGCTCCAACTGATTTTTCCTGTAGTAGGATCCATGGCTGGTATTTCGAGGGGAACCTGTATCCATTCTCTTTTGATACCGTCTGTGAAATAAGGAGCTAGTAGCTTCTCTATATAGTCTACATGGATTTGTCCTGTTTTTGTATCTCTTACTATTACTACTTCATCTGCTGGTATGCTGTCTGTTAGTATGTATACTGGTAGGCCTAGCTCGTCGTGTAGGCGGCGTACGAATCTCCTGGTCGCCCTGTCCGGCTGGCCGGCCCCGGTGACTAGGAGGCTCTTGTGTTTCTTCCAGAATCCTATTCTGTGGAGCTGTTGGAATACTGCGTCCTTCTCCACGACCAGTACGAACTCTGCGTCTACGTCTAGGAATTCTATTAGGTCTGGGGTTGATTCTATGGCGTAGGCTCCGTGTCCTAGCCTGGAGAGGTCTATGACGTCGCCCCCGCTCCTTATCCTCATGTTCCCGACTACCTTACCCTTCTCCTTGCTTAGTATGAGCATCTCCTCCCGCAACATGCCTGTGTAGACCTCTACGTCCCTTATCGCGGCGTCGCTCTCTGCCTGCTCGTCCCAGGTGTTCTCCTCCCTCTTCCTCCCCTTGAGGTCCCTGTAGACTATGGTGTGCTTGCCCCTATAGTAGAGGTCCCTTATGGTTGGGTACTCGTTCTCCACGAGGGCCTGGTATATTATGCTTGCCATGAGCACAGTCTGCATGAACTTCCTAGCCTCACCCATGTCGAGGAAGTTCCTCTCCAAGTAGTCCTCGCCCAGTACCAGGATGCCCCTCTCCGGGTCGAACACGGTGTTGCTAAGGGTCCTCTTCGGTATAACAAGCTTCGGGGGGCGGCCCGCGAGTATGTCGTCCAGTACCTTCCTAAACTTCTCGTGTATAACCCGGGCCGCCCTCAGCCGGGCCTCCACATCCACGTTATCCACCGGGGCCGACACAGGCCATCACCCCCGCTACTCCACCCTAGTCTCCTCTATCACGCTCCTAACAATCTCCTCCGGGCTCCTACCCCCATCCCCGGGCAGCTCGGGCACCTCTATATTCCTAGCCACCAGCCTGATCAGGGACTCCGTTATCATCCTCTCCTCTTCAGGCCTAGGCGGGCTCCACTTGTCTGGCGGCTTCGATAGTATTACAAGGCTCCTCGCGACCTCCGGTATGTACTTCGCTATCGTTATAATCTTCTTCCTAGCCTCCTCCTCCCTCTTCTTCCTCGAGAGGTATGTCTTGAGCCTCCTAGCCACCTCCTGGATGGCATGCCTCATCTCCGCCTCTATCTCGGGCACGTCACTTATACTCTCCTTCCCCACACCTTTATAGGGCACCTTGGTGCTAGCTATATGGATCAAGACAACCAGTGGTGCTGGAAAATCAACGTTGTATATCCTCCAGTTTATACTACTCACAACCTTGTAGGCTACATCCTCCCGCTCCTCGTAGAGTAACGGTATCTTGTTAGCATACCTTAAGAGGAGGGGCTCCTCCCTCGCCTGTACCTCACCACCATAAGCTATCCCCGCCTCCACTATGAACGGATGTCCCTGATAGGCCCTAGGACTCCTAGTCACAGCATCAACCCACTCCGGCCTAAACATCCTCCTGAGCCCGATCCGGATCAGCTCCTCCCCTATCGGGCTCAGGTAATCGCTCCGTGGAGCCCTGAACTTAGTATAGCTCTTCATCGAGTCCACAAGCCTTGTCAAGGTAGCCTGGTTCTCCTTCTTCAGGAGATCCCTAGGGTTAGTCCCAGGATCTATCCCGGCGTGCTCTAGGAACGAGCGCGCGGTTATCCTACCCACACTCTGGAACTCGCTGACCAGCATGTCCTCCAGAGTCTTAGATGATGTGGTCTGGAGTATCATCTTCATCTGCTCCAGATCCACGCCGTGAGGATGAGGCTTGGCCTCTTTCGGGGGCGGGGGCATCTTGATGGTCTCCCTGGGGAAGTAGTATATGGCACCGTCGGGAGCCTCAAACAGTATCTCTGCATAGGGCGCTATAACCGCGGTCCTCTTAATATATTCAAGTATCTTAGACCTAGCCCTACTCCACTCACCCTCTAGGACTATAGTTACCCTTGTCCCATGCCACTGCCCCCTCTTCCTCCACTGCCCCTCCTCAACGATCCTAGGCTCGTTCCTCTTCGTATCAATATACAGCTTCTTCATATAGACGTACTCGCTCGACACAGTGGAGGATATAACCTCTACTGGCTTCCCAGCAGTCATCTGGCCATAGAGCACAGCTGCCTTAACGCCCAGCCCGTACATGCCACGGGTCTGCCTTATCACATACTTGCTGCTGAAGAGCACCCTTCCGAAGGCGTCAGCCATAACCGTTGGGGGGACCCCGATACCATTGTCCTCCACGGTAACCTGGTACCTCCTCCTAGTCTTCCCATCGTCACCTGTATAGGACTCGACCTCTCTTATACTAACATAGATCTGGGGCAGGATCTCGTGCGTATCAGTAGCGTCCAAAGCGTTCTCCACTAGCTCTCTGATAGTCTGGTAGAGGGCCCTGACGGGGTTCGCGAATCCTGCTAGCTCCTTGTTCTTGGCGAAGAACTCAGCTACACTCATCTCCCTGTATCGCTCTTCCTGTCTCTGCCCCCTTCTATCCTTGGCCAAGACGCGTTACCCTCACCTCGGTATAGTGTACCCCCCGCATGCCTTTAAAGGGAGCCCTTTGGGGGTCAGGCCTCACACGGCTCCCCATCCCCCGTGGAGGGGTCGGCCCCGAAGTCGTTCTTCACCCCCGGGATAGGATGGATTCTAGGGTCCTTGTGGATGACCCGGTGAATTCCTCCCATCTAACTCCAGAGGCCAGCAGCATCTGCTCGAACGCAGTCCTCAGGTACTCCATGTACTTGTTTGTATCCACCTCGCTGAGCTTCGCTAGCCTGACTGGCTTCACACCTAGTTTATCCCTGGTCTTGACGAACGAGACTATATATCCCCTAGTTACCTGGACTCCGTAGCGCTGTAGCATCTTTGCCGCCTTCACGTGCTGCGGCGTGTTTTTGGTGTACTCTTTAAGGTCCTTGCTTAGCATTACATTTATGGCTAGCTCGTCTAGGGTGTAGTGCCTCCTCTTCAGCTTATTATACACACCTGTAATATGGTCTCTGAGGGCCTCTAGTATATCCTCTACCTTGTCAGGATCCCTGAGTCTGGATAGTATCTCTAGGGCATTGTTAAACTCCTTCTTAAGGAATTCTGGTGCATTGCTTTTCTTACCCACCATACCCTTTATTATAACCTTCCCGTCTCCAGTCACCCCTATATAGTTCTTCTTAAGCCCGCTGAAAAGCGCTATGGAGAAGACCTTGTCTACCTCCAGGTCCAGGCCGTGCTCCTGCTTCACATAGGAAATCAACTCCTCCAACTTATCCCGTGGCGGGTCCCAGAGAAACAGCGAGTCTGTGTCACCGTAGAGTATTACCAGGTCCATGCTCCTTGCCTTTCTCAGTGTGCTCCTCAACACCTGCCTACCTATGGCGGTTACGCTCTCCGCCAGCGCAGGGCTGTAGAGGTTGAAGGACTCGTTGCCGAACACCCCGTAGCTGGCGTTTATGAAGACCTTGAGTGCAGACTGGACGGTGTCGTACCATATCCTCTCCACATCAGGCAGATCCTTCTGCTTGGCCTTTTTCTTGTAGAGCTTAACCCTGAAGTCCCTTATCATTCCAATTATCTGGCTTGTTATACCCTGTATATCCGTGCATACCGTATGCTTGAAAATAGGTTTACCGTACTCATTCTCAACTACTATATCCCTGTTGTCCCCCTCGCACTTGTTATCCACAGTCTCGTAGCTCAGGTTCCAATTTTTGAGTATCGACGGGTATAGGCTGGCGAAGTCAACTACTAAGACGTTGAAGAATATGCCTTGTGGCGGCTCCAATACCAGCGCTCCCATATACTTCTTATCCTCTATTATGGCCTTACTCCCGACCTTGCCCCCTACCTTCTTGATCTCCTCCCTGCTGGGTATAAGCCACTTCCTCCTCCTGTGCTCCCAGTTCATGAGCCCCTTTATCCAGCCGGAGACCTGAGTCCTGGTTACATCCTCTATACCCATCTTGCTGATTCTCATAAGCAGTATTATCAGGTTCCATACCAGGTTGTTTGCGAATGTTGTGAGTTTTACTGTTAGCTCCGCATCCCTAGCATTGTACTTTATAAGGGTCTCTAGGCTGACTTCCGATACCGTACCTTCAAGCTCCTCCTTAGCCATGCCTAGTAGCGCTGATGCGATTGCATCTAGATTCTTTTCCCTATACTTACCTCCGAATGCATATACCTGGAGTGCCCTTATATCGAAGAACTTGTAGAGGTCTATGTGGATCATGTGCCTGAACGTTATATAATCCTGGTGCACCTCTATAGGTATCTCTCTCTTAGACAAGCCTAGGGCTTGAAGCCTGTTGTACAGGTATGGGAGGTCGAAGTTGTCTCCATTAAAGGTGAGTATGACGGGGTACTGCTCCATTATCCTGAATGCCTCCAGTAGCATATCAACCTCATTGTCAAATATCTCTACATCAACGTCATCCGGTAAATCGGTTTCGCCTGTAAACCTCTGCCCATAGCTGGCATATACTAGGACCTTCTTCATCCCCCTATTGTCTGCCATACCCACGCTTATTACTGGCAAGTCAGCTGTGTTAGGATCTGGTATCCTACCCTCCTGTGGAGTATACACCTCTATATCTATAGCTAGCCTAGGAATGTCTGGGGGAGGATGTTCCAGTATTGGTACCCACTCCCTAGCCATCTCCTTAATCTCGTTAGATTCGTCTGCAAAGATCTTTTCTACAACGTAGTGGTCAGCCTTCCACTCCTGCTTTTTCCATCCCTTCGAGGCCGTGTATGTCATCCCCGGTATAAGTAGATGATCATAGATATAGTTGTGATGATACTTTATATCTGCCTCCCAGAAGCGTATCCCTCTTGACTCGAGCTTCTTCCTCAAGCTCCTCACAGCCAATGGATCTGAAACCACCACTCTAGTTACCTTGATCCACTTCCTCATTATAGGATGGAACTTGGACATAACATCATACATAACGAAGGACTCGTGCCTGTCTATATCGACTCCAGACCTCCTTAGCTCCTCGGGACTCAGTTCCACAAGGAAATATGGTCTGTGATCCGTAGAGTCAACCCATCTATACAGTCTACCATCATCTGGATTATAGATTAGGGCAACAGCCTTGCCAATCCTTCCATCATACCGAACCTCCATTAGGTACCCGCTGACACTCTGGGAAAAGTTATTGGGCTCCATCAACCACCATGACTTGTCCTCGCCCGCCAATAGCTCGGCTACGGTAATACCCCCATTCCATCCTCTCCTTTTGCTGGATGACTTCGACATGTCTGGCCTGGGGGGCTCAAGCCTAGGTTCCCTCTGCCTCTCCCCCCTAGCCCTTCTAAAGTCTGATTTTACGTCGTTGAGGAAATCTATGAGGGACTTGCCCTGGGTGGGCTCATATCTCCTTACAATAGCCTCCATTCGCCCCGGATCCTTCTTAACCCGCCTTTTACTCTCCCCTTTATCCTGACCCTTTCCTTTATATCCTATCAGGAACTCGTCTATCCTCTTGCGCATTCTTCTAGTTCCTCCCAACCCGATGGCGCCCCCAGGCCTATGATTGGGGTAGGACACCCCGCTACGTATCTTTGCTTGCACACCTAATTAAATGGAGACTCCCGGGGGATCCGGGTTTATATCATGTAAGCCCGGAGGGGTTAATGCTACTATCTATGCTAATTGTCAAATGACTCCTCTACCCCCTATAGTCGTGATGTGGGGGTTGCTAGGTATTGGAGGTTGAAGGCCTAGCC
>WAKG01000133.1 GCA_015523445.1 Desulfurococcales archaeon | reverse complement strand
CCTGACCCCGGCCTCCAGCACCCCCCTGTCCACCCTGGTCCTACTCCTCACTATCAGCACCCTAGCCTTGGGTGCTAGCTCGAGCAGCTCCTCCCTGCCTAAGCCGGGCTTATAGGCAACGGGGACCCCGTGCCTTGCGAGCTCGTCGAGGAGAAGCTGTGAGACCTTGTCTGAGATGAGCACCTCCACCCCCGTCACCCCCTCAGCCTGCACCTGTACCCTAGCTTGGCCACAGCATCCCCCAGCCCTACCCCGAGCTCCCTCGCTACCGGCGGGCACTTGGCCTTGAGGGCCACGATCACCCTATCTGGGGAGGGCCAGCACTCCTCCATGAGGGCCTCGAAGTTGGCTATACCCTTTGATATGACTAGGTCCACCCCATCTAGGGCCTCCGCTGTGGCTGGGTGTATCTTGGAGCGGATCGGTGCTGGATAGTCTGTGCCCGTGCCTAGGACCTCCACGGGGCCGGGGTCTAGGCCTAGGGCCTCCGCTATATCAGCGGTGAGCCTCTTGGCCTCTGCCTGCGTCACATCCGTCTCATACTCCATGCTCCTCGCCACCAGCACTACCCTCACGCCCTGGGAGGCCCTGAGGAGAGCGTACGCTATGTCAACTACAGCCTCTCCAGCGTTGTCTAGGAGTATGGCGATGCTACCTGCCTCCCTGAGGAGCCTCACCGCCCCCTCGTCTACGTGGGCCCGGAACCCGGCCTCGTCCAAGGGGCCTCCCTGGAGCCAGGGCATCCTGTAGTCCACAGCGTTAGCATTGGCCATGACCGCTAGGGCGCTGCGCTCGCCGTTGAGGAGGCCTATTATCCTTGGCAGGGCTTGGAGGGTGTGGGAGTTCAGAGCGTCCTTTATGTGGTCCACCCTATCGCGGGCGATCCTGTATGACTCGACGAAGAGCTGGGTACGCCCCCGGCTCTCCTCGAGTAGGGTGTAGGCCTTCTCCCTGGGTAGAAGGTGCCTGGCGTGTAGGAAGCAAGCTATACACTCGCGGGGGTTGAGGAGTCGGGGGGTTATCTCGAGTCCCGCCAGTCCACCTCATGCACCCAAGCCCTCCACCACGCCCCCTAGACAGTTTATAAGCCTTTTTCCCCAGCGCCCTCTACGTAGGTAACCTCAACCTCCTCAGGCCTATACAATGCGGCGTGGAGCGCTGCCAGGCTCGAGGCAAGGCCTAGGGCCAGTGTTGCATAGGCCATCCACGAAACGTGTACAAGATGGTATGATGCAGCCGCTATCACCGCCTCTGCAACCGGAACCATGGCCCTAGACTCCATCCCCACCAGAGTCCCCACGCCAATCCCCGGAGGCGCCCTAGGCTCCAGCTCCCTGTAGGATATGTAGAAGCCCTGGGGCGGGGAGTCCTCCAGCCTAACCTCAACATCCTTGATTACGTAGACTAGCCCTCCGAGGCGGTGTTCCGCTACAGTCACATCCATGTACACGTTATAGTACTTCCCATCCATCTCGAGGGCAGCGGGGATGGAGGTGGCTAGGCCAATAAGCACTATGGTTGCAGATGCGACCACTAGGATCTGGGCCAGTGGTGAGAGGGAGGGCTGCCTCAGCTCAGCCCGGTCAATCCGGTGCCCCCTGTAGAGGCCCCGGGCGAATTGGATCCGGAGCCCGGCGATCCTAGATCTATCAGCTAGGTGCCTGGCCAGGGCGAGGCCTGTGAGGAGCCCGGCTAGGTGGGCCCACACAGCTATGTAGGGTACAGTAGCCAGTATGATGGTCTGTATGACTAGCCAGATCGCGATGTAATTGGCAGCCTTCATCCGGAAGCAGTAGTATAACAGGGGGATCAGGGGGATTCCCAGGCAGTAGCACATTGTGGAGCCGGGGTACAGGATCAGGTAGGCCCCTAGGAAGCCGCTGACCGCCGCCGAGGCGCCGACCATGAATAGTGCAGGCTCCATGTCCCTAAGGCTGGCTATTGACTGCACCGCCGCCCCCGCTATACCGGAGACGAGGTATACGAGGAGGGCCCTGCGCCACCCTAGGGCCACCTCCACGTTATCCCCTATAATGTAGAGGAAGATCATGTTGCCCGCCAGGTGGAGAAGCCCGGCGTGGAGGAACATAGAAAGGACCACCTGGGGCAGGCACCCGCCGGAGGCGACGCACGCGGGGGAGGCGAGGTACTCGAAGACACGGGGCTCCCTCAGGTTGCCCCAGAGGATGGGGTAGACGAGGTCCATTGAGGCTATGAACAGGGTTAGGTTGAGCCCTATCAGTGCGAGGGTTAGAGGCCTCCTCCCCATGGGGGAGCTATCCCTGTACTCGCACTTGACCGCATCTGTTATGAATACCAAGCCAGTCTTAGGCTCCTCAGGCAACCCGCCAGCCCCGGTAAGTATTGATCGGGTCCCATGCACTATAACCTAGTGTATGCCGGGAGGTTAATTAGGCTAGCTGGAGGACGCCTCCACGATCCTGGCAAGCCTAGCAGCACCACTAGGTATACGGGGCGGCCTCGAGGCGAGGGCCTCCTCCACCGCCTCCACCAGGCTATCTAGGGTTAGCTTCGAGAGGAAGCGCGCCCCTATCCTAGAAGCTACGATCCTAGCATCCTGGGGAGGGGCTGCAAGCTTCCACTCCGGATTATACACAATAACAACCGGCTTCCCATACCCCAGCGCAGAGTTCACAGCTGTAACACCTATGTGGGTGACCACGACGCTCGCCCCGGCTATCCACCTCTCAATGTCGGGATCGAACCTGAATGCTTCAACCCCATCCCTCCTATACGGCCCTGGATCCACCCTACCGGTCTGGAGTACAAGCCTCCACCTCCCAGCCAAGCCTAGGATCGTGTCGAAGAGCCTCTTGAAGCCGTAGGAGCCAGTGGTTACCAGTATATACCCTCCATCCCAGGGCTTGTAGATGGGAGGCTCGTACACAGGCCCTACAACGACACCTCTACTGTAGAGGCCCTGCTGCTCCCTCCAGTGGAGTGCTACCAGGGTGGATACCGGGGAGAGGAGCCTCACACTCCTACTCCCCCCACTAATCCTATAGACGTCCTCCAGGAGGATCAGTCTAGCCCCCCGGAGCCACGCCGCTATGCATGGGGGGATAGAGTGGTTATGCCCAGTACACAGCGCTACATCGACCCTGGGGAGCCCTAGGCTGTCGTAGAGACCCCGGGCAAGGCCTATGCTCCTCCACACCGGGTCCCCGGGGCTCCTCCCAGCCCACGTCTCATGAACCCTGCCCAGCCCTGCCAGACGGCTCCTGCTCCACCCATCACCCCGGCGGGTTGCGAAGATGAGTTGGTGTCTCCCTGCTAGGTGGAGGGCCACGGCCCTCGCATAGCCAGTATGGCCCCCGCCGCTTGCTGTTATGAGGATCCTAGCCAGGCCTCTGGGCACCCCCTAGCCGATGCTCTCCCTTATCAGGGCTAGGTCCTCGGGGGAGAGGCGCCAGCCCATGGCTCCGAGGAGCTCCCTAACCCTCTCCACCCTCTCGGTCTTGGGGATCGCCACCACCCTCGGGTGGGATATGAGGTAGTTCAGCGCGACCTGCACCGGTGTCTTGCCGTACCTCTCCCCAATCTTAGCTAGTAGGGGATCCCTGGCCACCCTGCCCCTCTCCAGGGGGGTGTAGGCCTGGATCGTGACTCCCGCCTCCACGGTGTAGGGGAGGAGCTGGTCCTCCACCTCCCTCCTGTGGTAGACGCTGTAGTGGACCTGGTCAACGACTATCTCGTGCTTCCTCGTAGCGGTGACCGCCCTCTCCAGGAGGCTCCGGTCGAAGTTGCTCACCCCCACATACCTAGCAAGCCCCTCCATGGCTAGGGCCTCGAGGTTCCTAACCTGAACCTCTACCGGCGTGTGGTCGTCGGGCCAGTGGATTAGTATGAGGTCCACGCTCCCCAGGCCTAGCCTCTCGAGGCTGGCCCTAGCCGCCTTTACCGCTGCCTCCCTGCTCCTGAACCGGTGGGGGTAGAGCTTCGTGGTCACGAACACCCCGCTCCTCCCGAATCTCCTCAGCGCCTCCCCCACGATCCTCTCTGCCTCCCCGCTCCCATACATCTCCGCCGTATCCACGTTGTCGATCCCATTGCTGAACGCGTAGAGCAGGGCCTCCACCATCGCCTCCCCGCTCCTTATCGCCCAGGTGCCTAGGCCTATAGCGGAGACTGTCTCCCCCGTCCTCCCAACGGGCTTCCTATCTGAGGCGTCGCTCATCAATGCTGGGTCCCCATACCATCATGTAGCCTGGGGGATATAAGCTCCAGGCCCCACCTCCTCCACTCAACCCTGTATCCGAGCCCCGCGGCTACGTGCTCTATTATCCTGAGAGCCACCTCTACCTTACCCTCCTTCTGGAGGCCATAGTCCTTATACCAGGCCTTCACCCCGCCGTGGAAGCCTAGGACTCTGACCCAGGGTGCCCCTAGGATCAGGGCTATTACAACCGCCCGGTCTCCGTCGGTGAAGCCGCCCAGCGGGAGTGTGTATGGGTTATCAACCTGGCTGGTATATAGGACCCCACTCCACCCCTGGGCTAGGCTAAGCCTATAGTGGTTATCACCATGCACGTGGACCAGCTTATACCTTGACCCATACTCGGCCATCCCCAGGAGCCTGAAGCTCATGTCTAGATCCGTGGTTAGGTAGAGGAGCCTCCTCCCCCGGGCTAGGGCGTGGTACACGGCGGGCTCTGGCCCGGCCAGTGCGGGGCACCCGTCTAGGCTGGGGGGCGTGGAGGGGCCTAGGATGCAAACCCCCCGGTTAACGCCAGCCTGTATCCCCTCCAGCGCTAGGCAGGGGTCCACGCTCGGCCTGGGGGCCAGGGTGGATGAGAGCCTCTCCATGCTACGGCTAATCCCATACCGGCCCTCAGCGTATACCCTATACGCCTCCAGTGCCGGTTCAGCCCTAGCCCGGGCCAGCTCGAGGACCCTACACAACCCCTATAGGCCCCCAGGGGGCAGGGGGCCGGGGG
>WAKG01000132.1 GCA_015523445.1 Desulfurococcales archaeon | reverse complement strand
GCTGTTAGGGTTTTTAATTAGTGGGTACTGGCTACTCACCCCAGTCCTCTATGGACCCTTCGAATTCTACCAGCTCCACCTCCCCCTTCCCGACTTTTACCTCCAGAGTAGCTCCGCAGTCGTGCTCCACCAGCTCTCCGTCCATGACGTCCCCAGGGATCTCGACGGGAAGGCCGCAGACGGGACATTTCAGCTTTAGCTTGGATGCCTTCATCATGCCAGGGTTCACCCCTGGAGGGGCTACTAGGAGCGTTACAGTAGTTATCTATGCTGTTACATCCGGATTATACCTACCCTGGGCTTGGCCCGGTTATGCCTAGCTGCTGCTTCGCTATCTCTATAGCCTTGTTGAGTATGTCGAACGCCCTCATAGCATCATCCTTGTCAAGCACTAGTATGGTATCAGTGTAGCTAGACTCTATCTGGGTAATGTTTATCCCCTCAGACGCTATCAAGCTAGTCACATGCGCCACAAATCCTGGGACCCTCACCAGGTCCTCCGGGCTAACTATTATAACCGCGGCCTGGCCTCTATAGGTCTCCACAACACTGTCCCCCAGCATCTCCGCTATCGTGTCTAGATGCTCCTCGTCTATGATGAGGGTGAACGTGTTTATACTCTGGAGGACTAGGAGCAGCCTCGCCTTAGACTCTATCTCGAGCAGCGCCTTCAGCACCTGCCTGAACTTGTCCCTATACGCGGTGACCACGGCCACGCTACTCCTAAGCTCCAGCGAGGACCTGGCCAGGAGGTCCAGCACCCTTCTCCTAGGAGCCCTACCCCTGCTCTGCGGGGGAGTGTACCTGGTCAACGCTATCTTTATAGAGTTAACTGAGACCTGGTCCCCGATCAACCTCTCAACCATGGGATGGATCCTTCTGGCCAGCTCGCTGTAGCTTATAACCCTAGCTGCCAGTGCCTCCTGCATGCAGGGATCCGAATCTATTATCTTCCTAACCGCCTCAGAGATGCCCTTGCCCTTGTACAAGGCCTAACTATACCACTCCTAGTAGTAGCATCCTCAAGGTTATAAGTTACGTGGGTCACGCATCCATTTAATAGCCGAGCCCGCCTCGACCAGTGTCGCCGGGTTACAGATGAGTAACACCGTGGAGCTAGGTGTGGAGCCAAGGAGCCTCCCCCTACTAACCTGTCCCTCCAAGGCCAGGATCCTCCTCGAGGACGGCACAGCAGTGGAGGCCTGCGGCTTCGGGGCAGAGGCCACGGTGGCTGGAGAGCTTGTATTCACTACCGCTATGGCCGGGTATCCGGAGAGCCTCACAGACCCCAGCTATATGGGCCAGATCCTGGTTATAACCCACCCGATGGTGGGCAACTACGGAGTGCCAAGGATCAGGGTGGAGAACGGGCTCTCCCTAAACATGGAGTCGGAAGGCATCAAAGTATGGGGGCTACTAGTCTCGGAGTATCCAGAGTACAGCCACCCAGAGGCCATCCAGAGCCTCAGCGAGTGGCTCGAGGCCAGCGGGGTTCCTGGGGCTCATAGGCTAGACACCAGGTGGCTTGTCAAGAAGGTTAGGAGTAGGGGGGTAATGCAGGCTGTGGTCAGTGTCTCCAGAGACCCGCCAGGGTGGGAGGAGCTGTGGAGGAGGCTTAGGAATAGCCCTAGATATGATGATGTAGACTACACTGCGATCGTCAGCCCAAAGACCCCCCTAGAGTACAAGCCTGGGGGGCCGGTTAGGGGCAGAGTCTCACTCCTAGACTGTGGAGTGAAGCATGGAATAGTCAGGGGCCTCCTAAGAGCGGGGCTAGAAGTTGTTAGGATGCCCTGCAACAGTAGCCCCGACGAGCTTCTCGAGGGCTTCGACGGGGTAGTATTGGGTAGTGGCCCCGGTAACCCCAGGCTCTTAGCCAGCCAATCCAGGGTAGCCGCTGAGGTGGCCACCAGCGGGAAGCCCGTGCTTGGGATCTGCCTAGGCATGCAGCTAATAGCCCTGGGTCTAGGTGCTAGTGTGTATAAGATGAAGTTCGGGCATAGAGGTGTGAATAAGCCTGTTAAGGACCTTGAGACTGGCAGGTGCTACATAACCACTCACAACCATGGCTACGCTGTGGACCAAGATAGCCTTGATGAGGCTGACCTAAAGCCGTGGATGATCAACCCCGATGATAATACCCTGGAAGGCGTTAAGATGAGAGGTGTCCCAGTCATCGCTACACAGTTCCACCCCGAAGCCGGGCCCGGGCCCTGGGACTCATCCTGGATATTCCACAGGTTCGCCTTGATGGTTGAGGGTGACTAGTCGTGGAGGCGCCGGGCAAGGTCCTAGTCCTAGGTAGCGGGGCCATCAAGATAGCTGAGGCCGCGGAGTTCGATTACAGTGGAAGCCAGGCTCTGAAGGCGTTGAGGGAGGAAGGCATAGAGACCGTGCTAGTTAATCCCAACGTTGCTACAATACAGACTAGCAGCAGGATAGCAGACAGGGTCTACCTGGGCCCTCTCACAGGCTGGTATGTCGAAAGGGTGATCGAGAGGGAAAGGCCAGACGCGGTTATGATAGGCTTCGGCGGGCAGACTGCTCTGAGCCTAGGGGTGAGGCTGCACGACTCAGGCGTTCTAGACAGGTATAGTGTCAAGGTCCTAGGCACCCCTATAGAGGGTGTGAAGAGGGCCCTCTCCAGGAGACTCTTCAGAGAAGCTATGAGGGAAGCCGGAGTCCCCATACCACCTAGCACACCTGTCAATAGCGTGGAGGAGGCGCTGGAGGCTGCTGAGAGCATTGGATACCCCGTTATAGCCAGGGTAAGCTTCAACCTCGGCGGAGGGGGGAGCTTCATAGCCTGGGGCAGGGAGGAGCTGGAGAGGTGGATAGCAAGGGCCCTAGCCCAGAGCGAGACTAGGGAGGTGCTAGTGGAGAAGTACCTATATCACTGGAAGGAGATTGAGTACGAGGTAGTCAGGGACTCTAGGGGTAACATGGCGGCGGTGGCCTGCCTGGAGAATCTGGACCCCATGGGTGTACACACTGGGGACTCCTTCGTAGTAGCACCCTGCCAGACGCTGAGCGACTACGAATACCAGCTGCTTAGGAGGGCCTCCTTCATCGTCGCCAGCACTATATGGATGGTGGGTGAAGGGAACGTGCAGCTGGCACAGAACCCCGAGGTTAGAGGTGAGTACTACGTGATCGAGGTGAACCCTAGGATGAGTAGGAGCAGTGCCCTGGCGAGTAAGGCTACAGGATACCCCTTAGCCTATATAGCGGCTAAGCTAGCCCTAGGCTACGGGCTGGACGAGATCATCAATAGTATAACGGGTAGAACCTGCGCATGCTTCGAGCCCAGCCTAGACTACGTGGTCATAAAAGCGCCCAGATGGGACCTGGACAAGTTCGAGGGGGCCATACAGTCGCTGGACTCGGAGATGAAGAGTATAGGGGAGGCGATGGCGATAGGAAGGGGCCTAGCCGAGGCCCTGCAGAAGTCAGTCAGGATGATCGCTATAGGAGAGGAGGGCCTAACAGGCAGATACTACCTAGAGAATGAGCCGCTAGAGGCCGTGATGGAAAGGCTGAGGGAGAGGAGGCCCTACTGGCCCCTCCATGCGGCGAAGGCCCTAAGGCTAGGGGCCAGCATCGAAGAGCTATACAGGGTCACCGGCGTGGATAAGTTCTTCCTACTCCAGATAAAGAGGATCGTCGAGGTGGCTGAAGAGCTTAGGAGGCACGGCCTTAGGGAGGACCTTCTAGCCGAGGCCAAGAGGCTAGGGTTCAGTGACGAGCAAATATCTCTACTAACCGGTGTGAGCCGCGGAGAGGTGGAGGAGACTAGGCTATCCATAGGCTCCGTCGCCAGGTCCAAGCTTATAGACACGCTGGCGGGGGAGTGGGATGCCGTTAGCAACTATAGGTACCTAACCCACTCAGCCTTCGAGGACGACGAGTGGGACATGGGCAAGAGGAGGATCCTAGTCCTAGGGGCCGGGGTCTTCAGGATCGGCGTCTCAGTAGAGTTCGACTGGGGAGTGGTCTCCTATAGCGACGAGGCTAGGAAGCTGGGATACACACCAATAATACTGAATTACAATCCTGAGACAGTATCGACAGACTGGGACGTGAGCGGGAACCTGCTCTTCGACGAGATCAGCGTGGAGGCGGTGAAGGAGGCGGTTAGGATAACTAGGCCCCTCGGAGTCGTGGCGTTCCTCGGAGGTCAGCTGTCCAACAACATAGCTGGCCAACTGGAGAGGGAGGGTGTAACCCTGATAGGAACGCCTGGGAGGAGCGTTGATGTGGCCGAGGACAGGGCTAGGATCCACGAGCTACTGGAGGACGCTGGCGTGGAGCAGCCGCCCTGGGTGGAGGCCTCAAGCCTAGGCGAGGCCCTCCACTTCGCAGAGACTGTAGGGTACCCAGTCATAGTGAGACCGAGCTACGTGCTCAGCGGGACGAGTATCAGGATCGTTAGGGGCCCCGAGGAGCTTAGGAGTGCCTACATGGCTGCTGCTAGGAGCAGTAGGGCCAGCGTGGTAGTTTCCAAGCTGATCGACGGGGTCGAGATCGATCTGGATGCTGTTGGAGATGGGTCCATGTGGATCGGGGCCCTGATAGAGCATATAGAGCCGCCAGGAGTTCACAGCGGGGACTCCACCATGGTGCTACCCCACTACAGCCTAGGGGATGACGAGACCAAGGCCGTAGCTAGGGTGGCCGATGCTGTTAACAGCGAGCTGGAGGTCAGGGGACCGTTCAATATACAGCTAATCGCATCCCAGGGCAGAGTATACCTTATAGAGGTGAACCTCAGGGCCAGCAGGTCTATGCCCTTCACCAGTAAGATTACTGGCTACAACCTCATGAAGGCTGCAGCAGAGGCCTCGCTTACCGGCAGCATCAGGGGGCTAGGCGACTCCACCCTCCTCAAGCCCAATGCTTGGGGCGTGAAGAGCCCTCAGTTCTCCTGGTCTAGGATCAAGGGGGCATATCCCGGCCTTGGGCCTGAGATGAGGAGTACCGGCGAGGTGGCGGCCCTGGGATGGAGCCTATGGGAGGCTCTCCTCAAGAGCTGGCTTAGCGTGCATGGCAACAGGCTCCCCGAGAGCGGCGGGGTCCTGGTATACACCCCTACAGGCGAGGGTAGGGAGGACCTAGCCACTGCAGGGGAGACACTAGCTAGGGCTGGGTATAACGTGTATACCCTGGAGGACATGGAGGCCTGGGGGACCCCGCTGAGCCATGGGGAGGCAGTGGAGTTGATAAGGAGGGGAGTGATAGGGCTGGTGGCAACCACCAGCTACGCTCCGAAGGCTGATCATAAGATTAGGAGGATAGCTGCAGACCTGGGGGCTAGCCTTATCCTAAACCACAGGCTCGCCCGCATGCTGGCTGAGGCCTTATCGAGGGTCGATGTTTCATCGATGAGTGTGGCTACGCTGGACGAGTATACTAGGAGGGTCGAGGAAGCTTGGAGGTACTCCTAGCCTATGACCATCCTAGGTGGGAGGAGAAGGAGCTTGCCCGGGACATCAGGGAGGCCGGGGCCCGAGTAGCGATGCTAAACGTTGCCCGCCAGCCCCTCTCAGGAAGGCCTGAGTGCGTATTGGTTAGGCCTGTCTCCATGTATAGGGCGTATTATACCTCCCTGTACTACACCAGCATGGGCTCCCCCACTGTAAACGGGCCTGAGGTGATTAGGGCTGCAGGGGATAAGGTGGAGACACTCCTACTACTATCCAGGAAGGGGGTACCAGTGCCTAAGAGCATGTTCGCCCTAACAGGAGAGGCGGCACTAGCTGCGGGGGAGTCGATGGGGTACCCTCTGGTGGATAAGCCCCCGATAGGTAGCTGGGGCCGCCTGGTGTCGCTGGTCAGGGACCAGGGTGCACATAGGGATATTGTGGAGCACAGGGATATGATCCCCAGCCCGCAGCTCCAGGTTCACATAGTCCAGGAGGTTGTGGAGCCTCTGGGGGCCGATGTTAGGTGCCTATACGTCTTCGGCGAGGTGCCTGCGTGTATGATAAGGAGGGCGCCACCGGGGGAGTGGAGGTCCAACGTAGCCCGTGGCGCTGTTGTTGAGGATTATGCCAGTGAGGAGGCCGCTGAGCTCGCTGCTAGGGCAGGAGATGCAGTTGGGGGTGGTGTGGTGAGTGTGGATATACTTCCTGGTAGGGGTGGTATGGTTGTTAACGAGGTTAACGGGGTGCCGGAGTTTAGGGGGCTAACTAGGGCTAGCGGCCTGGATATTCCCGGGATTATCGCTAGGGCCGTTGTCTCGGAGTGTAGGAGGTAGTATCTTGCTCAATAGCTCGTCTAAGATCCTAGGGGCCTCCTCGATGCTTAACCCCGCTATCCTAGCGGCCTCGTCCCACGGCTTCCCCTGGATTATCCTGGCCACGGCCAGCAGGTCACCTGGCCCGCCTACTGGTCTCCCCTCCATGTAGTGCTTCCTGAGGACCTTAGCCACGGGATCTATGGCCTGCTCTAGGTCTAGGCTCCCCTGGAGGTATAGTCTAAGCCTGTACTTCTGCCGGGCGCTTATGCATTCATTGTAGGTGCACGTGTGCCAGGCCTGGAGCATCTCTAGCATCTTCTCTGCAGCCAGATCCCTGTATATGCTCTGAGCCGCCTCTAGCAGCCTCTCCTTCATCGTGCACGAGGCCTCATGGACAGCCTTTGCCCCCCTGGCTGTTAGGGGCTTAGCCATTGCTATGTTCTTCTCCCCTGTAACCCTGTTGTACCTAGGGCTTATGTAGATTACAGTATATCCATTCTTCAGCCAGAACCGTAGCACGTCGTGCCTCGAGTATATGGTTGTAACTGCATCGAGCCCCCTGCCCCGGGCCTCCTCCTCCAGCCTGGACAGCAATATGGAGCCCAGGCCCCTGCCTTGGAGGCTTGGAGTCACGGCTATCCTTGAGATCCTCAGCGTCTCTAGGGTGGGCGGCGAGCGGGAGTAGAGGATTAGCTTCTCCCAGGCTATCCTAGCCTCTCTCGGGGCGCGTAGACCCTCAGCCACCGTCTCGGCGACCGCCACCGGGACACCATCGACCTCTAGCACGTGGACCTCGTGGTCTCCCTCGAGTAGGAGGAGTAGGTTGTCTGGCGTGCTCCTATAGTGAGCCTGCATTAGTATGCCCATGATCCACTCTATGTACCCGCCTGGCCTTGCAAGCTCACGCCTTTTAACAATCCTATACTCGGCCCTGCCCGGGTCTAGATCATCATGACTGGGAGGCTCGGCTTTGAGTAGGAATGTCTCGTATATCCACTCCTCCAGCGGATCCCCAGGCGGGTATCTTATCGGCTCTTCCAGGGCTACTTTGGCTAAGGGTTTTGGCAGTTGCCCCTCTATTAGGGCTGCGAAGACCCTGCCAGAGCCCTCGTAGCCGTGTATGGTTGTTGATACTATCGTTTTCCCGCTCCTCCACGACAGCCTCCTGACCCTAGCAACCCCTACCGCCGCGGCCTCGTCTATCACCAGTATAGGGGAGGGCTCTGCCGCCTCCGGGGTCTCGTAGCTTACCCTGAACCAGGGCCCGCTCACCCTTACGACCCGGCCGTTTCCCGCCTCCACTATCCTAGCCCTCACTCCCAGGACCTTTAGGCCCCGGGTTAGCCCCTTCATGAGGCTGGCTACGCTCAATGGGGTGGGGCCTACAACCACTACTCTGCCCGCGTGCCGCCTCCATATAGCGTAGGCTAGTGCTAGGCCTACTACGTAGC
>WAKG01000131.1 GCA_015523445.1 Desulfurococcales archaeon | reverse complement strand
TCCCAACCCCTGGTATGCGTGGAGGGGCGGGGGTTGCTGGCTGAGAGGCTCAAGAGGGACTCCCTCGAGGCCTGGAGGCGGCTCCTGGAGCATCCCTTTGTGGACGAGCTGTATAGGGGAGTGCTGCCCCTGGAAAAGTTCCGGTTCTACGCGGTGCAGGACTACAACTACCTTATAGGGCTGATTAGGTCCCTGAGTATAGCGGCGAGCAAGGGAGACTTTGAGACCCTACGCACAGCCCTGGCTCACGCCTCATTCCTGGCATCGACTGAGATGGCTAATTATGAGAAGCTACTATCTAGGCTAGGCCTCACACTGGAGGATGTTGTGAGGGCGGAGCCTGCCCCTACTAATGTGGCTTATGTAAACTTCATGGTGTCCACCTGCAGCCTGGGCACGCCATTAGAGTGCCTTGTATCCCTACTACCCTGCTACTGGAGCTATAGGGAGATAGCGGTCCACAACAAGGATAAGCTTGGGGATAACAGGGTTGGGCTCTACAGGGAGTGGGCCCAGGTCTATCTTAGCAGCGACTATGCCCAGGCTGTGGAGGAGTTCAAGGAGGCTATAGAGAGGCTGTGGAGGAGGGATGGAGGGGACTATGCAAGGCTGAGCAGGATATTCCATACAGCCACCAGGTACGAGTACATGTTCTGGGACATGGCCTATAAGATGGAGAAGTGGCCCATATAGCAGGCGATAGACGAGATGGCGGCGAGAAGCGCCACTAGGTAGTCCAGCATGCCGGGGCGGGGCCTATGATACCAGGATCTACCCCTACCAGGATACTTGAAGTAGAGGGCCTCCCCAAGCATTGATGAGAGGTTGAATGCGTGGACAACCAGGGGCCCGGGCAGGGATAGCAGGAGGCGGATGCCTCTCAAACCTCTTCCATATAATCCAGCCCGTGCCTCATACACGGCGTAACCCATATACTCCGAGGACCTCAACACCAGGGCTAGCACCAGGCCAGCCATTAGGGGTAAGCCCAGGCGGGCTAGGGAGTATGCAGCCTCCAGCGGGTCTAGGAGCAGCATAGAGGCTGATAGTATCGATACTAGGGCTAGAAGCCCAGCGCCAGCTCTAAGGCCCTCACCGGGTCCACCCCCTAGCCCCACGGCTAGAGTAACCGGGACCACGACCCAGGCGTAGAGGGGGAGGAGCCTGCGTAGCACCCCAGCGTGGTATAGGAGGCCGAGTCCCACGAGTAGGGAAGGGACTAGACACCCCGTATAGGTGGAGGCGGTGCCCCATGCTGCTAGGAGTATGCCCGTGTAGGGGTGGAGCCTTGCCCTAGCAGGATACACTCCTGACCACCCTTCCAGCTGCGCGCCCTATCTCGACGGCCAGGGGGCGGGGGAATCCTAGCTTGTAGAGATCGTCCCTATAAAACACCTCTGGGGATGGATTATCGAGCACGATCCTGCCCTTGTCAAGTACTATCACTCTATCCGAGACCTCCAGGGCGAAGTCTAGGTCGTGCGTGGCAATCAGTATGGTGGAGGTGAGGCTGGAGATGAGCCTTGACACCATGCCCCTCTCCCTAGGTCCTAGCCCGCTGGTTGGCTCGTCCACAACCACTAGCTCAGGACCCCATAGCGCGGCTAGTAGGATGGAGAGTAGCCTGGCCTGGCCCATGGAGAGGGTGAAGGGCGATCTACCCGCTAGTTCCCCTAGGCCGTAGGACTTGAGGACGTCAAGGGCTCGCTCCCTGCTCCCTACCATCTCCTCCAGCTCCTCGGTAACCGACTGCTTGTGGAACGAGAAGTAGGGGTTCTGCCATGATGCCCCCACCCTGCTGGGGGCCTCGACTCTACCCCTCTCGGGCTTGAGAAGGCCTGCTATTACTCTGAGGAGCGTTGTCTTCCCGCTGCCGTTAGGCCCTAGGATGGCTACCACGCCCCCATCGACCTCGAGGCTGACTCCCTGGAGGATCCTAGCCCAAACATCCTCTAGCCTCAGCGACACGGGCCGCCTCACCCGGGTCCATTAGCTGGATCGCCATGCTTAGGGGGAGATCCTGTGCTTTCCGCATCGGCCCGGTGTACTTTACTCTCCCCTTCTCCATGTAGACTAGGTGGGTGGCCCATCTCCTTAGTATGTGTAGCCTGTGTTCAGCTACTATAACAGCCTTGACCCCTAGGCTGGCTACTGCATCTAGGACCTTGGAAGCCGTCTGGGGGTCCACGTAGGCCAGGGGCTCGTCTAGCATGAGTATGTCTGGGCTCATGGCTAGGGCGCTGGCTATGGCTACCCTCTGCCTCTCGCCCGCGGAGAGTGTTGCAACCCTCCTGTCTAGGAGGGCTGATATGCCGAGAGACTCTGATATGTCTTGGAGCCTCTCATCTATCTCCTTGGGACTAAAGCCGATATTCTCCATGACGTAGATTAGTTCTAGCCTAGGTGTAGGCATTAGGATGAATGCATCGAAGTTCTGGGGCACCAATACCGCTTTCCCGCCTAGGGTTATCTTCCCTCTAACTACCCCGCCATATATCCTAGCCGCGGCACCGGAGGCGACCCTTAGGAGGGTAGTCTTCCCGCTCCCAGTGCCACCTGCTACGAGGATCCTGCCCCAGGGCAGGCTTAGGCTCACATCCTCCAGTGCCCACCCTGCTTGGCCCCTGTACCTGTAGTATACTCTCTCCATTACTATAGATGCCATACCAGGTCCACCATCCTCTCCAGATCCTCCAATCCCTGGGCCTCCCTCTCCCATAGTCCACACTCATCCCTCAGCCTCTCCCCCATGTAGCTGTTGCCAACGAAGATAGTTGAGATCCTTACAGCGTCATGGAGGAGTTTTGGGTCACCTGAGTGTAGGTGGATGGAGAGGTCGTTCACGGCGAGCACGGGGGTTGGAGACTCCAGGTATTCTAGGATCATGCTGGTGGTTATCCTTGCATTCTCCCTTGCCAGTCTCCACGCCACGCTGCAGTCTCCGCGCGACATTAGCCTGGGGGCGTGTAGCCTGGCCCTGATGATCCTGGCTCCGGGGACGGGCTGTATTGGCCTCCCGACCCCCATGTAGTCTGGAGCCATGTCGATCACTGTTATCCCTCCCCTGGCGGCTATGCTGGATATGGCTAGGAGTATCTTGTGGGTGAGCCTCGTCTTCCCGGCCCCGCTCTCCCCTACTATGAGGATCCTAAATGAGGCCGCTCCTCCTGAGTATCCTGAGGGCTCCGATGCCTGCAATCGTGCCCACCCCCGTGCTGACAGCCCATACTAGCCAGACTGGTAGTAGGCCCGCTGCCAGCCAGGCCTCATACTTTCCTGCCAGCGGGGCGAATATGTATAGGGCTAGTAGGAAGCCTATTACTGCCGTGCCTATGGGTTCTAGGAGCGCCGCGTACTCCGGATTCCTCCCTGCCCTCCTGAGGGCTACCGCTCCTAGCCCCACTAGGATTGCCCCCGGGATCCCGCCTGGTATTGAGAATATTGTGCCTAGGCCTAGCATCATCCTAGTTAATCCTATGAGTAGGGCCGCCGCCCCGGCCCATAGTGGGCCTAGAGTGACTCCTAGGATCACATTGGTCATGTGCTGCCAGGGTAGTGCCTTGGTTGGCCCTATGGGTATGTGTATGGGTGAGAGTGCTATGGTTAGGCCTGACATGGTTACTAGTAGGGCTAGCTTCCTCTCCGTACTCCACTCAGCCGCGGCCAACCGTGGTCACCATTACCACTGTTAGGGGTAATGCTAATTAAACTTAGCAAGTATACACCCCAACTAGGAGGAAGCTCCGGAGGTGATCCTAAACCCATGGCCCCGCTCGTCGGCCTACACACATGCACAGGGGACCCTCTAACATGTGCCGAGGCCGATATAGAGGCCCTTACACCGCTCGGAGTCAAAGCAATCATAAACCCAAGCCCCGATACCAGGCTGGACGCGGTCAAGATCTCCCACACTAAGCCCCAGGGGACTCTAGGCTATCAGGCCCCCATCGTAGCGGGTCCGGGTATGGAGAAGAGGATTGCAGAAATGCTGGGGGCATCCATATACGTTGAAGCCAGCAAAGACTCTGTCACACTACTCAGCGACGGCAGGGAGGCTAGGATAGCTGCTACCGGGTGCAGGAGTGATGTGGTAGCCAATACTGCGGCAGCCCTGGCAGCGGGGTATCTAGCCCTAGGCAGAGAGCCGGGAGATGCTGTAGATGCTGCAGTCAGCTATGTAGAGGAATCTATGAAGTACTGGGGCTGCACCCCCAGGGCTATAGCTAGCCTCGAGGCTAGGGCCTATAGGGGCGAGGTCCTAGACCAGGTAAGGAAGGCTGCTGAGATACTCCTAGAATCAGGTGACGTCATAGTGAGGGCTGGACTAGCCCCTGAGGTAGGGATAAACATAGCCATGGCCATCCCCCAGCCCTACGCCCGGGGGCCTATGGATGTAGCCGCTATACCTGGCCGGATCAGGAGGGCGGGCCTGAGGCTAGTCGCAGCTACCACTTGCCCAGAGATGGGCGCCTCCAGCCACCTTGCCAGGGCTATACTTGAGGTTATGAAGAGGCACCCAGAGGTTAGGGCTGGGGTGAACATACTCTACACTGGCAAGGTCCTAGAGGCCGCCAGCCGGCTGGGCTACAGGGCTGCTGGGTATGATAGGAGGATGGAGCCCCCGGAGGTTAAGGCGCGGGAGGGGGCTACTATACCCTGGGGGGTTAACGTTGCCCTGGATAAGCTGGGAGGAGGGGCTCCAGACTTGATCTATCATTATGGTGACTGGGGGAAGGAGCCCATGGC
>WAKG01000130.1 GCA_015523445.1 Desulfurococcales archaeon | reverse complement strand
CAGTTAGGACAGGGTCCCTCAAGGCAGGAGAGGATTCGGGCATAACTATACCTTCTCCTGCCATGGGCTCGGAAAGCAATAGGGTGTACCAGGCGAATAAGGAGGATAATGCCTCTTCCAATAGCCCTATGGCTGTCGCGGGATCATCGTTCAGCAGCACCTCGGAATACTCCTTGTATGCTAGGGCTAGACCGCTTACAAGCCCATGCGATGCTAGCTGGGCCTGGATCATAGATACCAGGTTGCCAAGGTCCCTATAGTATCCATTTATTATGCTAGGATCGCTTCTTGTCAAGAAGAAGCCGAATATCTGAGATAAGGTCCTGGAGAGGGCCTCCCTGTAGAAGCCTAGAGCCGCAATATAGTTACCCTCATTATAGTAGGTTTTGGCGTCTCTGAGGAGATTGTTTATTGTATTTATTCTAACCTGAAATATATCTCTAGGCACGTTATAGTTCTCAATGAAGTATTTCAAAATCGAATTAGCATATAAGACGGCCTCCTCTGCGTAGTCCCCGTAGAGGGATACGGCTAGCCTAGCCTCATCTATAGAGATTGAGGGACCAGCCTCTCTAACCCTATCAGCTGTATCTATCCACGTATTTATAGTGTCTATTCTAGCCTTGGCTAGTGCTATGTTGGCTAGTATATTCTCGATGATAGGAGCTCTAGTCCTTATAAGGCCAGACGCCTCTTCAAGGCTGCTCTTAGCGTCGGCCAACCTAGTATAGGCGGTAGATAGGAATTCTATGTAGAGTATGGATCCATTATAATCTGCATCCTCCAGCCTAGTCTCTACCTCTCTAAGCTCCTCCTCTATGCTCGATACTAGCCGTGAGGCGCTTTCGTACACATTGGTTCCATTCAACATGGAAGACTGGTAGTAGAAGCGGTAAGCGTTATAGAGTGCGGTAAAGGCTAGGCTGGCTGCAGCGTATGGAGACCTATCTAGTACGCTAGCTGAGGCGTTCAACCTTGACTCTACGATACTCTTACCTTCCCCGGATAACTCGGCTAGGAGCACCTCAGCCTTGGATGCCAGGCTAGCTGCGGCTTCCCTCATAGCCTTATGGAATTCTATGGGTAGAGATATGTTTGTCTGCACCACTGTTGTAGGGGCGTTCAGTAGGGTCATAGTTCCATTGATCATGCTGGGAACAGGCATGCCGTTACACTCAATACCTAGCTGAGGGGTATAGTTTACCAGTGGATAGAGGAACCTGACTCCCTGCTCCATAGCAGCTTTGCATTTGAGGCCGACGGCGCCAACTCTAGATGCTGAACCATCAGGGCTTATAGCCCCGGTTATAGCCACGTCACCGGGCCCAGTATACCCTCTGGTATATCGCGTTAGGAGGAGGTATGTCATAATCGCTACTCCCAGGCTACCACTAGGACCAGCTACGTTCCTATTAGTTTCTAATGTGATGTAGACGTCTATAGAGTTCCAGCGGATCCCAGCGTACATGGATGCAGCCATAACGGCCATCTTCATGCTATGGTAGGTAGTGTTGTCAACATCACCTCCCGCATTCACTTCGAAAACACCGGAGCCTGGGATAACTATCCTTATATCAACCTTGATCAGGTCAGCCTTCCCGGTATCAGAAACCGCGGGGGCATAGAAGCTGGTTTCAAAGCTAGACTGTGCCGAAACCGGTAACCAGGCCAGTGCATTGATCAAGATTAGCATTAGTATTATTACAGCCCCTATACGCATCCTCCCCTACCTAGATATTCCAACCAGTTATATGCTCTTAAATTTCTAGGACTAGCACATGTGTAGGTGGAGGGTTGGGTATGGCGAAGAAGAAGAGAGAGGAGGGTAGAGGCGACGAGGGCAAGAGTGGTAAGGAACTTAAGATCATAACATTCCAGGTAATAACAAGGGATAAGGTCCTAGCCAACGAGAGGCAGGTAGCAGTCCTCTACCTCGTAGACAAGTTCGGGCCGATACACGAGAAGACGTTAATGGATCTTGTAAGGAATCTTCAGGAGTTAGGCTACGACCTAGGCTATACTTTTACAATGGTGGGTAGATACCCCTATAGTCCCGGGCTCAAGAATGATCTAACTGCGCTCATGTATGTAGGCTTCGTGGAGACGGAGCCAGGCATGTACAGGAAGCTTAGGACAACCAGTGACGGCAAGGATGCACTGGAGAAGGCTAAGGTGCCTCAGGGGTTGGTCGATGCTGTTAACAAGCACTTCGAGGAGCTGAGGAACAAGGCGTCTATAATAGATGGGGAGCTAGACCTGGAGATCAGGAAAAGATTCAGGGAGCTGAAGAGGCCTAGGAGGCGTGGCTTCTTCTAGGTGCCTACACCCAATACTAGAGAATGCTGTGAAAGCCAGGTCCTCAATACTTATTTACGGTCCAGCCTCTACGGGTAAGACCCATATAGCCTTCGCTATACAGAGATGCAGCCCTCCAGGTGTAAGGGCTATAGTGGTTGCCACTGAGCCAGGCACTCTAGCATTCAGTAGGCACTATGGCATACCTGCAGTCGAGGTCCTTAGCATAGATGAGATGGCAAGGGTAGTCACCAGGCTGATCATGGAGGGTATATACCCTATTATAGATACGATAAACTGGCACTATAGGTCCTCCCCTGGCCATAGGCTAGGCAGGATCGTTGCATACGTATCCTCCCTCCTGGGTGCCTCGGGCGGAGTAGCGGTAGCTCAAGTTTCGGGGGACGGTGAAGCCAGCGGCGCCTCATATATTGTACCCTGGATGGAGTATCAGGCCTACACCGAAAAACTGGGTAATGGTAGGTACAAGATGACTATACAAAAGCCATACAAGAGGATAATCATCTACCGGCTCGCTGGGAGGGAGGTGGAGTGGCTCTAGCGAGTGATATTATAGAGCTGCTGCTCTACATATTGCCAGCGATGGCTGCTAACGGGGCCCCGGTGGTGGGTTCCAAGTTCTATGGTAAAGGCCATCCAATAGATATGGGAGCCAAGATGCCAGATGGACAGAGAGTTCTAGGAGATGGTAAGACTGTAGAGGGATTTGTAACAGGGATTCTAGCAGGCTTAGTAGTCGGGTTTTTGGAGACTTTAGTACTAGGCGAACCCTTTATACAGGCTTCGCTAGTATCTAGCGTTGGGGCCCTTCTGGGTGACATGGCTGGATCATTCATAAAGAGGAGGCTAGGTAAGGAAAGGGGAGCGCCAGCACCGTTGCTAGACCAGCTAGACTTTTATGTGGGTGCACTAGCGATGCTCTATCTAGCAGGGTATAGCATTAGCATGATAGCTGCCTTGGCGCTAGCGATTATTATAATAGTGCTCCATGTGTCAACTAACTGGGCCGCGTACAGGCTAGGTCTAAAAAACGTTCCATGGTAGAGGATTTATTCTGGGAGTCTACCCGACTGCTTCTTCATCAGGTATCTATATCTTAGGTACCTGTCCTCGGGCGAGAACCTAGGTGGGTGTGGAACCCTAACTATGCCTCCGCACACAGGGCACTTGTCCCGCCTTAGCGTGTATCTACCGCAGCTTATGCACCGCCTTAGTAACCATTTCATGTTTTCAGCCTCTCGAAGCTGGATTCCACATCCAATTCTCTAGCTAGGCTATTAGCCCTATCCACTACCTTGGATAGGGCCTCCTCCAGGTCGCGGTAGTCGTGCCCTTGTACATCAATCCTGTACCTGGGTGCTCCGACTGTGTAGATCCTGATTGAAACCCTGTCTGAGGCGGAGCTGCCCGCCTCCTTGGCCTGGACTAGGATCTTGCGTATTCTCTCGACCCCGTCTGGGGCTATGGTTCTGAGGGTTAGTATGCCCGAGATCCTGACGCTCCTAACCTCGACATGTCTTCTTGCAACTTCTAGTACTGGATGGATCCACTCTTCCGGGATCCTGGCCTCGCGTAGGGCCTTTTCTCCATATATCACCGCCTGTTCTAGACCTGTCATTGCATCCCCGTAGGCGTCTTCAAGCTTCCAAATGACATCCCTGTAGGCATCATCTATACTTTTACCAAGCTTTTTCGCTGTCATCTCTATAAGTGTAGCGGCTTTGAGGGTCCTCTTATACCACATCATTTTCCTCCTCTTCTCCCCGTCGCTAACCCTCTTCAAGCTAACATCTACCTGCCCTCTGTTCCTGTATACCCTGATCACCTTTACCACAACCTTCTGCTCAGGCTTTAGGACAGCATGTATGTTCCTTACCATACGGCTGGCTATCTCGCTCCACGGCAGGAACGCCCTGATGCCACCATAGTCGTCCAGCGTCAGATACGCTCCGAAATCGTGCACCTCCTCTATGGTTCCAACCACTAGCTCCCCCACGTTAGGCAGAGGCTTCCTAGGCTTTAGAGCCACCACAATCACCCCATATCAGCAGGCGTAGATTAGCCAGCCTTAAATGCGGTAGGCTATTGATTCCTGGAAATATAACCCCTAGCCGAGGCTCCTGTCCCAGGGCCGGGGGTTAGGGTCTAGCTTGAAGGGGATCGGGATAGCATACCCAGGGCCGAAGAGCGTGGCTTACTCGAGCCTAGCATTCCACATGCTTACAACCTACCTGGAGGAGCACCGGATAGGAGTTAAGAGGATCTTCCTAGAAGACGGGTGGCTGGAGGGAGACCTCAGGGGAGGCCTCCCTCCGATCATAATGGTTAGCCTCCCCTACGAGCTAATGTACCTAGACCTAGTCAGAATGCTGGACCTGCTAAGAATACCCGTATACAGGTACAAGAGGAGGAGTCAGGATCCCATCATAATAGTCGGGGGCCCCGCCGTCACAGCCAACCCCGGCCCTATACTCCCATTGGTAGATGCCGTGCTTGTAGGGGAAGCTGAGCCAGTGCTAGAAGACCTAGCAAATACGCTAGAGGCTGGGAGCAGAGAGAGGATACTCGACGAGTTGTCTAGCATACCAGGCATGCTTGTCCCTGGCAGGAGTAGCTTGCCGGTTGAAAGGATCTATGTCAAGGACCTAGACAGGGCCTGGTACCCCCTGCGCCAGGAGACTCCGCCCGGTGTAGAGCCTGTGTGGGGCAGGAGCTTCATGCTGGAGACAACCCGGGGATGCGCCCGTGGGTGCAGGTTCTGCATGGAGGGTTCAATATTCAAGCCGAAGAGGGATAGGAGCCTGAAGGTCCTTAAGGAACTGCTAGAGGCTGGGGTAAAGGCCAGCAGAGTGGGGAAGGTGAGCTTCTACAGCTTGGCCTTCTTCGACTCCCCCAGCGGCCAGGGGATACTAGAGCACGCCGTGTCAATGGGGCTCGAGACATCAGTCCCCAGTATAAGGGCTGAGACCCTCACTCCAGAGAGGGCCAGACTCATAGCGGAGGGAGGACAGAGGACTATAACAATAGCTCCGGAGACGGGTAGCTGCAGGATCGCCAAGGCGATCCACAAGCCAATATGCACCGGGGGCACTATGGAGGCGATAGACAGCGCTATAGAGGGGGGCCTAAGGAATGTGAAGCTCTATATAATAGTCGGTATACCTGGAGAGGGGGATGAGGACTTAGAGGATACACTATCTATGATAAGGGTTGCAGCGTCCAAGCTTAGGGGCAAGGGAATGCTAAAGGTATCTGTAAATCCATTCATACCCAAGCCAGTAACCGCTATGCAGTGGATCGGGCTGGAGGACCTAGGCGTACTCAGGGCAAAGATAGCTCGAGTGAAGAAGGAGGCCAGGAAGGCTGGAGCTCAGGTGTCATCGTACGACCCCCGATACGCCCTAGCCCAGACAGTGTTAAGCCGTGGAGACGAGGAGGTTGCAAGGCTGATAGTGGAGTGGGCGAGGATGGGCGGCAGGCTGGGGGCGCTCAAGACTGCAGTGCGGAGGACGGGGATAGATCTAGACAGGTATGCAGGCTATATGGACCCTGAACGGGTTCCTAGGTGGCACGAGCTGGTTAGCCATCCATACTCAAGCCTCAAGATGTTGAGGAGAGAGTACGAACTCTATATTAGTATAATGGAGGGTAGAAGCCTCAGGATTAAAGCATAGCATAGGGTCAAGGTTATTTAACCCCAGGTAAGATTCATCTACAGTAATCTAGACCCACCATAGTGGGGTTGACACCGCTTGGCTAGGAGGCCCAGGAGTAGTATCTGGTATGATGGCGTGGAGAACCTACCTCATAGGGTCTATCTAAGGGCAATAGGATTCAAGGATCAAGACTTCAGAAAGCCATTGGTGGCTGTAGTCCCCGCATGGAGCGAGGCTGGGCCTTGCAACTTTCACACGCTACAGCTAGCCCTGAAGGCTAAGGAGGGGGTGAGAGAAGCTGGAGGTACCCCGCTGGCCGTTCCTACTATAGTTGTCAATGACGGGATCAACATGGGTACCGAGGGAATGAGGTACAGCCTCATAAGTAGAGAACTCATAGCAGACACTATAGAGGCACAGGTGAACAGTCATGGCTTCGACGCCTGGATCGGTATAGGTGGATGCGACAAGACGCAGCCTGGCATAATAATGGCTATGGCAAGGCTGGATATGCCATCCATATACATCTACGGAGGGACTGCGGAAGCCGGAGCCCTTGACGGGGAACCAGTCACGGTGCAAGAGGCTTTCGAGGCGGTAGGAGCATACATAAAGGGGGTCATAAGCGAGAGGAGTTTAAGGCTGATAGAATCACAGGCAATGCCAACCTATGGTACATGCCAGGGACTATTTACGGCAAATACCATGGCTATACTTGCAGAGGCCATGGGGGTATCGCCGCTAGGATCTGCAACCCCGCCCGCCACCTCGGCGGAGAGGGGAAGATATGTATCCCTGGCTGGAAGCCTAGTACTAGATATGCTAGAGAGGGGAGTTACGGCTAGGACCATAATAACTTATGAAGCGCTAAGGAACGCGGCAACCACTCTAATGGCCATAGCAGGATCCACCAATGGCATCCTACATCTACTAGCAATAGCTAAGGAGGCAGGAGTCAAGTTCACGCTAGACGATATAGACGAGATCAGCAGGAGGGTCCCAGTGATAGCCGCTATGAAGCCCGGGGGCCCATACACGATGCAGGACCTACACAGGGTGGGAGGAGCCCCGGTTATACTAAAGAAGCTGCTAGAAGCGGGCCTGCTAGACCCAGATCCTCTAACTGTGGAGGGGGAGAGTATAGGTAAACTCCTGTCTAAGTATGAGGCCAATAATGGAGGGGAAGTTGTTAGGACAACCAGGAACCCATTCAAGCCCCATGCAGGTATAAGGATATTAAGGGGAAATCTGGCACCTCAAGGCGCTGTTATGAAGATCGGAGCCTCAGGCAGGCTAACCTTCAAGGGCCAAGCTAGGGTGTATGACAACGAGAGAGACGCATTTAACGCGATTAGGAGGGGGGAAGTGGACCATGGATCCATAGTAGTGATCAGATACGTAGGCCCCAAGGGGGCCCCAGGCATGCCCGAAATGCTAAAGGTAACAGCGGCCATAGTAGGTGCAGGCATGGGTGACACGGTAGCCCTAGTTACAGATGGAAGATTCAGCGGTGCCACCCGAGGGATTATGGTAGGCCACGTGGCCCCAGAGGCAGCTGTAGGGGGCCCCATAGCACTGGTCGAGGATGGGGATGAGATAGAGATAGATGGGGCAAGGGGGACCATAAGGCTGCTAGTTAGCGATAAAGAGTTGGAGGAGAGGAAGGTAAGATGGAATCCCCCGCCACCACCTCCTCCAGGGCTGCTTAGGAAATATGCCATGCTAGTGTCTCAAGCATCGGAGGGGGCTGTAACCTCATAGCAGGGGCTACTGATAACTTACAGTATATATTCTATCCAGGTAAAGTATTTATATGAAAAATATGATAATCGGGTCATAAAAAAGATGTTGTGGGGGGATATATGTGGGAGCAGAGTCCTCCCCCAGCGAGGAGCAGGCAGCCATCGGCAAGTATCCAATAAGAAAGGTGAAGGAGGTACCCATACCAAAGTCAATACTACTGCTAGGAGGCCCAGCAATAATAGAGCTAGGCCTAGCCCTAGGTAGCGGCGAGACCATAATATGGCCCTCAATATCAGCAAAGTACGGATTCGTCCTGGTATGGGGCGCGTTCGTGGGACTGCTATTCCAGACAATATGGACTCAGGAAATGAGTAGATGGACCATAGTGAGCGGGGAGCACCACATACAGGGTGTAGGCAGGATCATAGGCATGGTTGCATCCACCTGGCTATTCCTATTCCTAGGTTACATAGCATTCATCTGGCCAGGATGGATGATAGGGGGAGCATCAGCATTCCAGAAACTGATAGGAGGCTGGCCCGAGGGTAAGACGGGACTGTTATTCTGGACCTACCTATGGGCCATCGTAGTACTAGCAGCAGTACTGTTATCCCCGGTTGCCCGTAGGGCCCTAGAGGTTATAGAGACCGGCACACTAATACTAGCATGGATAATAATAGTCCTAACAGCTGTGACGGCCACAAGCCTATCAGACTGGGGCGCTATGCTTAAGCAAATGCTAACTGGCTTCGGAGACAGGCCAGAGGACCTAGATTGGTGGACCTTCGCGGCCTCCATAGCTTTCGTCGGCGCTGGCGGATTGGCTAACGTGTGGTACACATTCTGGATAAGGGACGCCGGATTCGGTATGGGCAAGTACGTGGGCACCATACCTGGTATAACCGGGAAGCCAACGGCGATAGACGTCTATGGAGCAATCCCAGAGGGTACGGAAGAGAACGCTAGGAGAATAAAGCAGTGGAAGAATAATGTGAACACAGTCTTATGGCTAGTCTTCTTCCTAGGAAACCTGATCACAGTATTAATGTTCGTGATGATAAGCTACACCATTCTCTACAAGACGGGGATCACACCAGACATGTCTCTAGGCGAGATAAGGGGCCAGATTCTAGAGTTAACGGCAGACGCCATCGAGCAGTACACTCCACTAGGGGCAATGGGAGGTAAACTATACCTTCTAGCAGTATGGCTGATACTATTCAACACTCAAGTAGCCCTAATGGAGGGGCTGGTCAGGCAGGCAGCTGACACCCTCTACGTGACTTATGAGGGAGTCAGGAGGTTTGTGAGTCAGGATATAAGGAAGTGGTACGCCTACTGGTGGGGTGGCATAATACTTGTGGAGTTCATACTGGTTGCGCTGGCCGTAGTTGCCGGGGTAAACTACGGGAGCCTGGTAGTGTTCGGAGCTGTCATGAGTCTAATAGTAATGGTACTATCACCACTATTACTACTATACTTAAATACTAAAGTACTAAAGCAGCTGCCACAGCCAATATATGAAGCCATAAAGCCTCACCCAATATTCGTGGTGCTCCTTGCGGGTGCAGTGGTATTCTACGCGTTCTTCCTAGTCATAGCGGTAGCAGCTAGGCTAGGCTTCATATAACATTCGCCCACAACTAGGGATGAATATACAGTAAATACCGTAAGATTTGAGGACGGCTCGCCTCCTATTTTTTACCCATACCCAATGGCACTAAGGGGAAGCCCTGGATCTTAGCGGTAGCCCATCTACCCCTAGCATCAATCTCAACCTGCATCCCATCTATATCATACCTTGGATCTATATACGCCTGACCAACGCCCCTGCGTATAACAGGGCTGAACGTGCCGCTGGTTATCCATCCAATCTCCACGCCATCTACATAAACCTTGTAGCCCTGCCTTGGTATAACCCTTGCATGCTCCTTCCTCATAACAAGGCCAACCCTAACCCACCGTGCCCCCTCCCTCCTGCAGGCTGAGAGGGCCTCCCAGCCTATGTAGCCTGTCTTGCCCCAGTCTATAGCGCCTAGGCCATATCTAAGCCCAAGGGCGCAGGGGTACCTGGAAGGGTCCTCTCCATACTCGTGACCTCCAAGGACGAATCCAGCCTCAATCCTCAGGGTGTCCCTAGCAGCTATTCCGGCTGGTTTAACCCCCATCTCTATGAGCCTCCGTAGCAGCTTGGCAGCGTCGCTGGGCCTAGCCCATACCTCGAACCCGTCTTCACCTGTCCACCCGCTCCGGCTAATCAGGTAGACGTGTATCCCGCCTAGATCCTCGTTCATCCTGAACTCTAGGGGCTTCAGATCTGGGGTCCAGGAGGCTAGCCTCTCCATCACGTTGGAACTCTCGGGGCCTTGTATAGCTAGCATGGCGTAATCCATGGTGACGTCTCTGATCTCCACATTGACACCTAGCTCCGAGGCCACCCTGCGGAGGTGGTTATACATCTCAACCCTTACAGCTGCGTTTGGGACTACCAGCCACTCTTCGTCGGAGACCCTGTAGTACATCTCGTCATCCTTTACCCTTGCGTGGGTGTTTAGGGCCAGGGTAGGGCCGCTCATGAATCCTACCTTTGTCTTATCCATCCTCTTGGTATACACCTTCTCTATGAGTTCTAGCACATCGCCCCGGAGCACTAGCCTGCCCATGTGGCTTATATCGAAGACCCCGACTCTCCTCCTAACAGTCATGTGCTCGGTCAGGGTTCCTTCATACGACATCGGGACTCTCCAACCCGCGAATTCCCCGAAGGAGGCACCTAGCTCCCTATGAAGGTCCTCGAGGGGTATCCGAAGCATTTTTACACGCACCCACCCATAACTCTTGAGCGTCTGGGTATAATTTTAGGCTAGTAGTATATCCTTTCAAATACTATGGAGCCCAGCCTCGTGTCCTTAAATACGGGGCCACTCATCAGCTTTACATTTACATAATCATCCTCAGACACGGCCCCTTCCCTCCTCATAACGAAGGCGCATGAGGGGGTGGCTGCTGCCTCCATGAGTCCACCCTCCACTAGCAGGTCTAGCCCAGACTGTATGTCATGCCTGGAGAGCCCGCATGATCCCTCTGGATGTGTGTGGATAGAGGCTGCTGTCCTGATGAAGGGTATGCTAACCCGTAGATACTCTCCCTCTAGGATTAGCCCGACCCCGTTATCTGCATAGAGTATTATGTATTCTATCCCGTCTTTAGCTGTTCGGAAAGCCAGATTTCTAAGCCTGTACCTGTCTAGCCTTAGAAGGACCCGAGGGAATACGGTGAAGAGGGTCCTGTAGCTGATACCGCCGTATGCAGGACCTCTAGCCTCTATTCTTAGTATTACACCAGTCCTACCTATCTCCACCTCCTTGGTTAGATCCTCAGGTATATTGTACAGTCTGACGGTGACTAGGCTCCTACCCACTATATTTGCCGGATCTAGATCCCTCTCCTCGATAGCAACCTCATCTATATCATAATACTCGGCTACAGTGGTTTCAATATACTCTACAAGCTTAAACATGACGGCTGCATAGAGTGTTGCATCGTTAACAACTTCCTCCTGGTACTTCAATGCGGAGCCACCACTACACCCTTTTATGCCCCTAAGCGTAGTGACATGCTATAAACAACCATTAAGAGGCCAAGCATCTGGAAGAACGTGTTAGCCACCGGGTCATCATACCTTATCTTGGCAATCCTAACACGCTTACCCAGGATATAGATTCCGCCTGGGTTAAGAGAGTCCAGAAATAAGTGGCTCCATCCAGATAGGAGGAGCGATGTCATGTACACAAGCACCTGACCCCTGTTATAGTCCATGGGAGATAATGCGGGTGGCAGCGATGCTAGTGCTAGGGATAGAATACTGGCCCCGGTAAAGCTGTGGAAAAGAGGTGTACGATACTTTCCCCGAAACTCGTGGGACAGCTTATCAATTAGGATCTGCTGCAGAGATACAAGCCCCCATAATATAAGCACATCAATCATGCTGACTCCACCATAGGATGCCGAGAGCGTCGTAACACCCAAAGCAAATATGACATGCGTCGAAAGCCTCAACATGATCACCCTAGCTCAGGGGTCAGATCCTGCCGGAGTCCCCACTATGGCGTCGGACCATGGAATTATCTTCATCCCCCGGCACTTGTCTGGGGGTTTACCCCAGATAAAGCCTGGCAAAAGCGTAGTTATTACTATACCGGGGTAATACGGGGGATCCATATTCATGCAGGGAGTGCTGAGAGCTGTAGAAACGCTAAGGCTCAAGCTTAAGTTAAAGCTGAAGCCCTCCATGGACACGCTAGAAGAGGCAGTAGAGCATAGTATGGAGACTGCTCTTACTGCTAGCAATATAATCCTCTCTAGGAGGCTATGCCCTAGCCAGGATGTGGTTAAGGGGCTGGCACGTCGAGGCCTCTACGAGCCGCTCCTATCCCTATCCTCATTGGGGTGCCCACTGGACTCCTCTATACTGATGGATGCATTCAGATTCCTAGCCTTAGAAGGAGCCTGGAGTAAGGCCTGGAAAGCAGCTGGTATGGTGGGCCTCAAGCTGCCAGAGCCCCAATCCCTAGTACTCTACTGTAGCAGGTACAGGAGAATTATAGACTGGGACGGCTTTATAATAGACTCGAAGAATCTGCCAGGGGATGCAGTGGCTAGGATTCTACTGAATAATGGGATAGAAGATACTATACCGCCAGAGGCCTGGGGCTCCGTTATAGTAAAGTGGGGATGCAGGGTTCGAGGAGTAGATGGGAGGAGTATAGCTAGGATTGTTGCTCCAGACGTGCCAGCCAGTATATCGAGTATGGCATACCACCTCCAGGAAGACCCCTCATCGCCGACTAAAGTGATTAGGAGAGTCATATCCTTCTTCTTGGAGGTGGGAGACAAGGTTTGGCTGCTCGAGGGAGCACCACCAGAGTATAAGGGCCTGGAAGTGTTTCGAGGTATATCCAAGGTAATGCCGAGGAGATGTGTGATCATAACAGATAGGCCAAGGGCAGGCATGCCCATACTAAAGCCGTATAAGATTAACATTGAAGAAATCATAGGATCTAGGATTGACGAATCCATACTAGCCCTAAGGATGCTAGATGCCAGGTCTGGAGACCCTGCCAAGGCATACTACTATAGCAAGAAGTATGGAGAAACGAGGCTGGGCTCGCTTATAGCGAAGACCCTAGTGGCTAGAAAGGAGCCAGAGCCGCTTCCACCATGCATACAAGTAGAGCCTCAGGACCTAGGGTGGCTCCAGACCATATACCCCTCTATACTAGATGAAAGAGAGGTTATAGTGGACTGTATAAGGCCTACAATAGAATGTTTAAGATATAACAAGTTAAACAAATATGAGATAAGCCTAATAGAGGATGGAATACATATACCTAGGCCAAAGAAGGTAAACGGTAGGATTGTAAGAGCTACAGCACGCTATATGGTTCCTGAATCCATTTCAACAATAACTGGAGTCAGATCCGGTAGGGAGGTCCATAAGATAAAGACTATTGTGTCAAACAATGGGTCTATAGACCCCCTAGCAGATTTAAAGAGTTCTGCAAGGTTCCTAGGAGGATATGGCCTAATAGTAGTACCTAACAAGATTGGGGTTGAGATGGGGAAAAATCTGGGTCTACGAGCTCTCGACGAAGAAGGGGTAGACGAGTGGATAGACTCAGGCGAGATTGCTGTAGCATCATGGGACCTTGTCAAGGACAGGCCGGATATACTCTATTCCTCAATGGGGTCAACAGTAAGTATATATCCTGAGGCAGCTGTAAGGTCGGATACAATGTCCCATATTGTCAAGGATAACGGGATAGACGCTCTACAGATCCTCGAGGATAGCATTGTAGAGACGATACTTAAGCTGGGGGGAGTGACGGTATCTAGGACAGCCAGATTTATGGATAACGTTGAAACATTGAGAGTAGACCAAGCCAGGGAAGAAGGCTCAGAAGTAGATAAACAGGTAATACTTGAAGAGATGGATCGAGAGTTCAAGAGGCTATGGGGCGAGGATCTAGAATTCAGGAGGCATCAGAGAGCTACGCTAAACATACTGGCAAACCTCTATAGCAGGATGCGCCACGGCCTTGTACTATCTGTATACCCAACGGGTAGTGGTAAGAGCGCGATATACCAGGTCGCGGGCAGGGTTGCCACAACTAGCGGTTATGGTGGATACACGCTAGTAGTATCACCCCTTAAATCGTTAATGAACGACCAGGTAGCTAATGCTGTAGATAGAGGGTTGATAGCATATAAGATAGACTCGACCCTAAGCAGAGTCCAGAAGAGGATAATAATAGATGCTGCTAGAAAGGGGATCGTGGATCTCATCTACGTCACACCAGAGAGATTCCAGGACCCCGAGCTAGAGGGATTAATGGAGGATTCTAGCCCATCCCTAATAGTGCTGGATGAAGCTCACACGCTGTCAAGCTGGGGCAACACATTCAGGCCAAGCTACCTCTACATGGCCAAGAGGATATATGAATATACCTTAGAGAAGAAGTGGCCGCCTATAGCATTATTCACGGCAACCGCGCCCCACTCAGTAGCTAGAGACATACTAGAATCCTTGGGAGTCCAAGAGTATGAGGAGCATGAGGCTGACCCAGATAAGCTCCAAAAGGTAGGATACAGGAAGCCAACGATCCTAAAATTAGACCCCATAAGGGAGGAGCTAGTCTTCGACGTAGAACCAACGGGGCTAGGAAGCGAGAGGCTAGAACACATTACAAGGATAGTTAAGGATCTTATAGGAAGGGCGGAAGCAGCGGGTAAGCCCTGGATAGGAGTAGTATTCACTGGGTATGTGAAGAGCGAGAAGAACCCGTGGGCAAATGTGGATAGCATAGCAGAGGCGATCCGTAGAGCCACCAGCACCACTGTAGAGGTATACCACGGGCAAATGAGCGATTCAACCAGGAGGAGAGTGGAGGATATGATCAGGAGGACAGTGGAGAGCGGGAGCTCCATGATCCTAGTAACCACGAAGGCGTTCGGGATGGGTGTTGATATACCGGTGATCAGGTGGATAGTACATGCATATCCATCCGACAGTCCAGAAGACTTCTATCAGGAGGCAGGACGCGCAGGGAGAGATGGAAGGAGGGCATGGGTAGTCTCCATGTATAATCCTGTAGATTTCGAGGATAAGAAGAGGCTAGCACTAATGGATAGGGTAAGGCCAAGCACCATTATCCAGACCTACAACATGCTGGCAAGGCTAGTCAATAACACCAAGTACAAGGGCAAGGAGCTAGTTATACTACCTGTAGGAGCCATAGCAGGAGGCCCCACAGCTATAAGGATACTCGATATACTGAGAGGCCTAGGCCTCCTAGACTACTGGCTAACTCAGGCGGAGCTAGCAGCATACACGGTAGAGGACCTGGACGCTTTTGATGACTACTCCCAGTGGTACTGGAGGCTGGACAAGCACACGGTAATATCCCACACAGGAATACCAAGAACAAGGCTATGGAGGAGGGAGAAGCTTCGGATAGAGGCATGCATGGGTAACGGGAATAGGGAGATAAGTATAGAGGCTGGCGACGTCGTAGCAGCAAGCGGTCCCTGCACAAGCCCTACATGGAAATACAACACCTCCAAGACACAGGTAGCCATAATAGAATTCCCCATAAGGAAGCCTAAGGAAATAACTATACCTAGCAAAGAGGACTTCGTCAAGCTAGTAAAGCGGAGCACAGGGGAAATAGAGTCGATCGATAATCTAAAAGAGATGCTAGAGAAGGCACTGGCAGCCAAGTCAGTTGGAGGAAGCCAGGCAGCGGATAGAGTGATAAAGGAGTGGATAAGGAACTACTTCACATACCAACCTGGCAAGGAGGAGACGGTTAAGCTCAGTGGTAGCAGGAGAGAGTGTACGACCATAGACAGGTGTATAGAGGAAGTATTGCAGGATACAGTGAATGCAGTCAAGTTAGTAGGGAGGTATGGGGTAACACTGGCAGTCAAGGACCAGGATATAGCCTATAGGCTTAAGCAGGAGCTAGCATCGCGTAGCATACCAGTAGAGCCTAGCATCGCTGCATACCGCAGGATACTAAGCCACTCTACGGATATGGTAAGGCTCCTAGACGATGGATATGTTATAGTAGTAGCAAGAGAGTCTCCTCAAACGATCCAGGCGTTATCCAGGCTTGACAGGTATCCGTACAAGTCCCTGTATGTAGTGAGGGCTTAGGCCCTGCATCCGGAGTTAAGAGCCCCCTCTATTCTCCTTAGCCCATCGGCTACCCTCCTACAGATCTCAACATATTCTTCGGTAAACCCGCGCTCTCTAAGCCTATATGCACCCTCAATTATATAGAATATTAGTGTATCAATCTTATAGTCAGCCTTGCTTATAAGAAATTCTGCTAGTTTAGACCAGCCAGCGTCGGTGAGCTTATATACGACCTTACGTCCTCCCCTAACTCCGCTACTCATAACATGATCGATATCTATGAGTCCATCACGCCTTAATTGCTCAAGTAGAGGATAGAGTGTACCAGCAGCAGGCCTCCACCTTCCTCTAGTGACCCTCTCTATCATCTTCATGATCTCATAGCCATGCATAGGCCTTTCAGCGAGTATCCTCAATATGAGGTTCCTCAGGCTTTCCTTGTATACGTTAGCTCCGGAGTCTGGGCGTGCCGTCACCTTTTGGCCGTCCAACCTGGACCCCCCATCTCCATCAAACTTTCATACACATTATATCGAGGCTTAGAATAGTGTATGGGGGTTAATATAGGGACCGGGCTCTCTACTGGTGTCCCTCCACATCGCTAGAGTCGGAAATACCAGCCCCAGTCATAGCCCGGCCCCTCCTTATTTGTATAAGCGGAGTTATAATAATGCCGTCTAGCATCCGCCTAGCGCCATAACATATCATATATTTATCGATACTAATTTTTAAATACTTAATAGTAACATTATATCTATATACAGGTGGAGATAGTGACCGCCGATACCGTCAGAAGAGGGCTAAAATCATTGTTATACTGTCATTCAGTACCGGATCCTGAGCTGGCAACAAGGATAATTGATACCCTACTAAAGGAGGGTAGACTCTCAATTAAGGATATAAGCAAGAGGCTGGACGTCAGCTATCCACTCGTACTTAGGATCGTGAACGATATGGCTAGCATGGGCATCCTGGATACTGATAGGGTTAAACCGGAGGGTAGAGGAAGGTCTAGGAAGGTGGTTTTCGTGAATAAGGATGGACTATTAAAGCTTATAGATGATTGCCTTGGCACTTTAACAAGGCTTAGGGAACAAATAGATAAGGGTGTGGACACGGAATCTAGCCTCTAGAAACGCCTAGAACTAGCTCCTCTATACTCCTATAAGGGTCCCTACTCTTCATCACGGCACTAGCCACTAGAACCCCCTGAGCCCCTAGCTCTACCGCCCTGGCTGCATCATCCCTCCCGGTTATACCAGCCCCTGCAAGCACTAGTATAGAAGGATCGATCCTAGACACTGTATCTACTCCACCACGTATAACCTCGGGTCTAGCCTTAGATACTGGAATACCGGTGCCTATAAGCTCTGGGGGCTCCAGCGCTATCATGTCTGGCCTTAGATAGGCTATACCGCTAGCCTCGCCCGGAGTGTCTGCACATACTAGGACCTCGAGCCCAGAGCTCCTAGCACTAGATACGAGTGTAGACAGGTCCCTATATAGGATCTTGTGCTCGCTATGGTTAAGCATAACTCCAGCCACACCCTCGAGCGCTAGAGCCTCTACAGGCGTATACCCTGTGTATGCCCCCATGCCAACAGGATCTGCATGCTGGGCAAAGGTATCGTGATACAGAGTTGCTATTTTAGCAGAGTTGATGAGGGGTGTGACGAGTATAAGTCTGATCCTGTCTCCATAGGTCTCGTGGATCTGGACAGCAGCCTTAGCTATCTCTAAGCCTCTCTCTCCAAATGCTGTTGGGTATACCTTATAGTTTATAGCTACTACTGGCCTGAAGGCCACTATGAGGCACCCTTCATACTCTCAGTCGTGAATCTCGCCACTCTCCCTAGCCTTGACATGGGGCTCATAGCCCAGGTCTGCTGGCTTGAACCTCTTTTTGAGCTTCTCTAGGACCTCGGGTAGAGTGGTGTACTCCATCTCCTCTGGCCCTAGCCTATGGGGCATGAATGGGCCGTGTCTTCTCATGTAATCAGTTATCTGCTGGGCCAGCCTCCTAGTCTCGTCGAAGGCTGGGTCGTCGAATAGATCTGCCGGGCCTATCAGCTCTCCGTTCTTTATCTGGAAGCCAAGTGCCGCCACTCTGGGTGGGCCATCGAACCTAGTCACCTTAGCGTCCTTGAGGCCCACTGGCATTAATGGGCCATGGTGGCTTCCCCTCATCCATCCAGCGACCAGGTGGGGGAAGCTGAATGGTTCTAGGACCTCGCCTACAGCTGGGAAGCCGCTCTGGGCCCTGACTATCATTACGGGGTCATCCTTACCCACATACCTGCCAGCTATGAGGCTAAGCCTCTCACTGCTAACTACCGCCCCGATCTCCCTGTCACTCTTCCTGAATACCCTCTTTATTATGTACCTTGAAGGCGTCCCTATGAGGGCTAGGAGGTCGTACATCTCCTCTGGAAGGTTTAACTCCACTATCTGTCCCTCATAAACATCCATAACCTGGAATATGAATCCATCATGCATCCTCGGGTCTATGACTAGGCCAGCAGTGTTGAATGGGTCAGCGAATATCCTGTAGAGGGGTAGGTTGAAGGCTCCTGGCTCGGTCTTGTCAGCCATGAACACTACAACAGGCTCCGAGGGCCTCTCAACGAATTCCATCTCAGCAACTCCAGGCCCCATACCCCTAACGTTACCGCTGAAGGCATCGCTTAGAAGATCCTGGCCAGCCGCGTAGAGGCCAAGCTCTTTGGCAACCTTGGTTGCCTCCTTAAAGGCGTTCCAAGCTATCTCGTGAATCTCTGGACTATCCACGCCCTTAAAGTGTGTCATAATAAGCTGGAGGTCGTCCCCTACATGGGTGACGTAGAAACTCTTTATTTTCCCATTCTTCTTGGCTTCAACAAGCACCCTGCTGGCTGCTAGTATTGTGTCTGGGTGAACCTTATGATGGCCAGCAAGGCTTCCTATGTCAGCCTTTATAACACTAATAGTTACTCTCTCCTCCGCCATAAGCAGCCACCATAGTATGGATTAAGTTGGGAGTGCATATTAAGGATTGCCTAAACTACTAGCCTCATGGGAAAAACTTGTGTGGGCCTGCTAGCATCTACTTCCTGCCCCTTAATGCCATGAACCCAGCTATTGCAGCTACTAGCACTATAATCACGGCAGCAATCGCAATGGGGAAGCCTCCCTCGGCTTGCTCTCCAGCCTCAGTCTCTGTCTGAACCTGCGTTTGGGCCGCACCAGTAGCTGCCTCTTCCCCTCCTTCCTCCTCTGTAACAGCTTTAGTGACTCCCCTCTCCATCCAGTTAGACGCAGGATACTTGGGCTTCGCATCCGCGTACTTCTCGGGATAGACGATTTTCTTATACCCCTCTATCCACTGGATGATGAGTGGTATATGTCCTACCTGGAACCCCGTGTCATCAACTCTTATAGGACCATAGAATGTCAGCATGAATATTTCAGGCGCTTTCGACTTAATAGCGGATGGATCAGTGGAGCCAGCCCAGTAGATATAGTTGGCTAGTGCAAACACTGCTGCTGATGCTGAGGCAGCAACGCTTCCTGGCACCCCAGTCTTACAGTACTTGCTGTAGTACTCTGTCCACTCGTCTGTGTTAACGGGGCCGTACCAGTCAGCCTTAAACTGGGTGGCCATCTCCTTTGAGTATAGATTCCTCTCCTCCCACTCTGCGACTCCCATTATATTCTCTGCTCTAGATCCTCCGAGCTCTAGGTAGAAGTGGGGGAATGAGACTACGACGTCTCCAGCTACCATCTCGAATGTGGAAAGACTGTTATATGCCTCTAGTGCGATCTCCTTAAATCTAGATAAGGAGTCACTTAGTATAAGCAGAAGTGAGTAATCACCCTTATACTCGGTATCTAGCATCTTCTTAACACTGCCCTCTCCGAGATAGCTAATGGTTGCTGCAACCTCTATACCAGCATTATTAGCAGCCCTGATAACTACTTTTACAGAGTTAGCGGCATAGGCTGATCCATCAGATACTATAATAAGGTTTTTAGCACCAACATCTTTTAGCATGTTAAATAGGTTGAAATATTTATTGTATGTAGTTGATGATATCTGGATCGTATTCTTGTACTGTCTAGCCAACCTATCACTAGATGGGCCATAAAGCATGAGGACTACATCATACTTATTTAAGGCTATTGCAACCTCATTAGCTAAATTCTCGCTATACGGTGCTAAGAAGAGTCTTATACCTTGGTCATATAATAACTTATATATATCTACTGCTTTTTGAGGATC
>WAKG01000129.1 GCA_015523445.1 Desulfurococcales archaeon | reverse complement strand
GGGGATCATACACCAGGTAAACCTAGAGTACCTGGCAAAGGTCGTATGGATCGGCGAGGATGGAGATAAATATGCGTACCCCGACAGCCTGCTGGGCACGGATAGCCACACCACCATGATAAACGCGCTAGGAGTCCTAGGCTGGGGTGTCGGCGGCATAGAAGCTGAGGCAACCATACTGGGCCAGCCATACTACATGCTCCTCCCCGAGGTTGTAGGCGTAAGGCTCGAGGGAGAGCTGAGGGAGGGTGCAACCCCCACAGACCTTGTATTATACATAACCGAGAAGCTAAGGAAGAAGGGTGTTGTAGGCAAGTTCGTGGAGTATTTCGGCCCCGGGGTGAAAACCCTAAGCGTGCCAGATAGGGCGACTATAGCCAACATGGCCCCGGAGTACGGCGCCACCATGGGCTTCTTCCCGGTAGACGAGGCTACTATAGGCTACCTGCTCGGCACGGGTAGGGATCCGAGGCATGTCAAGTTCGTGGAGAAGTATGCTAGGCACGTGGGCCTATGGTATGACCTCGAGGCCCCCGAGCCCAGGTATACTGATGTGGTAGTGATAGATCTAGGCGATGTGGAGCCCAGCATAGCAGGGCCCAGCCATCCCGAGGACAGGATACCACTAAGGGAGGCTAAGAAGAGGACTAGAGAGATCCTAGAGGAGTACTGGAAGAAGAGGGGCAGGGGTCCCGCGGCGATCGAGCTGGAGCTTGACGGCGAGAAGGTTCTACTAGCCGATGGAAGCGTAGTCTACGCGGCAGTGACCAGCTGCACCAATACAAGCAACCCGACCCTCATGATAGCAGCGGGCCTCCTAGCCAAGAAAGCCGTCGAGAAGGGGCTCAGGACGAAGCCGTGGGTAAAGACGAGCAATGCACCTGGTAGCAGGGTGGTACCGGAATACTGGGAGAGGCTAGGCCTAATGCCGTACTTAGAGGCGCTACGCTACCACATAACCGGTTTCGGCTGCACAGTCTGTATAGGGAACAGTGGGCCCCTTAGGCCCGAGGTGGAGGAGGCTATAAGGAAGCATGACCTCTACACAGCTACTGTACTCAGCGGTAACAGGAACTTTAGTGGCAGGATCCACCCGCTAGCCAGGGGCAACTTCATAGCAAGCCCGCCACTGGTCATAGCATACGCCCTAGCCGGCAGGATCGACATAGACTTCGAGACCGAGCCGATCGGGATAGACCCCAACGGTAACCCAGTCTACCTGCGAGATATATGGCCTAGCCAGGAGGAGGTCAGGAGGAGCCTAGAGAAGGCCCTAGACCCCCAGCTATTCAAGGAGAAGTACAAGGACATATTCGAGGGCGACGAGTTCTGGGAGAAGCTAGAGGCCCCGGAGGGCATAACATACGGGTGGGATCCCAAGAGCACCTACATAAGGAAGCCCCCATTCTTCGAGGACATGCCCCTAGACCCGCCACCCCTCAAAGACATCAGGGGGGCAAGGGTGCTGGTATGGGCGCCAGACAGGACAACCACAGACCACATAAGCCCTGCAGGCAGGATAAGCCCCGACAGCAAGGCAGGGCAATACCTCATAAGCCAGGGAGTCCCGCCGGCAAAGCTTAACACCTGCGGCTCTAGGAGGGGCAACCACGAGGTGATGATGCGCTGCACCTTCGACAACCCGAGGTTCGTTAACAGGCTAACCCCAGACCGCGAGGGCGGGTGGACCAGGTACTGGCCCACGGGCGAGGTTATGCATGTCTTCGACGCTGCGATGAGGTATAGGGAGCAGAGGGTGCCGGTTATAGTTATAGGAGGCAAGCAGTACGGTGCCGGGAGTAGCAGGGACTGGGCAGCCAAGGGTCCCTACCTACTAGGGGTGAAGGCGGTTATAGCAGAGAGCTTCGAGAGGATCCACAGGAGCAACCTAGTCGGGATGGGCATACTACCCCTAGAATTCATGCCGGGAGAGAACGCCGAGAGGCTAGGGCTGGATGGCAGCGAGGAGTACGATATACTAGGGATAGAGGAGGGCCTATACCCAGGTAAGATACTAACGGTGAGGGCCAGGAAGAGCGACGGCAAGGTCATAGAGTTCAAGGTCAAGGCAAGGCTCGACACGCCGATAGAGGTCGAGTACTACAGGCACGGAGGCATACTACAGTACGTGCTGAGGAAGATGATAAAAGAGGCGAAGGCAGGGGCCTAGTAGCCCCTTATCCTACCTATGGCCATCCAACAAACCGCCACTGCTAATATAACTGGGAGCCCACACTTTAACCCATCCGAGCCCATAGTTAGTGGTTTAAAAGGTTGCTAGTAGTAATCCATCATTATGACATTCTATGCATTAGCCCCTTATATTGTCTAGACACTGGGTCGATCTTGATATATTATTACTTAATGATATATTATACTAGAGATAGGCTCCACGTGAGATCCCGTCCACGACGCTTCCATTTATCTACAAAGACTCCTACAACAGTAACTATGCCTGATGGCTAGAAGGCATAACGGCCGAGTGGAGCTAATATGCAAATAGAGGAGAGGATAGGGGACATCAAAAGAAGGGATCCCGTATATAACAAAGAATCTATATCAAAATATTATTAATAATATTATACTGGATATGCGCCCTATAGAAGCCTAGTAAGTAGCT
>WAKG01000128.1 GCA_015523445.1 Desulfurococcales archaeon | reverse complement strand
GGAAGGGTGGTTGGGGTGTTGTTTATAGGTGTGGTCTTGGTGGGCAGGTTTATGCTGTCAAGGTTCCTGTTGGCTACGAGGCCCTTGTTGAGGCTGGGAGGGATATTGATACGAGTAGTGATGATACGAGTAGTGAGAGCAGTTATAAGAGGATGATGAGGAGGATTAGGGAGGAGGCTGAGGTTATAAAGAGGCTCGAGCACAGGAATATTGTGAGACTAATAGACTATTCTACTACTGTCCCCTTGCTGGTTTATGAGTTTGCCCAGGAGGGTAGTGTAGCCTACCAGTTGTCCAGCGGCTGGGAGCCGGGTTTGAGGGATGTCCTGGTCCTCGCTGCCCATGTTGGTGAAGGGTTGAGGTATATTCACAGTAGGGGCTTGGTACATGGTGATGTCAAGCCTGGTAACATACTGTTGTCTGGAGGTGTTGCCAAGGTTAGCGACTTCTCCTCGCTGACCAGGGTGATCCAGACAATATCGAAGTCGAGCAGGGGCTCCACCCCGGGCTGGAGGGCGCCGGAGCAGGTATATAGCGATATTATGAAGAGGTCTATTAAGGGGGGTTATGAGAATAGGATTGACGTTTACCAGCTTGGGAACGTGATCCTCTACATCCTCACCGGGGAGACTATTGATGGGTATTATAGGGTTAATGAGGAGCTTGCTAGGAGGAGGGTGGGCAGGATTAGGGATAGTAGGTTGAGGGGGCTCGTTTGGGAGATGATGGAGTTGGAGCCCTCTAGGAGGCCTTCGATGGATGAGGTGACCAAGAGGCTCGCTGATATGATTGGGGTGTAGATTCTCCTATTTACCTCCGTGTGATCCTCATTGTGTGGGTGGGTTCCGGGGTTGGCCTGTGTCAGGCTGATGGTTTTCGATATGGATGGGGTGCTGGTCCCGATTAAGAGTAGCTGGGCGTATATCCATGAGGCTCTGGGTGTTGGCGAGGAGGCTAGGAGGTATGTCAGGCTGTTTATGGATGGTAAGATCGATTATTTGGAGTGGATGAGGCTCGATACGGAGCTGTGGATCAGGGCTTCTGGTGGTAGGCTGCATAGGAGTAGGCTTCAGGAGATTCTTGATCGCGTGCCCCTTGCCCCTGGGGTTGAGGATGCTGTCAGGAGGTTGAGGAGGATGGGTGTTAGGATTGCCCTGGTGTCGGGTGGGGTGGATCTGTTGGCTAGGAGGGTGGCTAGGCTTATTGGGGCTGAGGCTTGGATGGCTAACATGCTTTCCTTCGACAAGGAGGGATATCTCAGGCCGGGTGGGGTGCCCCTGGTTGGGGTTGATAAGGCGAGGGCTGTTAAGAGGGTTGCCTACGAGCTTGGTGTCGGGCTCGGGCGTACTGCTTATGTTGGGGATTCTATGTGGGACGCTTCTGCCATGAGGGTTGTGGGGTATCCTATACTTGTGGGGGAGGGTGATGAGATGGTTAGGAGGGTGGCCCGATATAGGATACGGGGTGTGGGGGAGCTCCCCGGGCTGTTGGAGGGGCTGGAGTGCTAGGCCTCTCTTATGTACTGGATGAGGGCTTCCGTGTACTCTGTGGTCTTTAGGGGTTCTACCCCGGGCATGTGCCTGGCTAGGTCGTATGTTACCTTCTTGTCTGCTATCGCCCTCCTTATAGCATCCTCTACTAGCCTTGTTACCTCCCTCCACCCCATGAATTCTCCTATGAGTAGTGTGGCTGATAGTATCTCTGCTGTGGGGTTTATCACATTCTTCCCCGCGTACTTGGGGGCTGAGCCGTGGACTGGCTCCGCCACTGCTATCCCGTCTCCCATGTTCATGCCTGCTGCCATGCCTATGCCTCCTACTAGGGCGTTGGCCGCGTCGCTTATGTAGTCGCCGTTTAGGTTTGGTGCTACGATTATCTCGTAGTCCCATGGCCTGGTTATTATCTGCTGGAGCATGTTATCAGCTATCCTGTCGTTGACTAGTATCTTGCCCTCCGGTATCTCGCCGTTGTACTTCTCCCATAGCTCCTGCTCTGTCACTACGTGCTCCCTGAACTCGTTTAGTGCGACCTCGTAGCCCCACTTCATGAATGCGCCCTCCGTGTACTTCATTATGTTGCCCTTGTGCATGAGGGTTATCCTCTTGTTCCCGTTCCTAAGGGCCCACTCTAGGGCTCTGCGCATCAGCCTCTGGGTTGCGAACTTGCTTATCGGCTTGACCCCTATCCCTGCATCCTCCCTTATGGTTACGCCTAGCTCCTGCTTTAGGAACTGCCTGAGCCTCTCTGCCTCTGCACTGTCGTGGGGCCACTCTATGCCAGCGTACACGTCCTCAGTGTTCTCCCTGAATATGACGAAGTTCACCTTGTCGGCGTACTTGTGGGGGGCCGGCTGGCCGTAGAAGCGGACTGGCCTTATATTGGCGTATAGGTCTAGAGCCTGCCTTATGGTCACGTTTATACTCCTGAAGCCGCTGCCTACTGGGGTGGTTAGGGGGCCCTTGAGGGCTAGCCTGGCTATCTTTATTGCTTCCAGTGTTGCTTTGGGGAGTAGCTCGCCGCACTCCCTCTGGGCCTTCTCCCCTGCTACCGCCTCCCACCAGACTATCCTTCTGGCCCCTCCGTAGGCCTTCTCCACGGCTGCGTTTATCACCTGTATTGCGCTCCTGACCACCTCGGGGCCGATCCCGTCACCCTCTATGTAGACCACGACTGGGTTGTCTGGCACGACTAGCTTGCCGCCCTCTAGCCTTGCGAGCTGGCCCTCTGCAGGGGGCTTCAGCTCCTCTACGCTGCATGGTGTTGCCATAAACATGCACCGGGTTGGGCCTGGGCTTTGCCTCATTTAAAACTCTTGGATGCCCCCGGGTATGCTACCTTGTTTATATATAAATCTATATCCCCTGCGCCTCATTGTCGGCTGTTTTAAACAGTAGTTGCGGGGGCGTAGATTACCTTGGTATGGCCGGAGTGGTATAGCAGGGTTATAGTTGAGGTGGTCATACTAGAGAATCTAGCCAGCATACTCCACTTCCTCTTCGCCATTGCAGTAACCATGCTGGGGTGCGGGTCCAGGGTGTTCTGGGCCTACGCCTTCTACCAGCTACTAACCACCACCCTCAAGACCCTACTAATACCCGGCTACCCCCTCTCAGACTGGACCTGGGACTTCCTGGGAGACACCCTAGAGTTCCTAACCGGGGTCGGCCTCGCATCAGTACTCGGCCTAGACTCTAGGGTTAAGCCGCCACCCGTGGCAGAGAGGGCTTGCAGCACAAGGGGCATACTCGTGGGCCTAGCCCTCCTCATGCTCCTATGGACCATAGCCTTCCTAAACTCCACCAGCAGGCTATAGGCCCTCCCCCTTATACACGCCCTCATACAGCCTGGAGGCCTCCCTGCGGAGTGTGGCGTAGACCAGCTGGGCCACCCTGGCACCCTGCTCCAGCCTAATCCCCATAGGGTTGAACACCGCTAGGAGGGCCTCGCCCCGGCCCACGTACCCCGGGTCCCACACAGCGCACCCCACTAGTGCCCCCATGCGGAGCAGGCTGCTCCGGGGGAAGCATAGGCCCACAACATTGGGAGGCACCCTAACCACGTCGAGGAATCTTATCCTATAGGCCCCTGGCCCGAGGCTCCACCACCCCTCGACAGGCTCCACCCTGGCACCCTCGGGGATCCTCCTATCTGCCTCCCCGAGGAGGCCCGGGGATTCGAGCCTCCTAACCTCCCCTACCCTCAAGTCCACTCCAGCAGGCTGCACCTGGACCCCGTCGATCCCCAGTATCTTGGCAACATCATCCCCCGTCAGGAACAAGGCTGTACCCCCACAATAGAATACCCTCCGCTGGGGAGCGTAATAATGGGGGAGACCAGGGATTGACCGGGTGCAACGCCCTGGTTACTGGCGGGACCAGCGGGGTCGGGCTTGCAGCCGCCCGAGGGCTAGCTAGGGCAGGATGTAATAGGATAGCCTTGTTCTCCCGGGGCAGGAGGCCTGTAGAGGACGCCCTCAGAGAGCTGGAGGAGCTGGGTGCTGAGGCTGTCCACATCAAGGGCGACCTCACCCAGGGTGGGGATGTGGAGCAGCTAATACCCGGGCTTGTTAGAGAGTGGGGCGGGCTGGACGTGGTTGCGATGAGCTATGGCAACCCGAGCTGCGAGCCGTGTGGACTCGAGGATCACGGGTGGGGAGACTGGCTAGAGGCGGCTAGCATGTACCTCGCCTCCACCGGGGTTATCGCGAGGGACCTCGCCACGCTTAACCCCCGGAAGGTCACCATGATAATATTCTCCAGCTTCACAGTGAACGAACCCCATCCCCCACTCTTCATAGCAGACACCGTAAGGCTGGGGCTGAAGGGGCTTGTCAGGGCCCTGGCACGCATGGCCCCGGATAGAGTTAGGCCTATACTAGTAGAGCTGGGTAGCTTCAAGACGCCTGGGGCGGTGGAGACTGTTTCAAGGATAGCTGGCCAGGCAGGGTTTGAGGAGTATTGGAGAAGGCACGTAGAAGGGCTTTCACCTCTAAAGAGGTCGGGTACATTAAGGGAGCTGGAGCAGCTTGTAGAGCTCCTGGTTAGAGCCCCAGGCTACCTGACGGGGGCTGTCATCAGGTTTGATGGTGCCTCGACACCCTGTATCTAGCCCTCTCTCTTAACCTTTAGGACGTGCTCCTCCTTGCCGACCACCAGGATCTTGTCACCAGGCTCTATCACCTCATCGCTAACAGCCTTCCAGTACTCGCCCTCCACGATCACGAACCCAGGCTTTCCGGGCTCGATCCTATCGACAGCCCTGCCCCGGGCCCCGACTATATCCCATACAATAGGCTCCCTCTTCCTAACCTGGATCACCTTGTAGACTATGAAGGCTGTAGTAACGCCGAAGAAGCCGCCGGTGGCATAGAGCATCTTAACCAGCTGCCCAGCGTACTGGGGGGACACGGTGAAGCCGCCTCCATCTCCACCAACCGGGAGCAGGGCTATGCCTAGGACTAGCATCACTATCCCTGTGCCTCCTATGAGGCCGAAGCCGGGAGTGTATATCTCTATGAAGAGGAGTATGGAGCCGCCTAGTATGAGGAACATGCTGGTCATATTAGGGTTAAACCCCTGCCCGGCTAGGCCTAGGAGGAGGAGTAGCACCCCTACACCCACTGCTCCAGGGTTGCCGGAGACGAGGCTGAACAACACGATCAGAGTGCCTAGGCTTAGGAGTATGCCTGCTAGCATTGGATCGGAGAGTGTGTGGAGTATAGTTATCCTAAGACTCGGCTGTAGCTCCTCAACCCTTGGGTTTGCCAGGTCTAGTAGGACCTTGTCCCCGGCTGGGAGAGCCACTACTCTCCCGTCTAGCTGGGCTAGTAGGTCTCCCATGCTCCTGGCCACCACTTCTATGACTCCTATCTCGAGGGCCTCCTCAGCCCCGTAGTTGTCGTTGTGGAGCACGAACCTCACGAGGGCCGTGGCGTTCCTGCCCTTAGTGGCGCCGTGCTCGCAGAAGACCTTTATGATGGGGTTTATTATCTTGCTCTCATTTATCGGCCTGTAGCTTCCCGTGGCCGGGTCGTATGCTATCGGCTGCACACTACCTATAATCGTGCCTGGCTGCATAGCAGCTACATGGGTTGACATTAGTATCAGGGTTCCCGCGCTCTCAGCCCACCTGTCCACGACATATCCTATAACCGGGACTCTGGAGTCGTCTATGTAGGTGACTATCTCTAGGGCAGCGTCTAGGAGCCCTCCGGGAGTGTTAAGCTGTATTACCAGGATGGCGCCGTCCTTCTCCGCCGCCTGTATTGCCGCCTTAACGTACTCAGCCATAGCGTAGTCTACTACCCCCTCTATCTTGATCGTGTAGACCAGGGGGCCCGCTGTCTTGTCGTAGGGCGTGCCCGGCGGCTCAAGGCCGTACTTCCTATCCTGGGCCCCACAGTACTTTGCACCTAGATCCTTCTGCGCCCCGGTTAGTGGAGCGTTGAGCAGGATAACTATTAATACTAGCGTTAACAGTATTGCCATGGATAGCCTAGACATAACCCTGCAACCCCACTCCTTACAATACCGCAAACGAGAGGCTAAGTCTGTGAGCCCTTGCCTCCTGCAACCTTCTTAGCTATAGCTATGGCCTCTCCCAGTCCCCCGTACTGGCTGGTTATGATCACCATGTTCTTCTCCTTCGCGACCTCGACTAGGGTTTGGAGCTCCCTCAGCCTGAGTGCCGAGGGGTGCTTCTCGTAGAACTCCGCTGCCTCTGCCATGATCTTGGCCGCCTGCCTCTCTCCCTCCGCCTCTAT
>WAKG01000127.1 GCA_015523445.1 Desulfurococcales archaeon | reverse complement strand
GTTTATGCCCCTCGGATCATAGGCGGGCATCTCCATGCCCCTAACGTGAACGGCGGCCTCGGGCACGCCGAAGTACTCTGCTAGCCTCTTGGCCCCCTCTGCTACCAGGTCTCCTATCCTGTTCCTGTAGGCCGTCATCCAGATTAGCTGTAGGAGTGCATGTGAGTTGCCCCACTCCGGGTTCACGTCTCCTAGGAGTTCGAATAACTCCTTAGCCTTCTCCTCCGGTAGCTCGCCCTTCTTGGCCCTCTCATAGATCTCCATGAGGGTTGCAACTGTTGCTCCGAAGCTTATCGTATCGAACCCCATGTCGTTTAGGAGGTAGTTGGCCTTGACCAGGGCGTCTAGGTCGCCGATCATAGTGTCGGCGCCGTTTGCCCATATAGTCTCATACTCTGGGCCCTCGGAGAGGGGGGTCTTGAAGGGTCCAGACTCGACCTCAGAGACCCTGGAGCACTGGATGGCGCATCCCCAGCACCCCTTCCTGGTCTTAAGGTAAACCTCGGCCAGCCTCTCACCGCTTATGTTGAACGCTTTCTCGAAGGTCCCGCGGGTCCAGTTCTTCGTGGGTAGGGCGCCGTGGGCATTGATCACGTTTACCAGCACTGCGGTGCCGAACTCGTAGAGGCTCTTACTGATTGGGTGGTCCAGTATCTTTTTAATGAGCTTCTTAGCCTCCTCCATGTACTTCCTCTTATCATATAGCTCGTCGAGGACCTTCCTGTTTCCGTACGCCCATATAGCCTTCACTCCCTTAGATGCTATCACCGAGGCTAGGCCAGACCTCCCGGCAGCCCTGTACCTGTCGTTCATGACGGCGGCGATCCTGGACCTGTTCTCAGCCGCTGGACCTACTGAGAGTACGCTGCCGAGGGACTCCTTCGTCACGCCTACGGTCTCCCTTATCACCTTCTCAGTGTGGATTACTCCCTTACCCCAGAGGTGCTTGGCGTCGTGGAACTTGACCTCTCCATTCACTATACTAATCCACACCGGCTCCTCGCTGGCCCCCTCGAGGATTAGGCCATCGTACCCGGCGAATCTGAGCCAAGGGCCAAACTGGCCCCCGCTGTTTGCGTCACCCAGTATACCTGTTAGAGGGCTCTTGGCTACCACATGGTACCTGCCGCTCTCGATGGCGGCAGTGCCTACTATCGGCCCAGTTAGAATATACACCTTATTCTCGGGACTGAAGGGATCGATACCCTTGGGGATCTCCTTGAGGGCTAGGTATGCCCCGAGGCCCCTGCCTCCTATGAACTTCCTAAGCGTCTTATCATCTATTCTCTCCTCTGTAACCTTCTGGGTGCTCAGGTTTATCCTGGCTAGCTTGAACTCCACAGTATCCACCTCTAGGACCGGCCTTCTATACTGTATTCAATAGAGTCTAGTATGCGTGGTATAAATAAGTTTAGTATGTGTGCTTATAGTAGAACCGGTAGATCCAGGTATATGCGTATATTGACGATATTGTCACAGAAATACGATCACGGGGTAAACCCTTTTTAATAAGAGAATAGAATACTATACAATTGAACCAGCCGAGGTGCATCGTGGGATGAGCGAGCTGGCAAACTTCGTGAGGGTAGCCATAGACCAGGACACTTGTATAAGCTGCGGTGCATGCATAGAGGTCTGTCCATACGACGCCCTAGAGTTTGACGAGAACATGAAGGCTAGGCTTATATGGGAAAAGTGTCAAGACGACTTTGCATGTGTAGCCAGCTGCCCAGTAGACTGTATCTACAAGGTTGACGAGGCCTCAGACGAGCTGAAGGCCAAGCCAGGATGGTACAGGATAGGCAGGGAACTATCACCAGAGGAGCAGAAGGCCTTCGAGGAATGGAGGCAGAAGTTCGGGGTCACAGCAGACCCCGTATCCTAGCCATCACAGCCCCCAGCACTCTGGGCACCCCGGGACTCAACCCTTTTTACAGGTCCACCCCTCAACTCCACATATAGTCTATACGCTAGGAAAGCAACTATACCAGCCTCCACCACCACAAACACGGGATCCCCACGGAGATAGGCATAGAATGTTAGCAGGATAGCCCCGCTCATGTTGAATCCATAAAGCCAAGCCCACCTCTTAACAATGAAAGAGGCGAATACCAGCAGCATCCCCGCAACGCCCAGTGCCTGTACCGGGTCCATAAGAGTCACCCCATAACCTTGCGCCGAAACGCTGGCACCCTCCTAGCTATATCGTCTATCGCCTCCTCCACAGGCTTTGAGGGGTCAATAGGCTCCTTGAGGAAGACCCCAGTCCTGCCATGGATCTTCCTTCTCGAGAGGACCCGGATTCTCTCCATAACCGTCTCTATACTGATGCCTAGCAGCCTGGCTACCCGGGCTTCATTGCCTATAACATCCTCCTCCACATGGCCTGTGCTCGTGGGTATAACCAGCTTGAGCTCCTTAGTAACCCCGGGGACCCGCCTCCCCTGGAGTAGCCCATCTAGGCCGAGCTCGCCTCCCCACCTATAGAACTCCCTCTCCCTCTCACCCAGCTCAGCCAGGGGGAAGCTTACCACCACCTCCTCCTCTGGGTCCAAGTATATGTATACCTTGGGTGTATAGGAGGGGGTGGCTTGGACTATCTCGATGTGGAAAGGCCGGAAGCCCGCCTGCTCTAGCGTGTAGACGACAATGCTAGGCGCCACTGGCCTAGGTATAACTATGTCAACATCACTATCCTCATCAACATCACCCCGAGCTATGCTGCCATGGACAATAGGATCCAGGCCCCTAGCCCGGAGAGGCCTCATGACCTCGATCGCCCTACGCCTCTTCACGCCAAGGATCCTCCACCTTAACTCCCCATAAGTTACCTCCATCACCCGGCTCCCTCTACCCTCTCCACTAGTCCCCGGAAAGCCTCCTCCACCTCATCAACGCTGATCCCAGCAGTGTCTACGAATGTTGACCATGCAGCGGTGAACTCGTAGACAAGGCCAGGGCTCGGCATCGCCTGGGATACAGTCTCTACCAGCGCATAAACCTGGCTGGGTGGAGAGGCGTAGAACACGCCGTCTAGGTCGATCCAGTGTATGAGTCCATCCTCGGCCCACGCCAGGAATCTTATATAGAAGCCGTTGTTAGACGATGTAGACTCTATATTATAGCTTCTACCTGGCCTCAGCCACTCCGGGCTACTATTCCTCTTCACCGCGATATCAGGGGCAAGGTCTGGATCGAGCTCCTCCTCGCCCGAGATCCTACCGTAGACACTTGAGAGGCACTCCCTAACCCTTCCAAGCCCGGGGTCTCTAGCCATTAGGACCTCAGTAATTCCATGGCCAGCCACCTTAGTCACTCCTATAACCACCCCGTCAGCCCTACCACCTTGAGGGCTGGAGCCGGATAGGCATTCCACCAGCTTAGAGTTCTCCCTGAACATCGTGGCCAGGCTCCACCTATACTCTCTCACAGCGGCTAGATAGGCGGATCCGGGGCCCATGGAGGCTTCTGGCCCCCCTGTTATCCTCCTCAGGAACCGGTCGCCGGATGGCCTCTGGTAGGAGCCGTAGACTGTTAGCCTGGGCCCACTCCACCTAGAGTAGACAACGTCTAGGTTGCCCATCGCTGCCCTCCTGCCTCTGAGTATGAATATGTCGGGTGATGAGAGTGTCCTGACAGGGTCGGCCTCCATTAGCCACAGCTTTACCCTCAAGCTACAGGATCACCTCTCTAATGGCACTATGCTCTTGGCCGCCTCGTCGAAGACGTGTAGTGGGGGGACTGAGGATAGAGAATCGCCAGTGTACGAGATTAGTAGTGCCTCCTCGTCTGGTAGGTAGGATACGTCGAAGCCCCGCAGCCTGGCCGGGACCCTCTCATAATACTCTCCTATATAGTAGTATGCTTCCACTATGACTCCGTGTATGCTCCAGTTTATCCTAACCTTATCCGCCTTCAGGTCGCTCCCCTCGAGGGCTATCAGCTCTATCTCTATGCTAGGGTCGTCAGGGTCGAGGTCAAGTTCCTCCAGCTCGTACCTGCCCCTTGCCTTGAGTCTTGTAAGGACCTTGTCAACGATGCCCCTCCAGGCTTCAACCCCATAGTAGAATATCTCCTCCACGATGCTATAGGGCTTGTTTTCCCTCCTAACCCTCAGCACCCTAGCCATGCTGATAAGGTCCTCAGCGTATGAGGAGGCAACCTCGGCTAGTATAGAGAGTAGCCTGCCGGGCTCGGTCCCGAGAGACTTGGCCAGCCTCTCCAGCTCTCCAAGAGACTCCTCTCCAACCTCAACATCCAGCTTCAATCCCTGCACCCTTATCCAGTGTAGCCGTGAAGAGTGGAGGGTTTAATTTCCAGGCTCCCAGAGCAGGATAACATCCTTGCTAGTAACGCCTAGGAGTCTTAAACCGTTTGCTAGGAGTAGGTCCTTATAGGGGAGCTTCTTCAGCATGCTGATCACCACTGGCCCACGGGAGACTCGGGTCAACTCCCTAAAGGCTCCAATAACGTCATCCACAAGATCCAAAACTGTGAAGGAGTAGACAACATCGAACATGTGGTCCTTGAAGGGGAGCCGCTCCACATTCCCAAGCACAACCCAACACCGGCTACCGCAAAGCCTGTTCAAGCGCCATCTGGCAACCGATAGCATACCCCAGCTGTAGTCCAGGCAGACAATACCCCTAACCCTGCCGAGCATCCTATTCATAGCCATATACTCTATAAGCAGCCCAGTCCCGCATCCAGCATCGAGCACAAGGCCCCGAGGCTCTACCCTGCCCAGAGCCTCAAGATACTTCTCATACTGCTCCATCCTATACAGCTCATCATACCCCGTATAGGTTGCCTCATACCTCTCCCTAATCACCCTCCCCTTCATACCCATACCCGTACCCCGTAGCCGTGCACACCTCCTCCTTAATCCTAAGCCCTACACCAGGGTCAAGGCTCACAAGCATCCTATACCTGGCATCTGCGACGCTACAATCCCTCGAGGGGAGGCGGAGCCACGCATACCTGCCTAGAGGCTTTACAGGCCCTTCACCAACCAAGACCCTTGCAAGCCCCTTCAAGGTTTCTCTAACAACATCCAATCTACCGCCCCAGTGGAGCCCCAGGGCGTAAGCTGCCAGATCCTCGGGCTGCACTGGTAGGGGATGGACTTTGAGCCTCTGTACCCACTCGAGCCACGCCCTATGCCCTCCTATAGGAGTTAGGGGCTTGAGTGCTATCCCGTCCCTGCTAGGCGCCTCCTCTAGGCTACCCATGCCCCTGACTAGGAGGGTTTTTAGTATGTCCTCGGAGACGTGGTTCCAGAAGTGGGAGTCACAGGCAACAAGCTCCTCTCCAACCCTGTAGAGCTGGTAGGGTACATATAATACCCTAGCTCTCCGCAAGGCTTCTAGCCTCAGCCAGGGCCCTACCTATATTCTCAATCACGTCTTGGGCTGAAATATTCTCGCTCCCTGCCGAGGCCGCGAGCTCCCCAGCTCTCCCAACTATGTAGGCAGCGGCCGCTGAGGTATGGGGCATGCCATGCCCCCTACCCAAGGCTATCCTCCTAGCGGCGAACCCGGCCACGACCCCAGCGAGCACATCCCCGGTACCTCCCACACTCATGGAGGGAACACCAGTCACGTTAACCCTGCAACTGTCCCCGACGCAGATGTAGTCCAGGGGTCCCTTCAGGAGAACTGTAGCCCCCGTTAGCCTCGATATGCTAGAGGCGGCTATCCTAGGATCCCCAGCCTCGCCTCCTAGGAGTCTTGATGCCTCACCCCTGTGTGGTGTCAGGATTATGTGGGGCCCAAGATCCCGGAGGCCCTCCATAGCCTTCAATGCGTCGGCGTCAACAACAGTAACCCTGCCAGCTGCAGCGAGGCTTGAGACCAGGATCCTAGCAGCCTCCAGGGTCTCATCTCCGCCACCTAGACCCGGCCCTACCACGACCGCATGCACCCTTTCCGAGTGCTTGAGGAGCTGATCCACGTGACCCTGGTTCAGGTAGTCGCCATCCAGCGGGACAGGTATTATGGTCGAACTCCTCTGTGCTGCCCAGTAGGGTATCATCCCCGGGCTGGCTAGGTAAACCAGGTCAGCACCCCCAGCCGCAGCGCCGAGGGCGGCTAGTATAGGGGCGCCTATGAAATCCCTGCTCCCCCCGATGACGAGGACCCTACCTCCTACCCCCTTATGGGCGTCCTTAGGCCTAACCGGGATCCTGGCATAAACGTCTCCAGGCCCTGCAAGCTCCACTGCCTCAGGTGGAATGCCTATAGGAGCTACCAGTAGCCTGCCAGTATGCATGGGTGCTTTACCCTGGAGGAGGCCCTTCTTCACCTTATACAGTGTAATAGTGACATCGGCAACCACTGCCCCCTCGGCCACGTACCCCGTATCTGGATCCACACCGGTGGGAGTGTCTATCGATACCCGGAGCCCCTGGTGGCTGATGAAGGACCTTGCAAGGCTGAGTATTGGCTCCCTAAGGCTTCCCTTAACCCCTATGCCCAGCAAGGCGTCAACGACTACATCGGCTCCACTGGTGTCACCCCATCCCCTGCTCCAAGGCTTTACCAGCCTAGCATAGCCGCTGGCCTGGAGAACCTTAAGGTTCCTCCTCGTACTCCCGTGTGTGACCATCTCTGGGGGATGGGATAGATGGACTTCGACCCGGGCACCCCTCTCGGCCAGATGCCTGGCAGCGGCTATGCCATCTCCCCCATTTCCACCCTTACCGGCTAGTATCGCCACGCTCACACCCTCCAGCCCGCCTAGTATACACTCTATAGTGTCAGCTACGGCTCTTCCAGCATTCTCCATGAGCAGGTCTAGGCTGAGTCCTAGCCACACAGCATTTACCTCTACCGCCCTCATGTCTTCAACGCTAATCGCGCCAGCCCTAGCTGGCTCTTTCAGGCTGGGGCACTGCTCCACTTCCTACACACCAGGTTATGATAGGGTAGCCGTCTATGGAGTAATACAGATATCGTCCCCCCTCCCCGGTATAATAGGGGGTGTGTTGCATGGCCAGCGTAAAGGTGCCTGAGTATAGGGTTGTGGATAGCGTGAGCCTCCCAGCCAGGGAGACAGCTGTCATAGTAGTTGATATGCAGAACGACTTCGCCCACCCGGATGGGGCTCTCTTCGTGCCATCCTCCAGGGACACGATAGCCCCCATAGCTAGGCTGCTCGAGAAAGCGAGGAGTGCCGGGGCCAGGATCTTCTATACCCAGGACACCCACTACGACGATGATCCGGAGTACAGGATCTGGGGTGAGCACGCTAGGCACGGTACTTGGGGATGGCGCATTGTGGATGAGCTCGCCCCTAAGGAGGGTGATATAGTAGTTAAGAAGACCAGGTACGACGGCTTCTACGGTACTCCCCTTGACGACCTATTACGGATCTACGGAGTCAAGAACCTAGTAGTGGTCGGTACCGTTGCTAATATATGCGTGCTACACACAGTAGCTAGTGCAGCCCTACGCTGGTACAAGGTCTATGTCCCCATTGATGGGATAAGTGCCTTAACCGAGTTCGACATGCACGCAGCATTAAGGCAGATAGACTTCCTATACAAAGGTGTAATAGTGAGGAGCGTCGATGGGATAAGCTTCTCCTAGCCAGCCGCTGGGTGTGACCGAGATCACCGGCCCCGACCCTAGGTTGGGGGATGAGGAGCAAGCTAGACGGGGACCCGTAGTCAAGGTAACACCCCGGTATAGCATCCCATAGTACCCGGGGATTATGGCTCCTGCCACTCCAAAACACAGATGCCCCGGTATACTAGATGTAACGGTGTTGCCCTGTGAGGAGGAGTCCCTCCCTATGGATCATGGCTGAAGAAGATGCTGAAAAGCTGAGGAGGATGAGTAGATCCATGAGGAGCCCCCACAAGGCTGCTCTACTATTCTTGGGGTATCAGGCCCTAAGGGACTTCGCAAACTATGCCCTTAAAGGGGGTATGCCCAAGGACGTCGTGGTGAGGCTCCAGAGCCTGGAGAGGCTCTTCAAGCTCCATGGACTCCCTTCAGGTGTTATAGGCAAGTATGTTAGGTATGCCAGGGATATGGCTTCAACAAGGAACTATACATGGTTCGGATGGAGCCAGTGGGGCCAGGTTGGGGCCACCGCCTAGATGCATGTATGCGTGAACGACACGCTCTCGTAGCCAGGGATGCGAGTTCCCTGTGGGACTCTGACTATCGCTAAGTGTTCTTGGATCTCAACGTAGCCCGGCGAGTCTATACTAGTTATCCTAGTGCACCTGCCAGGGATCCAGTATACTGTATAGTCGTACTCTGCACTCGTCTCATCGTAGATATTCTCATATACATTAGCACCAGGCCTGGGCTTATACTTCATCAATGTAAAGAATGTTATTGATGGTCTCTTAGGCGACCCTCTTATCTCAACCTTAGCCCATAACACCTGAGGCCTAATATCCTCACCATTAATAATAACCCTCTCCTCATCCATTAAGGACTGCATGTTCTCCGCGAGCACCCTCTCCTCATCCTCAACCCGGCCTGACCTAGCCAGGCCCACGTAATACCTATCTGGATCATAGTAGTCGAATACTATAATGTAGGCTATACTTCCAGGATCTACAATGAAAAAACCCTGCCCATAGACCGGAATAGGCTCTTGCATACACCTCCTCCTATTAAGCCCGAATGCCTCGGGAGATGATAAAGATGATGAGTGTGAACATCTAGACCCCTAAAATAGCGGCCTATAAGGCCCCCAAGGATACAAATATCAGGATATAGCACCTGCAGAACCAGAGCCTCCATAGGATAGAGAAGGGGATAGCAACTGTATAAACTCAAGCATGAAGAGGTATCTCGACCCATGACTTCCCAAGGCTCGGGATGCATTTAGGGTAGTGGTTAAAGAATCCGAGCCATAGGTGGACGCTTGTGTATGCTGCAGAGCTCCACTGCCACACCACTGCTAGTGATGGAAGGCCTAGCCCGGGTGAGGTGGTTAGGAGAGGTAGAAGTATTGGACTCCATGCACTTGCTGTGACAGACCACAATACATTCACAGGGTCGGTCATTGCATCGAGGGAGGCTAGGGGGCTCCGAGGCGCTCCAGTCATTGTTTATGGGAATGAGGTTAGGACCATGTGGGGCGACGCCCTAATTCTATGCCCAGAGCCGATTCCTGAGAAGGCTTGGAAGGGCATGAATCCCTGGGAGCTGAGGGAGGCTGGAGATGAGTATAACTGTGTCTTGGTCGCCGCGCACCCCTATCACCTGGGGAGGCATAGTGTGGGTGGCAGGGCTTGGGATAGGAGAGTGTTCCATACGGTTGAAGTCTGGAACTCCCGCGGCCTCATACTATTCAATATACCAGCGGTATATAGGGCTAGGAGGATAGGTATGACGGGGACTAGTGGGAGCGATGCCCATGTGTTGAGTGAGCTGGGCGTGGCCCCCGTTATGCTATGGGATGAGCCTAGAAAGCCTGTTGATGTGGTGGAGGCTATTATGAAGGGCAGGGTTAGGCCCACCTATGGGATCCCCAGGGTTAGGGCTATCGTTGATGCTGCTGTATGGGGTGTTAGGAGGAGGATGGGTTTTAGAGTAGCTTGGTGAGCGTTCTACTCTTATACTTTATCATATTGTAATAGGGTAGGTCCCTCCTATCCCTGACTATGTGTACCTCTATAATATTAGGTATTCCTAGCATCTTTTTGGGGTCGTCGGTGAGCATCTCGGAGAGCAGGAGTGTGACAGCATTCTCTATACAGGACTCTAGTCCCCTCTCCAGCCTGTCTCTATCCACGTCGCAGGGTGTGTATAGTATTAGGTCTAGGTCCTTGCCTCCATGCCCCTCCATGTAGCTGTGTTCCCCTCCCGTTAGGTCGGAGAAATAGATCGAGTCTAGGCAGGGTATGTTGCAGGAGCTTGCGATGCTTCTGATACACCTTGATATGGGGGTTGCCATTGTCCTCTTCAGCAGCTGCCAGGAGTGGGCCCTGTACGCGTTATCCCTGATGTCCCTCAGTAGATTCTCGATCCTAACCCTGTGTATCAGCTTCTCCAGCTCTCTCCTCGTGTTCCTGAGCACACATCCGGATAATTCTGTGCAGCACCCGTCCAAGCTGGGTCTCCGGGGGCATCTGGTGGTGGAGGGGTTTAAGAGTCTAGGGAGCCGCTAGGACCGAGCATATACCCTTTGATGCTAGTGTTTCGATCGCTATGTTCATGCTCTCCACGCAGGTTGCCACCTTCTCCGCCTCTGGAGTTGAGAGGCTTCTCATCTCCGCCACGATCTCTCTCAGGCTTGATACCTCGTTGAGGGCGTTGGCTATCCTCCTCCCGCTCCCGCTAGCTATGCCTCCTATCGCCTCGCTCATTATGATCCTTATCTTGCCTACGGCCTTGAGGCTGAGGTCGCGCTCGCTGAAGTTGACTAGGTTCTTTATAGCCCTCTCGAGTAGCCTTGCGAGTATCTTGAGTGCTATGAGTATTGTGGGGTCTACTCCCTTGGACTCGCACATTACTATGCCCTGCTTGAATGATAGCCTTGTTATGGAGTCAACGATATTGTAGGCGTTGTCTGCACTATTCTCTATCGCCTTTATGGCGTCGTCTAGGGGTATAGACCCTGTTATCGCCGCCTCTCCCAGGTCTATGATTTCCTGGAGCTTTGTGTTGAACTTTTTGAGGAGCGTGGTGACCTCGTCGCCGTTAGTTGTCTCTAGCTCTATTAGGATGGTTGAGGCGTCTAGGATCTGGGCGTTCTTGACCTTGGGGTGTCCCTCAGCCTCCTTGGCTAGCTCCTCTGGGCTTGTGTTACCGTTTGACGGTATCTGTATCTCTATCTTGCTGTGGCCGTTCTGGTAGGAGCAGTCTATGATCTTCCCTACGCTGACCTCCCTGAGGAAGCCTGATAGCTTGATCCGTGCAATACCCACTTTTTCAGTGACCCTGGTGTCTGGGGGCATTATCTTTAGGTGGTCTCCCTCATCAACTATTATTACCGTGTCGCCTACTGTGAGACCGATCTTCCTGGCCCAGTTCTTTGGTATTGTTATTATTAGGCTGGAGCCCCCGAGCTTCTGTATCCTCCTCTTAGAGATTGCTAGGCTCAACCCTACTGCCCCCATGCTCTATATTTTACACTAGCAGATTATATATCTTTAACAGTGTTAAAGAGCCTAGTTTACCTGTTAACACCTACTTACACAACTCCTTCACAATACTCTTAGCAACGACCGTGTTAATACTCCTAGGCCTACTGTATCTAGTATCCAGCTCGATGATCATAGGGTCAGAATCCAGTCTGTCGTAGTCCAGGATCCTATTCTTAGCCACACCAACATCTGGATCAGAGGGTATGGTTGGCATGAAGGCGATATTACTATGATTATTAT